>JAZQSV010000001.1:0-9717 GCA_045630265.1 Acutalibacteraceae bacterium
TTGATTTTTAGCACCTTTTTGCAATAAGTTACAAATATTCTCCATTTTGTTGTTGAAAATGTTAATTATAAGGCATTTTTTAAAATTATTTTGTATATTTTGCTTATATTGACACCTTCAATTTTAAATATTTCCCCAAAAAATACCTTTTATGCATTTTTTAAACACCCTATATTCCCTACCTATATTTTAAAGTTTAAGGTCTTTGTTTTTGAACCAAAGCGACCACCTTTTATCCCTTTTGCATAAAATAATATATAAGCAAACGAAGATAATATCCCAAACGTTTGCAATTAAAAGTTTTAAAAACTTTCAAGACTTTTGTTTAAATTATAACACTTAGGGTAAAAATAACCTCGACAGTAAATTAACGCTTGGAAAGGAAGAATTTTAGGTGACCGTTAAACGAGGAGAAATATACTACGCCGATTTAAGCCCCGTTATTGGCTCAGAGCAAGGAGGCGTTCGACCTGTACTTATTATTCAAAACGACATTGGCAACCGCTACAGTCCCACTGTAATTGCCGCCGCAATAACAAGTCAGCAGGATAAAACAAGTCTTCCTACCCACATTTCGGTGGAGGCGGAAGATTCGGGGCTTCAAAAGAATTCTACCATTTTATTGGAGCAGGTCAGAACCATTGACAAAAAGCGCCTTAAAGAGCGTATGGGCGCTTTAGACCTTATTTCTATGGACAAGGTAGATAGAGCCCTATCGGTCAGTTTTGGGCTTAAAATGACCTAATATAACCATAACAATAAAAGCGGCTAGCCAAGAAAATGGCATAGCCGCTTAATTTATATGTTTTTCCTAAGGCATTACAAAAGCCAAATATCGTCCTGCTTCCTTACAGGCTTTGCGGGTACAGTTTTTCTTGCGCCGGAATAATCACCTTTATAGGTGGTAGTTCTGGGGGCTCTTTTGGGCACGAAACGAGAGAGCTTATCCAGATAACCCTCTAGCTCCTTTTGATTATCCGAAAAGCGGAAAATGTTTTCGGATTTCAGGTTATTATTTTCGGTTACAACTGTGCCCCAAGCACCAATTTGCCTTGAGATTTCCTCCGCCTTTTTGGAGGAAAGAGCTACGTATATAAGAGTAAATTCATATTTTTCGAAAATGCGTGTTAACGAAACAATATCACCGCTATATTTGCCCGAAGCATCGGCAAAAACCACCGGTTTGTGTCCGCCAAGGGTAAGGGATTTAGCGGTTGCCTTATCTAAGTATCCTACCTGCTTTGCCGCCTTCAACACCCTTGCCTTTGTGCCCTCACTGATTTCAGGACTATTTTTAAAAACCTTTGAAACGGTTGCTACCGAGCAACCCGAAACACGTGCTACGTCCTTTAATGTCATTTCTTTTTCCCCCAACCTATTAAATCTTTAATAACCTCGCCTGCAATAATAAGTCCCATTACCGATGGAACGAATGATATGCTCGAAACCGTTCTTCCCTGCTGTGGATTTTCGCTCAAATCGTTTTCAAAGCGTTCCGGCGGTTTGTCCGAATATACTGCCTTTACACCCTTTATTCCGCGTTTTTTAAGTTCTAAACGCATTACCCTTGCCAGCGGACAACCGCTGCTTTTTTCAATTGGGCCTACCTTAAAATTTTGGTTATCCAGCCTATTGCCCGCCCCCATAGCCGAGATAATAGGAATACGAAATTCGTTTGCCTTTTCGGCTAAAAATATTTTTGCGGTAACGTTATCCACCGCATCGACAATATAGTCTATCTTGGAAAAATCAATTTCCTTACCCTTTTCAGGCGTTACAAACAAAATGTTTGAGGTAACGAGTGCATCCTTGTTTATATCCAAAATACGTTCCTTCATAACGTCGGTTTTGTATCTGCCAACCGTACTATCCAGTGCAATTATTTGCCTATTTATATTGGTAATGTCCACCTTGTCGCTATCATATAAATCCAGTGCTCCAATGCCGCCGCGGGCAAGTGCCTCTGAGACGAATGAGCCAACACCGCCAACACCGAAAATCGCAACCCTGCAGTTTGCAAGATGTTTTACGGCCTCCTCGCCTATCAGATTTTGTGTTCGGGAAAATCTACCGTCCATAATTACCTCCCAAAAGCTCGGGCAGTTTTGGTAAAACCTCCTCAAAATTAACGCCGTACCAAAGCTCGCTGTAATTTTCCTTAGTATTTTTAATGGACATACAGGTGAAGCTTACGGCTGCCTCCACCGCTCTTTTTAAAGCGCAATCCTTTAGCAATGCTGCCGAAAGAACGCTTGCAAAAACGTCCCCCGTGCCGTGATAAATGCCGTCAATTTTATCGCCAAAGCAGTAGAAAATCTCACCCTTGCTCACCGCCGCCGCACCAAGGCGGTTTTCGTCAAAGCAAACGCCGGTCAAAACAATATCACCGCTACAAATTTTTGTAAGTTCCTTTAACAGTGTTTCAATATATTCCTTATTATAGGGTGGTTTTTTATACTCCATCCCCAGCATAAGGCACGCTTCGGTGATATTTGGTGTAATTACGTCGGCTTTTTTACAAAGACTTAACATCTTCCTCGGAAAATCCTTATCGAAGGATTTATAAAGCGCACCGTGGTCTCCCATAACGGGGTCAACCAAAACCATAGTATTTTCGCCCTTTAAGGTATCTATAATCTCGCACAAAATATCTACTTGTTTAAATGAACCAAGATAACCCGAATAAATAGCATCAAAGGAAATTTCTTCGTTTTGCCACTGTTTTACAATGGGTAGCATTTCATCGGTTAAATCTTTAAATGTAAAATTTTTAAAGCCGCCTGTATGGTTGGAAAGCACCGCCGTTGGAAGTGGGCAACACTCAAGCCCAGCTACCGACAGTATAGGCAGAGCAACGGTAAGTGAACACTTTCCTACTCCCGAAATATCATGTATTGCGGCAACCTTTTTCTGTTTCATTTTTTAACTCCAATATAACTAATTTAAAACTCTTCGTTTATGCCCATTGTGGCTCGGGCATTCAGTCCGCTGTCTGCCACGGTTTTTTCGTAAAAGGCCTGAACCCCTACCATAGCAGCATTATCGCCACAGTACTCAAGCTCGGGGAAATAAAGTTTTATATTTTTTTCTTCGCAAGCAGCCGCCATCCTACTTCTAAGTTCTGAGTTGGCCGAAACGCCACCCGCCACTACAAGGGTATTAATATTTTGCTCCTTAGCCAAAGCGGTTGCAGAATTCACAAGCATTTCACACACCCTTTTGCGAAGTGTAGCCGCCAAAACAGGAACGTCAACCTGCTCGCCCTTTTGGGTGTGGTTATGTATTAAATTAACCACCGCCGTTTTAAGCCCAGAAAAACTAAAATCAAACTCACTATCCTCTACCCTAGGAAAGGGGAGCGGATATTTTTTAAAGTCGGGCTCGGTTGCAATTTTGTCTAACATTACGCCTCCGGGATAGGAAAGTCCCATTGCCCTTGCGGCCTTATCAAAGCATTCACCCGCCGCATCATCCCTTGTTCTTGCTAAAATTTCAAAAGTAGTATAATCTGAAACCTTTGCTATTACAGTATTACCGCCCGAAACCAAAAGGCACAAAAAGGGAGGTTTAAGTTCGGGCGCAGAAATATAGTTTGCCGCCATATGGGAGCGAAGATGGTGAACGGGAATAAGCGGAACACCAAGGGAAAGTGCTAATCCCTTTGCAAAATTAACACCAACAAGCAGCGCGCCTATAAGACCCGGCGCCGCCGTTACAGCCACCGCGCCGATGTCCTTTTTGGTTATGCCCGCCGTTTCAAGCGCCCTTTCAGTTAAATTATAAATGGCTTCACAGTGCCTTCTTGAAGCAATTTCGGGAACAACACCGCCGTAAAGCTTATGCTCTTCTACCTGACTCGCAATTTCGTTTGCTAAAACACATCTTCCCCTTGTAACTGCAACTGCAGTTTCATCACAGGAGGTTTCAATTGCTAAAATGTACTTTTCTTCCATTATTTTAAATACCTCGTTAAAAGTAGTGCGTCCTCTTTTGGATTTTGATAAAAATTAGGCCTTCTGCCAACCATCTCGAAGCCGTATTTTTCATAAAGAGAAATTGCGGGGACGTTCGACGGTCTAACCTCTAGTGACAAAAACTTTAATTTTTTTGCTTTTGCACATTCTAAAAGCTTTTCAAGAATCATTTTGCCAATACCTTTTTTTCGGTATTCTGGCAAAACACCAATATTGGTAACGTACCCCTCATCAAGTACAGAGTACATTCCCCCATAGCCAACGTACCTATCATCATACTTTGCAATAAAGAAAACCGTACTGTCGCTTGATGCCCTTATTTGCTCCTCGCTCCAAGGCGTGGAAAAACAGTTTTTTTCAATGTTTGCAATTTCACCGGATAAAACCTCTAGGTCCTCTACCCTAAATATCACCAAAAACACCCTTTTCGAAAAGTTTGTCTAGTCCATTTTTAATCTGTTCTAAGCAGCTTTCGTAAACCGAAAATTCCCTACCATAGGGGTCGGGAATTCCATTACCCAAAACACAAATTTTGCTATCATCTTCCACAAAGCGCATTAACAAATCCTTATGTCCTTTTGTCATCACGACAATAAGGTGAGCATCCTTTATCATCTGCTCAGTCAGCTGTTTTGAACGAAAATTATTTAATTCTATACCCATTTTCGCCAACGCTTTGGCAGAATTATCACTAATTTCACTGCCATCCGCCGCAAGACCTGCACTAATGCCTACTAGGTTGCTTACTCCCTTTTCGGCCAACATTTTATTAAATAGCGCCATAGCCATTGGGCTCCTACAGGTATTACCTGTACACACAAATAAAATATTTTTCATTATCCCTTTGCCTCAAACCAATTTTTCGCCTTATGGCACTCCGCAATAAGGGGAACGCTAAGCTTTACCGCATTTTCCATTTCAAATTCCAAAATTTCCGCCGCCTCTTTAGCCACGTCTTCCCTTGCTTCTACAATAAGCTCGTCGTGCACCTGCAAAATAACCCTGGCATCAATTCCCTTTTCCTTAAGGGATTTTCTAACCTTTACCATTGCAAGCTTTATTATATCGGCCGCGGTGCCCTGTATAGGCATATTCCTTGCAACCCTTTCGCCAAAAGCGCGGAGCATTCCGTTAGAGCTTGAAAGCTCTGGCAAATACCTTCTTCTACCAAACATTGTCTTGGTAAAGCCATCCTGCTTTGCCTTTTCTACCGTTTCGCTCATATACTTTGCTATGCCTGGATAGGTTGCAAAATAACCGTCGATATATTTTTGCGCTTCAACCCTTGTTACACCAATTTCCTGACCGAGCGAGAAAGCGCCCATTCCGTATATAATTCCAAAATTAACCGCTTTCGCCGCGCTCCTCATTTTAGGGGTAACCAAAAGTGGAGGCATATCAAACACCTCACTTGCCGTTTTGGTGTGTATATCCTCACCGCTGTTGAAGGCCGAAATCATCGCCTTATCCCCCGCCATATGCGCCAAAACGCGAAGTTCTATCTGCGAATAGTCGGAATCAAGCAGTAAATAGCCGTTTCTTGCAACAAAAAACTTTCTAAGTTCTCTACCCTCTTCACTTCTGACAGGAATATTTTGAAGATTGGGCTCAAGGGAGGAAATTCTACCTGTACGCGTTTCAGTTTGGTTAAAGGTGGAATGAACAGTTTTGTCCTCACGCGCCGCCTTTAAAAGTCCCTCACAGTAGGTGGAATTTAGCTTTGTAAGACCTCTATACTCTAAAATTTTAGGGATTATAGGGTGATCAAATTTAAGTTTTTCAAGAATTTCGGCCGTTGTGGAATAGCCCGTTTTGGTCTTTTTGCCATGACTAAGACCTAACTTTTCAAACAAAATAACACCCAACTGTTGCGGAGATTTAATATTAAATTCTTCCCCTGCAAGCTCGTAAATTTCGGTTTCAAGCCCTGAAATTCGGTCGGTTAAACGCTTGCCCATTTCTGCAATTCCGTCGGTATCAAGCAAAAAGCCGTCGCGCTCCATCTCGCTTAGCAGCTTAGCCAGAGGAATTTCAATTTCCCTTAGAAGCATTTCCATACCGCAGTTTTCAATTTCACCCTTTAAAATAGGATAAAGTTCCTGTGCCATGGCAACCCTATATAGGTTTTCGTCCTCAAAATTACAGGTAACTGCAGTTTTTAAATACTCCTCAGCCAAACGCAAAATGTCATAAGAATTTGCGGATGGCGAACAAAGATAACCCGCAAGACTTAAATCAAAATCTACGCTTTCAATTTCGCAAATCCCCGAAAGTGCACTATAAAGCATCTTACTGTCTGTAGCGTTTATTTTTATATCACTTAAATTTATGAGTGCTTTAATTTGCTCAGTATCCTTACTCGGCAGCTTTAAAACCTTGCCGTTTACAGCAAAATAAAAGCTATCGCCCTCTGTTAAAACCGAAAGGGCCTTTTCCTCCCCTGCAGTTTTAAAAAATTCAGTAAAATCACACAGGGTATATTCCTTACCCTGTACGGCGGTTTCTTTTGCAACATCATCGGCCATATTTTGAAGGCCTAGTTTTTCTAAAAGCTTAAAAAACTCAAGATTTCTAAGCATATTTGCAAGACGCGGTTTATCAATTTCGGCGAACCTATATTTTTCAAAATTGGTCTCAATAGGCACCTCGCGGCAAATAGTTCCAAGTTCCTTGCTTAAAAATGCGCTATCCCTACCCGCCAAAAGCTTTGCCTTAACGCCGTCTTTAATATCCAAGGCATCTAAATTCTCATAAATATATTCAATGCTATGGTAATTCTTTATTAAATCGGTGGCGGTTTTTTCTCCAACTCCCGCAACACCGGGAATATTGTCGCTCGCATCGCCCATAAGTGCTTTAAGCTCTATCATTTCGCTAGGTGTAAGACCATACTTTTCAAAAAGGGTTTCAGGTGTGTAGTGAATAATCTCCGCCCTGCCCATTTTCGTGGCGGCCAAGAGCACAGAGGTATGCTCAGACACAAGCTGCAAGCTATCCCTATCACCCGTAGATATAACACAAACGTCGGGAGTTTTCTCGGCCCGAAGGCTTAGAGTACCTAAAATATCATCTGCCTCGTAACCTTCTATCTCAACACAGTGGTAGCCCATAAGGGTTAAAAGCTCTTTGAGCACGGGAAACTGCGCAGCAAGCTCGGGAGGCATTGGTTTTCTGCCGGCTTTATATTCATCATACATTTTGTGGCGGAAAGTTGGGGCTTTAAGGTCAAAGGCAATAGCAACACCGTCGGGCTTTTCGCTTTCTATAAGACTGTTTAAAATATTTATAAACCCATAAATTGCATTGGTAAACTGTCCGCTTTTTGTAGAAAGCAGTTTTATACCGTAAAATGCGCGGTTTGCTATACTGTTACCGTCAAGCGCTAAGAGTTTCATACATCTTCCTCCACAGAATACATACTTTTTTATTATTATACCAACTTTAAAGCCACTTGTCTATAGAAAAACGAAATTTTTTCGCAAAAATAAAAAGGTCGCGCCTAGTCCCTAAAAGGGCCTAAAGTGAGACCTTGAAGATTTTAAATTTTAGAGTTTGGAAAAGCCGTGGCAATTAATAAGGGCATCTATTTTGACACCTTTTTTACAAAGCTCGCATTCATGTGGAGCTGAATTTACATATCCATCCAAATCATTAGGATTGAAAACCGAGTTCACCTTAAAACCGCCGCACTCCGTAGCGGTGGAGAAAATTGAAGAAACCGCCGCAACCTTACCGCCATAGTAATTTATTGCATCAATTGCCGACTTAACTGTATTACCGCTTGAAACCGAAACAGCAAGTACAAGCACATGTTTACCCTGTATCATAGGAACAATATTATCTCTGAAAAGAATTTGTCCGTTAGAAAACTCGGGCGTTACAACGTAAATGGTTTGGTGAGCATTCATATTAACAAAATCGGCCTTGGTAAGCTCATTAGCAAGGCAGGCGCCCACAACTTCCATACCATCCAGGCAAAGAATAGTATCAATAATTGTGTTGTGATAATTGTAAGAGCAAAGCTCCTTAGCAACGGCCTTAGCTTCGGAAAGACGGGATTTTTGTGCTGCAACATCAATATAATAGTTGGAATGGTTATTGCTTGTAGCAAAATGTCCCTTAGCAACGCGTAGGTACAAATTGCTTTGCTTGGTTTTTATCTTAACTGTGTTAGAAGTTGGCATAAATTTATCCCTCCACTTTTTTACTTCCTTATAAACATTTTATACCATAGAGTTTCAAATTACAAGGGCTATTTAGAATTTACTATAAAACACAATAAATTTTTAAATGAATATACTAAACTATATAGCAAATAAAGGAGATGCTTTTACCTTGAATAATATGCAAAATCCCTATGGGGATAATATTGAAAACAGTATGGTTTTGCCTTGGGGCAACGAACAAAATAATACAAAACATAATAACAATTCACCAAGTATGGGCAGTACCGCCTGGCAAAACAGACCTGACTGGAGTCCACCAAACCAAAACACCACTAATTGGGACCAGACAAGCTGGGATAGTAGCGGAAACCACAGTGGAAGTGTGGACGTACGCTCTTATCCTGAGGTGCTTTTTGAGTCGGTGGGCAGATTTATGGTATGCAGATTTTTGGTTGGAAGCGGCAATATGGTAACGGTTAGCGGAATGCTTAAAAACGTAGGCAAGGACTTTTTTATTTTAGAAGACCCCTGCACAAAAATGGAAACCACCTGTGACCTTTATTCGGTTAAGTTTATATCCGTACTTCCCGAAGATTTTATTCCAAACATACCCTCCTACTGCCGCCGCAGACTTTACGAAAACGCACCGATATTCAGTTCGGATATGTAAACAAAAAAGCAAGGCACGCGCCTTGCTTTTTTGTTTCCTAATTATGATTATTCTTTAATGAATTTTTCAGTCCACTTTTGCGGCAATACATAATCCTCTTGCAAAATTGAAATTGAATAGGCCCAATCGTTATAAGAATAAACTGCCATTTCAACTGCTACTGTCGGCTCTTCCTCAAAAAATCCGTATAATTTAAAGGACTGATAACAATTTTCATACCAACCATTCGGCTTTGTAACAAGGTCATATAATCCTGCTTCGCTCGGGTCTTTTTGCGCTCTAATGTCGGATATAAATCCTTTAACTTCAGCCCTGCCAACGATACATTTGCCGCAATTTTCATGGTTTATATGACCGTTTGGAGTATCCGCATATCCTCACTTCACAACTTCATACGGCCAGTCGATGATGCCGCCGAATTCTTTAACGTTGGTGTAACCGAGCTTAACCAGTTCCGCGGAGGCAATCTTACTCCGTCTGCCGCTACGGCAATAGACGAGAATCAGCGCGTCCTTATCGGGCAATTCCTTTTCGGCGCGGTCGGCGATCTCGTATTCGGGGATGAGGATCGCATCCTTGATATGCCCTTCGGCGAATTCTTCCGTGGTGCGGGCATCGATGATGATATAGTTCTTTTCGGTGTCCGTGATCGTTTTTGCCTCTTGGGGCGTGATTTGCTCATAAGAATTGGTTCCGCCATTGGAACAAGCGGTCATACCAAATAAAGTCGGATCGTAGCCATGTCGTTCTGTGAGCCAAGGAGTTGATAATATGCCTTGTCTTCCTAAGACCGCTTGGCCCTCCGACTTATAGTTCTTTTCGGTGTCCGTGATCGTTTTTGCCTCTTGGGGCGTGATTTGCTCATAAGAATTGGTTCCGCCATTGGAACAAGCGGTCATACCAAATA
>JAZQSV010000002.1:0-41039 GCA_045630265.1 Acutalibacteraceae bacterium
ATTGCATCTTGCACCGAAGAACTGCATCTGTTTGCCCACTTTCATAGCGGAAACACAGCAAGCGATTGCGTAATCGTCGCCATACATCGGACGCATTACATCGTCGTTTTCATACTGAATAGAGTTGGTATCAACAGAAACCTTTGCGCAGAATTCCGAAAAACCTTTCGGCTGGTTCTGAGACCAGAGCACGGTGAGGTTCGGCTCGGGCGCGGGACCTAAGTTGTAGAGCGTGTTGAGCATACGGAAGGTGTTTTTGGTAACCAAAGTTCTGCCGTCTTCGCCCTGACCACCCAAAGCTTCTGTAATCCACATAGGATCGCCGCCGAATAAATCATTGTATTCAGGGGTGCGCAGATGACGAGCCATACGGAGTTTCATTACGAAATCGTCCATCAGCTCCTGTGCACCTTCTTCGGTCAAAATGCCGTTTTCGATATCACGCTGCATGTAAATATCTAAAAATGTTGCGGTTCTGCCCAAAGACATTGCGGCACCATTTTGTTCCTTGATGGCACCTAAATACGCAAAATACAGCCATTGTACAGCTTCTCGTGCGTTGGTTGCAGGCTGACTGATGTCATAACCGTACAGATTCGCCATATCTTTCAGCTTTTTCATGAAATTGATCTGACGATGCATTTCTTCACGCAGTTTGATAATTTCTTCTGTCATGTGCTTTTTCGCCAAAGCAGCATTATCTTTTTCTTTTTCGGCGATTAAGTGATCCACGCCGTAAAGAGCCACACGACGATAGTCACCGATGATTCTGCCTCTGCCGTATGCATCGGGCAGCCCGGTAATCAAACCAACTTTACGAACGGCACGCATTTCGGGTGTGTAAACACGGAATACGCCATCGTTGTGCGTGGTACGATACTGGAATTCGGTTTCGATTTTATCGGATAATTTGTAGCCGTAGCTTTCACAAGCCTGACGGGACATACGAATACCGCCAAAGGGGTTCACGGCACGTTTTAAGGGTGCATCCGTCTGCAGTCCCACAATCAGTTCGTTTTCTTTATCTAAATAACCGGCAGGAAAAGTGTCTAAAGACGAAACAGTTTCTGTATCAATGTCTAAAACACCGCCGTTGTCTCGTTCCTTTTTCAGCAACTCTTCAAATTTTTCCATTAAAGCAGTTGTGCGTGCTGTGGGGCCTGCTAAAAAATCGGCATCCCCTTCGTAGGGAATGTAATTGCTCTGAATAAAGTTGCGTACATCAATGGTATCTTGCCAGATACCGGGTTTAAAATTGTTCCATGCAATGTTCATCATGATTCCTCCTCCTTGCAAGCAAACAAAAAACAGACTCACAGGATCTGTGAATCTGCCCAGACGGTCGACGCATTTGCTGAGGTCTGTGCTCCCCGTGGTAAACTCCACTAAACCGTCAGTCACACAGATCTTTTTTTCTTTCTAATATAATCATACCATACAGGTTGTGTTTTGTCAAGGAGGAGACCACAATATTTCGGAAAGATAATCACCAAAAATTACGAAAGAAAAGGAATCTCTTTTGGCTACTTTTTTAGTAGGGAATAAAAAATAAAAAAATATGAAATTTATGCTTGACAAATGAAAAAAAATCTGTTATAATATCTCTTGTTGAATTTCATATGGAGAGGTGGCTGAGCTGGCCTAAGGCGCACGATGGGAAATCGTGTATCGGCTAATACCCGTTCGAGGGGTCGAATCCCTCCCTCTCCGCCAAAAAATAGTTCATGCATTTGCATGGACTATTTTTTTGTTGTAAACGGGGGATTCGAACCCTGAGAGGGCATTTTGCGGATAAAAAAGTTGCCGGTGGCAAGTTTTTAAGCAAAATGTTGCGCAGACCGGTACCGAAATGCAAAGCATTTGGGTGGTCAAGCAGGAAAGGCGCGCAGCGCCTTTGTCCTTCTACCCCTGCCAAATAATAGACCACCCATTGGGGTGGTCTATTATTTTTGTAAAAGAGAGGAAGGACTCGAAGCCTGAGAGGGTTTTTGCGTTAAAAAAATAGTCCGGTGGACTATTTTTAGCAAAAAGGTGCGCCGACCGGTACCGAAATGCAAAGCATTTGGGTGGTCAAGCAGGAAAGGTGCGCAGCGCCTTTGTCCTTCTACCCCTGCCAGAAATCGGCGAACCTCGTCAGAGGTTTGTCGATTTTACTTTTTCACTATTACCTCTTCATTTTTCACTGTTATCTATGGTAGATTTATGGCAACTAATTATAAAAAGTATTTTTCTATTATTGACAACAGATGAAGAACTAATATATAATGGTGGCACAAAGCATCTCTTGTGGGGTAGGTTATGAACGAAACAATAAGACAACTAAATAGCAGAAAATCCGTACGTGTTTTTCTTGATAAAGAAATTTCTAAGGAGGAAAGGGAAGCTATTTTAAATGCGGCCTGTCAGGCGCCGACGGCGGGAAATCAGCAGCTTTACACCATACTCGACATTACCGACCAAGGCGTAAAGGAGCGGCTGGTTCAAACTTGCGATAATCAGCCATTTATTGCAAGCGCTAAAATGGTGCTTATATTTTGTGCCGATTGTAAAAAGTGGTATGATGCCTTTTCTTTTGCGGGGTGTGCGCCACGTTTACCCTCTGTCGGCGATCTCTTTTTAGCAATTAGTGATGCTAATATTGCGGCGCAAAATGCCGTAACTGCCGCAGAAAGTCTTGGAATCGGCTCTTGCTACATTGGTGATATTATGGAGAACTGCGAAGAACAGCGAGAGCTTTTGAATTTGCCAAAATACGTTTTCCCTGCGGCAATGCTGGTATTTGGTTATCCAACCGAGCAGCAAAAGAAACGTTTAAAACCCCGCCGTGCCGATATGGAGCACATAGTTCACGCAAACACCTACCGTGAGATGGGTGAGGACGAACTTCGCAGCCTTTTCTCTATTCGTAATGATAATAAGCCATATGAGGATTATATGAAGGCCTTTTGTGTTAGAAAGTATAATTCCGACTTTTCAAAGGAAATGTCCCGCTCGGTAGCAAAATATTTAAAGCAGTTTGAATAATTATGGCCATTATCTAGAACTTATATATAGATTTGCTAAACAGACCGCCTCTTAGCCTACATAGCGTGGGAAAAAGGCGGTCTGTTTTTTGCCATAAAATATGTAAAAATCCTTGAAAATACTTTAGGTATAAAGTATAATAAAATAAATATAGCCGATTGGCGGCTGTATTTTTATGGTAAATTCAAAATTGTCAGAAAGAGAGAGTGGAGATGGAAGGACTTTTTGAGTATGTAACGCAAATGCTTCAAAACCCAATGCTTTTGGTTTCTACCGTGCTAATACTTGGCGTTATACTTGTAAACGGTTGGACCGATGCACCGAATGCTATTGCAACCTGCGTTTCTACAAGGGCTATTGAGGTTAGAAAAGCCATTGTTATGGCGGCAGTTTTTAACTTCCTCGGCGTACTTGTAATGACACTGATAAACAGCAAGGTTGCAGCCACCATATATAATATGGTAGATTTTGGCCCAAACCCTAAGGATGCGCTTATTGCACTTTGCGCTGCTATGGCGGCCATTGTTATTTGGGCAACTGCTGCTTGGTACTTTGGTATTCCAACCAGTGAGAGCCACGCTCTTATTGCAGGTATTTCGGGTGCTGCGGTTGCAATTCAAAAAAGCTTTAAGGGCATTAACGGCGCAGAGTGGATTAAGGTTTTATACGGCATAGTCCTTTCTACCATTATTGGTTTTATTTTTGGCTTTATTGCATCAAAGCTAACTGTTTTAATTTTTAGAAACAAAAACCGAATGAAGAGTGAAAAATTTTTCTCGGGAGCTCAGGTTGCGGGCGGCGCGGCCATGGCATTTATGCATGGCGCACAGGACGGGCAAAAGTTTATGGCCATCTTCCTTTTGGGTCAGGCCCTTGCAAACGGCGACAGCACAGGGCGGTTTGAGGGAACACCTGCCCTATGGCTAATGGTGCTTTGTTCACTTGTTATGGGTCTTGGTACCTCCATTGGCGGATATAAAATTATAAAGTCGGTTGGCATGGATATGGTAAAACTCAAACCCTATCAAGGCTTTGCCGCCGATTTTGCCGCAACACTTTGCTTGTTACTTTCTTCGCTTACAGGAATTCCCGTAAGCACAACACATACAAAGACCACTGCAATTATGGGCGTTGGCGCCGCAAGGCGAATGAGCAACGTTAACTGGAGCGTTGTTAAAGAGCTTGTACTTACTTGGGTATTTACCTTCCCGGGCTGTGGACTTTTGGGTTATATAATGGCAACAATATTCTTGAAAATATTCTAAAGGAGAGAAAATTATGGCTAAGATTAAAAACGATTATTTTAAGATGATAGAAGCTCAGTGTGCTTGTTGTGTTGAAGCATCTGAAATGCTAGAGGCAATCTTCAGTAACTACTCTGCAGGCAGTATTGCGGGCCAGCAAGAAAAGATGCATGTAATTGAGCATAGGGGAGATGAAATCCATCATGATATTATGACCAGAATCTCTTCTGAGTTTATTACCCCCATTGACCAGGAGGATATTGTTCACCTTGTTCAGATTGTTGACGATATTACCGACGAGCTTGACGAGATTGTTTTGGAGTTTTATATGTACGGCATTGTTACCATGCCTGAGTATGCGGTTGAAATTTGTAAGGTTGTCAGCCGTTGCGTTAAGGCCCTTTATGAAGCACTTGCTGAGCTTAAAAACTTCAAAAAGCCCGAGCATCTTCGCACACTTTTGGTTAGTGTTAACACCATTGAGGGTGAGGCCGATGCACTTTTTGCCGAGGCTATTCACAAGCTCTTTGCTCAGGATGTAGACGCTAAGACACTTATTGGAACAAAGGCAATTTATGAAAGCTTGGAAAACTGCTGCGACCTTTGCGAGCATGCGGCCGACGTTGTAGAGCAAATTGTTATTAAAAATACTTAATAGGGCAGAAGTGAGATTTATTTATAATCTCGAAAGCTTATATCAAAATTTTAAAAATAGGAGTTGGTTTTTGTGGAACCCCTTCCCCGAAGTAGACGGGATGAGATTTTTGCTTTGAATTTCCAAAAAAATGTTTTTGGAGGTTTAGAGTAGAATGATTAAACAGTTATTATTACAACTTGTGCTTATTTTGCTAAATGCTTTCTTTGCGGCAACCGAAATAGCACTAATTTCTATTAACGAGAAAAAGGTTCGCTCTTTGGCGGAGGACGGCGATAAAAAGGCCTCTAAAATGCTAAAGATTATTGAGGAACCTACCGGATTTTTATCGACAATTCAAATAGGTATTACCCTTGCGGGATTTTTGGGCTCAGCCTTTGCGGCCGATAATTTTGCCGAAAAACTTTCAAGCTTTGTTATTAAAAGGTTTGAACTATCTCAAACTGCCGCAGGAGTTGTAGATACCGCTGCCGTTATTGTAATTACCATTATTCTTTCATATTTTACTCTTGTTTTGGGAGAACTTGTTCCTAAACGAATTGCAATGAAGAATAAGGAAAAATTGGCCGATAAGGTATGTGGTATAATTACCTTTCTCACCGTCGTTTTAAAGCCAATAGTTTGGTTTTTAACTGCATCAACAAATATCACCCTTAGAATACTTGGAATAAATCCCCACGAAAAGGAGGAGGCAGTATCTAAAGAGGATATTGTTTTAATGCTTGATGCGGGCGCTGACGAAGGTACCTTTAACGAGGACGATATTGAGTATATAAAAAACGTGCTCAGCTTAGATAAAATGACTGCCGAGGACGTTATGACTCCTAGAAAATCGGTTGCGTTTTTAAGTAAGGATGCCGACAAAAAGGAAATTTTATCAACCATAAAGGAAGAGGGTTATTCTCGCATTCCTGTTTTTGAGAATGATATTGACCACATTGTGGGCATTTTGCATGCGCGCGATTTTCTTCTTCAAAAAAGTGATAAAAATTTTCAACTCGACAGTTGTATTCACGAAGCCACCTTTGTTCCCGAAACGGTTAATTTGGACCAGCTTTTCAAGGATATGCAGACCAACCACAACCATATGGTTATAGTAATTAACGAGTATGGCGAAACCTCCGGTATTGTTACAATGGAAGATATTTTGGAGGAAATTGTGGGCGAAATTTGGGATGAACGCGATGAAGAGGTTACTGAGATTGCTAAAATAAAGGATAACATTTACCGCGTACTTTGTACTACCTCGGTTGAGGATTTCTTTGAGTTTTTTGAGTTAGAGGAGCCAGAGAAGGAAATCGACGCTGCTACTGTAAACGGTTGGCTTATGGAAATGAGCGGAAATATACCCAAAGAGGGACATTCAGTTGATTTTCAAAATATTTCTATAATCGTAACAAAGGCCGATGATTTTATGGCGCACGAGGTTATGGTTGAAGTAAGAGAAAAGGAAGAAAACACAGTAGAAGAATAATCAAATATTTCGGCGGTGCTTTGGAATATCCAAAGCACCGCTTTTTATATGACCTCATTAAAGGATTGCTTTGTAATTAGGGGATAAGTTATAAGACATTTTCCTCTAAAATCGGTATTGAACATATCTATTTTCGAAATTCTGGAGTTCTCATAGGTTTTATAATAATAGATACCTTTTTGCAAATTCATACAACTTGAATATACAGTTTTTTCGAGCTTTCCATCAAAGCGGGTCAGCCCTTTTATCTGAAAAACCGATTGCAGAATATGGAAAAATTGTGTAACGCTTTCCTCTTCTGTTTTGTAGCTTTCGGCATAGGTTTTGGAAACAGCCGCACGAACAAAGCGGGAGACAGAGCTATTGTCCCCCGGCAGTCCTACTAAACCCAACCCGTGGCTTAAAAATTCAGAAGATATGCTTAAATCTCTGTTATTTTCGGGGTCGGTGGGGGAGAGGTGCCTATACTGTAGAAGATTATTTAAGTGATATTCAAACGGTGGATTGTTGGTCAGCACACCAACAGGGTTATCGTAGATTTTAAGGCCTTCTTTAGTGGGCTCTACTGTAATAGCGGTATTTTTGTCGGCTAACATCCAGTGCAGATATCCAATGCCCAGTTCCTCATCAAATGGGGTATCGGTAAGGTTTATCTTTGAAAGAAGTTCCCTTGCCATAGGTATATCCTCACAGTTGGATAAAATAAATGGGATAAGCTCAAAGGTGGCAATATTAAGAGCATCATTTTGCGGTTTATTATAATGGGCATTTCCTACGAAGTTTAGTCCTGCCATAGCAAGACCTTTTTCATTTACGGCATCATAATAAAGAGGGTAATTGTCCTTTATAGTAGCCATACCAATAAATGCGTAGTGTTTATTTTCGGTTTTTAAAAATCTGTATTTTAGCGGAAAATTTTGCGGGGTTACGGTAACTGCCTCATTTAGTCTGTACTCTAAATCTAAATTTCTGCCAAAATAATGATCTTTTGCACTGAAGGTTATTGCGGTGCACATAAAAATATCCCCCTAAAATTTCTTTTAAGGGTAGTATTTGTTTTAAGGTTATTAAAATACATAAAAAAGAAGGTCGGCTAAAGGTAGAGGTTACCTTTAGCCGACCTTGTGCTATTCATCTAGTGTAAGCACCGCCATAAATGCCTCCTGCGGAACCTCCACAGAGCCAAGCTGACGCATACGCTTTTTACCTTCTTTTTGCTTTTCAAGAAGCTTTTTCTTTCTTGTAATATCACCGCCGTAGCACTTAGCCAAAACGTCTTTTCTAAGGGCTTTAACGGTTTCCCTTGCAATAATTTTGCCACCTACCGCAACCTGAATGGGCACCTCAAAAAGTTGGCGGGGGATGAAGTCCTTTAGCTTTTCTGCTATTCGCCTTGCCCTTGCATAGGCATTGTCAGAGTGAACAATAAAGGAAAGGGCATCCACAACGTCGCCTGCAAGCATAACGTCAAGTTTCACAAGCTTGGAAGGCTGGTAACCCTTCATCTCATAGTCGTAGCTTGCATATCCTCGTGTGCGGGATTTAAGGGCATCAAAAAAATCGTACACTATCTCACCAATAGGCATAACGTAGTGTATGTCAACCCTGTCGCCCATATACTGTGTATCACGGTACTCGCCCCTACGCTCCTGGCAAAGCCCCATAATCTCACCAATATATTCTCTTGGGGAGAAAATGTGCACGTCGGCAATTGGCTCCATAGCCACCGAAATGGTTGCAGGATCGGGGTAGTTAGTGGGATTATCCACCTCAACAGTTTCACCGTTTGTAAGTTCAAACTTGTAAACAACGCTGGGCGCGGTGGTTACAAGGTCAAGGTTATATTCTCTCTCAAGGCGTTCCTGAATAATCTCCATATGGAGCAGACCTAAAAAGCCGCAACGAAAACCAAAACCAAGGGCGGTTGAGGTTTCGGCTTCAAAAAGTAGGGAAGCATCGTTTAGCTGTAGCTTTTCAAGCGCCTCTCTTAAATCGTTATATTTTGCTCCGTCGGCGGGGTAGATACCACAAAAAACAACGGGATTAACCTTGCGGTAGCCCTCCAGTGGCTCGCTTGCAGGGTTTTCTACGGCGGTAATGGTATCACCAACCCTTGCATCTCCAACTGTTTTAATGGAAGCGGCGAGATAACCAACCTCACCCGCTTTAAGTACCTCGCAGGGCAGCATGGTGGTGGCCATCTTTCTGCCAACCTCTACGGTTAGAAATTCTGCACCTGTTGCCATCATGCGAATTTGCTGTCCGGGTCTTATTTCACCCGAAACAACCCTGAAATATACAATAACACCCTTATATGGGTCATAGTAAGAGTCAAAAATAAGGGCTTTAAGGGGTGCCGTATCATCACCCTTTGGAGCGGGGAATTCGGTTATAATTTTCTCTAAAATTTCTTCAATATTCGCACCCGTTTTGGCCGATACAAGAGGCGCCTCGTCGGCGGGAATGCCAATAACGTCCTCAATTTCATTCTTTACACGCTCGGGGTCGGCGCTTGGCAGGTCGATTTTGTTTATAACGGGTAAGAGCTCCAGGTTATGGTCAACTGCAAGGTAGGTGTTTGCTAAGGTCTGCGCCTCAATTCCCTGCGAAGCATCTACAACAAGTATTGCACCCTCACAAGCGGCAAGGGAGCGCGAAACTTCATAGTTAAAGTCCACATGTCCGGGAGTATCAATAAGGTTATATTCATACTCTTCACCGTTTTTGGCGGTATAGTAAAGGGTAACGGCGTGGGCCTTAATTGTAATGCCGCGCTCACGCTCTAAATCCATACTGTCTAAAAGCTGGTCCTCCATTTGCCTTTCGGTAACCGATTTGGTAAGCTCCAAAAGTCGGTCGGCAAGGGTGGATTTGCCGTGATCTATATGTGCAATAATGCAAAAATTCCTGATATGGTCCATTGGTATAGACAAAACTGCATTCTCCTTAAATCGTCCCCTAAAGGGGGAATTTACACATACATTATACAATATTTTTTCCGCTTTTTCTACATAAACTTTTAGTTTTATTATATTATTTTAAATTTAGTTAATTTATTTACAAAAAAGTCATATTAAAACCGTTGACAGAGGAGCTTGGCAGTGATAAAATGTTAGGGTACTAACATTTATTTTAAGAGGTGTTATATGCAAAAGGAAGAAAGGCTTGGCTTTGCAATAAGCGGTGCTTCCCACCTTTTTAAGCGTGCTATTGATAATGCGCTTAGTTCAAGGGGCGAGGAAAAGCTTACCGGTGTTCAAGGCTTTATAATCGGCTTTCTCTCAAGGAATGAGGGGAAAGACATTTTCCAAAAAGATATTGAGGAAAAGCTAACCATTCGCCGTTCCACCGCGACTGCAATTTTACAGCTTATGGAGAAAAACGGGTATATTAAAAGGGTGCCCTATGAAAATGACGGTCGCAGAAAGAGAATTTTGCTTACTGAAAAATCTAAGAAAAGGCACATTGTTTTCAGTGAGGAAATTGACCGACTTGAAGAAAAGCTAAATAAAGGGCTTACAAGTAAAGAAATTTCTGAATTTCTTAAAACAATAGAAAAAATTAAAGAGAATATAGGGGATGAATTTTAGGTGATTAAAAAACTGGCAAAAAGCATAAGGGAGTATAAGCTCCCTTCTATTTTAACCCTTATTTTTATAATGGGTGAGGTAATAATCGAGGTTTTTATTCCTTTTATTACTGCAAATTTAGTTAATAACATAAAGGCTTCGGCGCCTATAGGCGAGGTTATTAAAACAGGTGTTTCGCTTGTTTTACTAGCCCTTTTGTCACTTTGTTGCGGCGGTATTGCGGCCTTTTCTTGCGCCAAGGCATCTACCGGATTTGCTAAGAATCTAAGAAGCGATATGTTTGCTAAAATTCAAAGTTATTCCTTTGCTAATATTGATAAATTCTCGTCTACATCCTTGGTTACACGTCTTACGACCGACGTTACTAACGTTCAGATGTCCTATATGATGATTATAAGAACGGCCATTAGAAGCCCTATGCTCTTTATATTTTCCATTATAATGGCATACGTTATGGGTGGTGCCTTGGCTACAACTTTTGTTGTAGTAGTTCCTATACTCATCTTTGGACTTCTTATGATAGCCCGAAAAGCAATGCCGGCATTTCGCAGGGTTTTCAAAAAGTATGATACACTTAACGAATCTATTGAAGAAAACGTCAGGGCAATGAGGGTTGTTAAGGGCTTCTCGCGTGAGGAGTTTGAACGGGGAAAATTTTCCAAGGCGGCCGACGATATTACAAACGATTTTACAAAGGCTGAAAGAATAGTTGCACTTAACTCTCCCATTATGCAGTTTTGTTTGTATTTTAATATGGTATTTATCCTTTTTGTGGGTGCTTATCTTGTAATTTCAAGCGGTGCCACCACCATTGACGTAGGACAAATTTCGGCAATGCTTACCTACGGTATGCAGATTCTTATGTCCCTTATGATGCTCTCTATGATATACGTTATGATTACAATGTCGCACGAATCGGCAAAGCGTATTTGCGAGGTGCTAGAGGAGGAGTCCACCCTTAAAAATCCCGAAAACCCCGTAACAGAGGTTTTAGACGGTAGCATTTTATTTAAGGATGTTAATTTCAAATACTCCGAAAAGGCAAAGAAGTTTGCCCTTAGGGATATAAATTTAGAAATTAAATCTGGTATGACAGTCGGAATTATCGGCGGTACGGGTTCTAGTAAATCCTCACTCGTACAGCTTATTCCCCGACTTTACGACGTTACAAGCGGTAGCGTCATGGTAGGCGGAAGGGATGTAAGGGAGTACGATACACGTATCCTTCGCGACAACGTTGCTATGGTACTGCAAAAGAATCAGCTTTTCTCAGGAACTATAAAGGATAATCTTCGTTGGGGAAATGAGGATGCCACCGATGAGGAGATTAAAAGGGTTTGCCATTTGGCACAGGCTGATGAATTTATTGAGAAATTTCCCAACGGCTACGATACCTATATAGAGCAGGGTGGAAGTAACGTTTCGGGTGGGCAAAAGCAGCGCCTTTGTATTGCAAGAGCGCTTCTTAAGAGCCCTAAAATACTAATTCTGGATGACTCTACAAGTGCGGTTGATACAAGGACAGATGCTTTCATAAGAAAGGGTTTTTCGGAGTATATTCCCGAAACCACAAAAATTATTATTGCTCAGCGTATTGCCTCGGTTATGGAGGCTGATATGATAATAGTGCTTGACGACGGTAAGATAGAAAACATCGGTACACACAGTGAGCTTATGGAAAAAAGCGAAATTTACAAAGAGGTATATGAACAGCAGACAAACGGGGGTGATGAAAGTGAAGGGAACTAATACTGCTCCAAATCAAAAGCTCCCAAGGGGAGTCCCCATGGCGGGGAGAAAGATGAACTTTTCATCTCTTAAAAGGGTATTAAAGTTACTTTTTAGTTATTATCCTGTGCTATTGCCCCTAACCCTTGCTTGTATTGTTTTTTCGGCTATAGTTTCTTCTATTCCCGCTATATTTAACCAACGTATTATGGCAATTATTGAGGAATGGTTCAGAACTAAAAACTGGGCGGCCGCAAGGGTAGAGGTTATACCGAATATAATTGTTTTGGCCTCTCTCTATTTACTATCCCTCGCTTCATTCTTTACCCACACACAGCTAATGGCGGTTATTACACAGGGCTTTTTGGGAAAACTCAGAAAAACGCTTTTTAGCAAGATGCAAACCTTACCCATAAGGTATTTTGATACCCATAAGCATGGCGATATTATGAGCCATTATACCAATGATATAGATACCCTGCGTCAGCTTGTATCCCAGTCCATACCCGCGCTCCTTCAAGCCGGCATTATTGCAACGTCGGTATTTTTCATTATGCTTTGGTATAGCGTGTGGATGACAATTATTGTTGTCCTTGGTGTTTTCTGTATTGTTCTTGTTTCAAAAAAGTTTGGTGGCGGCAGTGCAAAATACTTTATGCGTCAGCAAAAGTCTATTGGTAAGGCCGAGGGCTTTATTCAAGAGATGATGACGGGGCAAAAGGTTGTAAAGGTGTTCTGCCACGAGGACAAAAGCAGAGCGGAGTTTGAAAAAATCAACGAAGAGCTTTGTAATGATAGTCGAAAGGCCCACTCCTACGCAAACTGCTTGGGACCTATAAATATGAATATAGGTAACATTTTGTACGTTGTTGTGGCGACACTTGGTGGTCTATTTTTGCTGACAGGAGTTAAGAACGTAAGCATTAGCGGAATTGCCTTTAGCATTAGTATTGTAATACCCTTCCTTAATATGACAAGGCAGTTTACGGGCAACGTAAACCAGGTTTCTCAGCAAATCAACTCGGTTGTTATGGGCCTTGCGGGTGCTGAAAGAATTTTTGAGCTTATGGATGAGTTGCCCGAAGAGGACGACGGTTACGTAACCCTTGTTAATGCCGAAATTGATGAAGATGGCAATATAACCGAAACCACTAAGCATACCGGCAAATGGGCTTGGAAACATCCCCATGGCGACGGAACCACTACCTATACAAAGCTTATGGGCGACGTTCGTTTTAGTGATGTAGACTTTGGATATACTGAAGAAAAAACAGTTCTTCATAATATTAGTCTTTATGCCGAGCCGGGACAAAAGGTTGCTTTTGTTGGTGCTACGGGCGCAGGCAAAACAACAATCACAAACCTTATAAACCGTTTTTACGATATTAAAAATGGTAAAATCCACTATGACGGCATAAATATCAATAAAATTAAAAAGGAGGATTTAAGGCGCTCTCTAGGCATTGTTTTGCAGGATGTTAATTTGTTTACGGGAACGGTAATGGAGAATATCCGTTACGGTAATTTAGAGGCAACTGATGAGGAATGTATAAATGCGGCAAAGCTTGCGGGCGCAGATGGATTTATTACAATGCTCCCCGATGGCTATAATACAGTGCTTAGCGGTGATGGCTCGGGACTTTCCCAAGGTCAGCGTCAACTTATCTCCATTGCAAGAGCGGCGGTGGCCGACCCACCGGTTATGATACTAGATGAGGCAACCTCAAGCATAGATACCCGTACCGAAGCCATTGTTCAACGGGGTATGGATAAGTTAATGGAGGGAAGAACGGTTTTTGTTATTGCGCACAGACTCTCCACCGTTAAAAATTCCGATGTAATTATGGTGCTTGAAAACGGCAAAATAATTGAAAGAGGAAACCATGAAAAGCTAATTGAGGAAAAGGGCAAATACTACAGTTTATATACAGGTGCCTTTGAGCTTGAATAGTAGGGTGTAAAAATTTAAAAAATGTTATAAAATTTCGTTGTGAAGTTCGGCGGCTTCACAACGATTTTTTTATGGGGATGTGATAATTTATGCCAAAACTTCAGAAATCGGCGGGGGAAATTTTTTCAGAAAATCCGATTTCTAAAAAAGCGGCTTCACGAAAAATGTCGGCAACCAAGCGCTCAAGGAATCTGCTTTTTGCGGCGGATAGTGCAATAGACAGACTTAAAAACCTTTCTGAGCCGGGTGGTGAAATAGAAAATATGGATATAAAGGATTTAAAAAATCTTATTTCCTCTATAAGGGAGCTGTCCGTTATTTCGGCCGAGCTTTCGGGTGAGGAAAATAGTGGCGGTGTTGTTGTTTTGCCCGAGGTGAAAATGGATGAATAAGATATGGACACCCCAAGCAAAACAGCGCCTTTTTATGGAGCGGCCAGAATATGAATGCCTTTATGGCGGTGCGGCAGGCGGCGGTAAGAGTGATGCCCTTTTAGCAGAAGCGCTAAGGCAGGTACATATACCGCACTATACTGCAATTATATTTCGTAAAACTGTACCTCAGCTTAGTGAGCTTATTGATCGTAGCCGCACAATATATAAGGCTGCTTTTCCAAAAGCTACATATAATTCAGCGGAGCATTTTTGGAGATTTCCGAGCGGCGCAAAAATATATTTCGGCAGTATGCAGCACTCAAAGGACAGATTTAATTACCAAGGTAGAAGATACGATTTTATTGCTTTTGATGAGTTAACCCATTTTACCTTTGAAGAGTATAGCTACCTATTTTCCCGAAACCGACCTTCGGGCGCGGGGACAAGGGTCTATCTTAGGGCAACCGCAAACCCCGGCGGCATTGGTCATGCATGGGTAAAGGAACGGTTTATTACTGCTGCACCACCCATGACACCAATTAAGGAAGACTACCAAATTTCCTCCCCCGAGGGCAAACTGCTTACCCTTAGCAGGAAGCGAATTTTCGTTCCCGCAAGTGTTTTCGACAACCGCATTTTACTAAAAAACGACCCCGACTATCTTGCAAATCTTGCAATGTTGCCCGAGGCCGAGAAAAACGCGCTTTTATACGGAAGTTGGGATAGCTTTGACGGACAGGTATTTACCGAATGGAGAAACAACCCCGAACATTATGACGATATGCGCTTTAGCCACGTTATAGAGCCATTTAAAATACCAAAAACTTGGCCAATTTACAGAGGCTTTGACTTTGGTTATACAAGGCCCTTTAGCGTTGGCTGGTATGCAAGGGATAACGACGGTAGGCTGTATCGCATAAGGGAGTTTTACGGCTCTGACGGGGTGCCTAATAGCGGACTACGGCTAGAGCCCGCACAAATTGCCGAAAGGATCCGAGAGATAGAGGAGGATGACCCCAATTTAAGGGGACGAACCATTATAGGGGTTGCCGACCCATCTATCTTTGACGGCTCAAGAGGGCGCTCTGTTTCAGAGGTTATGGAGAAAAATGGAATATACTTTAGGCCGGGCGATAATGCAAGAATATCGGGCAAAATGCAGTTTCATTACCGCTTTGCCTTTGATAGCACGGGAGTGCCTATGTTTTACGTATTTAAAACCTGCAAGCATTTTATTCGCACCATTCCGGCACTTAATTATTCGGCCTCTAACGTTGAGGATATTGATACCACTGCAGAGGACCATATTTACGATGAATGTAGGTACGTTTTTATGCACATTCCAATAAAGGCGCGTAAAAATTATGCGAAAACGGGTGAGCAGTTTTCTCCGCTTTCAACCAATAAAAAGGTTGAATTTTTAAAAATTTAAATAAAAATGAAGGTGAAATAATGAAAAAAAGTAAATCTAAACACATAATCGGACAAAAACAAATTGATAATGCCTATAAAATTTTGGCAAAATATAGGGAGGGTAAGCGTTCTTTAGAACAACGCATTGTGGAAAATGAAGAGTGGTTTAAAATGCGTTGCTGCGGCCACAAAAATTCCGAGCAGGAATTAAAGCAAAGCTCGGCCTGGCTTTTCAACTCTATTGTGAATAAACACGCCGATGCTATGGATAATTACCCCGAACCAAACGTATTTCCAAGGGAGGAAAATGATAAAGCAGAAGCTGAAAGACTTTCAAAAGTACTGCCGGCCATTTTAGAACAAAGGAATTTTGAACAGATATATTCTGACGTTTGGTGGTACAAGCTTAAAACCGGTACCGGTGTATATGGTGTCTTTTGGAATAGTGAGTTGGAGGGTGGACTTGGCGACATTGATATTAAACAGCTTGATATTTTAAATCTTTTTTGGGAGCCGGGTATTAAGCATATTGAGGATTCCGAAAATCTATTCTATGCTCAGGCAGTTGAAAAATCAAAGCTTTTAAGGGATTATCCTTTTGCCACTGGTGGTCTTAAGGATGCAGGTTCGGTGCTTGAGGCATACCGCCTTGACGACGGCAGCGTTGATGAAAGCAAGGTGCTTGTAGTTGACTGGTACTACAAAAAGAAGGTGGATGGCCGTGTAGTATTGCATTATTGCAAATTCGCGGGAAAATCTGTGCTTTTTGCTTCGGAAAATGAGGAGCAGTATAAACTACGCGGCTTCTACGACCATGGGAAATACCCCGTTATTTTTGACACAATGTTTGTAACCGAGGGCTCGCCGGCGGGCTTTGGCTACATCGACGTTATGAAGGGTTGCCAAAGAAGCATTGATAGACTTGACTCTGCTATTATGCGAAATACGCTCATGGCTGAAAATCCAAGATGGTTTATAAGCGATGCGGCAGGAATAAACGAAGAAGAGTATGCCGATTGGGATAATCCCTTTATACATACAACCGGTCGAATCGACGACCAAACCTTAAAGCAGGTTGAGGTTGATGGGATAAATAATATTGCCCTTAATCTTTTGGAGTACAAGGTGGCAGAGCTTAAAGAAACATCGGGCAACCGAGACTTTTCTCAGGGTAGCACAAATTTTGGCGTTACCGCAGCATCGGCCATTTTGGCGCTTCAGGAGGCGGGCAGCAAGCTAACTCGTGATATGGTTAAGGCCTCGTTTAGAGCGTATAGTGAAATTTGCTATATTATGATAGAGCTTATGCGACAGTTCTACACAGAGCCCAGAAGCTTTAGAATTGTCGGCAAAACGGGCGGCACTGAGTTTATAAATTATAACAATAGCAAAATGGCGCCGCAAGAGGGAATAAATCTTTTAGGTGAAGAAGTTGCTCTTAGAAAGCCGATATTTGATATAAGGATTGTTCCTCAAAAGCAAAGTCCCTACCAAAAGGCCCGTCAAAATGAGCTTGCTAAGGAATTTTTCACTCTTGGTATGCTTTCAAAAGACAGAAGAGAAGAAGCTCTTGTGGCTATTAAGATGATGGATTTTGAGGGCAAGGAAGAACTGCTTTTGAAACTTTCAAACTAACACTTTTACTTGTAAAGGCAGGTAAACTGTGTTAAAATAATTAAAAAGTTGTTTGGGTGATAAAATGAGGGTTAAAAAATCCCAGCCAAGGGCGGGGAAAATATTAAAAATTATCGTTTCGGTTCTACTTGGCATTATAGCTTTTTTAGAACTTGGAATGGTTAAAATTCATACTAAGGGCGCTTGGAAGCCCGACTATGAGAAAAAGGATATATCATCTCTTATCACCCAAACAAAACTGAGCGATGATGACTACAAAACCCTTTATTACCAAACGGGGCTTTCAAGGAAAAGTTTGGAGCAGATGCTTGCAAATAATGAGCATTCAAGGGTTTTAGATATTCAAACTGCATTTTTTACCCGCTTTGAGGAACAGAGGCAAATCTTTGCTCCATTTACCTGCAGCGACAGGATAGAAGGGAACATTCCTCTAGCGTCCTTAGAGGATGGTGATATAATTATAAGTCCAAGTTCACACTTTTCTTTTTTACGTTCGGGCCATGCCGCAATAGTTGTAAATGCAAAGGAAGGCAGAATAATAAATGCCACCGGCTTTGGTTATAAAAGTTCAGTGGAGGATGTATCAGATCTCAGCTGCCGTCCTGCATTTATAGTACTTCGTTTAAAGGAGGGGGCGGAAAAGCGCAGCGAAATTGCAAGGTTTTCCTACGAAAACCTGCTAGGCATTAAATACCGCCTTACTGCGGGACTTTTTGAGGGTGATAGTGCAGATGAGGTAAAATCTACCCATTGCGGTCATTTAGTGTGGTACGCTTTTAATAGGTTTGGGTATGACCTTGACAGTAATAGCGGTCCCTTTGTTTGGCCCCGTGATATTGCAAATTCTGAGCATCTAGAGGTTGTGCAAATATATGGCATCGACCCCAATAAAAGATTTTAAAAAGAAAATGGCTACTAGTTTTTATACTAGTAGCCATTTTTAGTTTTAGTCAAACATATCCTTTATTTTATCGAAAAAGCCCTTACGTTTTTTGTAGTTTTGTTCCCCTGAGATGCTTTCAAACTCTTTAATAAGGTCTTTTTGCTTGCTCGAAAGATTTTTGGGCACCTCTAACACAACCTTTACGTATTGGTCACCCTTGCCCGAATAGTTCAGACGCTGGATACCCTTGCCTCGAAGCTTGAATTCATCACCGGGTTGAGTGCCCTCGTGTATGGTAAATTTAACCTTGCCATCAAGGGTGGGAACAGTAATTTCCGCGCCAAGAGCGGCCTGCGCAAAGGTAATGGGAATTTCGCAGTAAACGTCAAAGCCGTCACGCTCAAAAATGGGGTGGGGACGAACGTTAATACCAATCCTAAGATCGCCTGTAGGACCGCCGTTTATGCCGTGGTCACCTCCGCCGCGGAGATTAATAACCTGTCCGTCATCAATACCCGCAGGGATTTCTACAACCTGCTCCACGGTTTTTCTTATTCTGCCCTTACCGTCGCAAGCCTTACAGGGATTTATAACTATTTTACCCTTACCGCCACATCTGTCGCAGGTGCGCTGAGTTTGCATAGCACCAAAAGGTGTGCGTTGTGTTATGTTAATACGGCCCGTTCCGCGACAGGCATCGCAGGTTTTAACATCGCTGCCTTTTGCGGCACCGCTACCGCCACAATCATCACAACTGACAATGCGGTGGAGCTTAACGGTTTTCTTGCAACCTTTGGCCGCCTCCTCAAAGGAGATGGTAACGTTAGCGCTAACGTCGTTACCGCGCCTTGGCGCATTGGGATTAGCACTTCTGCCACCACCGCCAAAGCCACCACCAAAAAATTGTCCGAATATGTCACCTAAATCGCCAAAGTCAAAACCGCCCGCACCGTATCCGCCGCCCGCACCAAAGTTCGGGTCAACGCCTGCATGGCCAAATTGGTCGTAGCGGGCTTTTTTCTCGCTGTCGGACAAAACCTCATAGGCCTCTGCGGCTTCTTTAAAGTTTCTTTCCGCCTCGGCATCGCCAGGGTGCAGGTCAGGGTGGTATTTTTTGGCCGCTTGTCGGTAGGCCTTTTTTATTTGCTCCTCGGTTGCAGATTTATCTACACCAAGCACCTCATAATAATCTCTTTTATCACTCAAAGGAAAACTCTCCTAGGGTGGAGGGAGCAAAAACTCTCCCCACCACCATAAATTAAAATTGGAAAATAGCTTTACTAATTATTTATTATCGTCAGTTGCGTCCTTGAAGTCGGCCTCATAAACGTTGGGGTCGGTGTTGGCATTTTCATTTGTATTTGCGCCACCGTTTGCCTGTGCCTGAGCAGCAGCTTCTTTATAGAGCTTTTCGCTGATAGCGTAGAACTTTTGCTGAAGTGCCTCTTGCTTGGACTTAATTGCTTCAAGGTCGGTGCCCTTAAGTGCCTCTCGAAGGTCGTTTACTGCATTTTGAATTTCAGTTTTCTCTTCTTCGGAAACCTTATCACCAAGCTCACCAAGGGCCTTCTCGGTCTGATAAATCATTTGGTCGGCACCGTTTCTAAGGTCAATTTCCTCACGGCGTTTTTTGTCCTCTGCAGCATACTGCTCTGCCTCGTTTACTGCCTTATCAATATCCTCTTTAGACATATTGGTGCTGGAGGTAATGGTAATCTTTTGCTCTTTGCCAGTGCCTAAGTCCTTTGCAGAAACGTTTACAATGCCGTTGGCGTCAATATCAAAGGTAACTTCAATCTGGGGGATACCACGGGGTGCGGGAGCAATACCGTCAAGGTGGAATACACCAAGGGTTTTGTTATCCTTTGCGAACTCACGCTCACCCTGAAGTACGTGTACCTCAACCGAGGTCTGACCGTCTGCAGCGGTGGAGAAAATCTGGCTTTTCTTTGTAGGAATGGTAGTATTTCTATCAATAACCTTTGTGGAAACACCGCCCATTGTTTCAATACCAAGAGAAAGCGGGGTAACGTCCAAAAGAAGAAGTCCCTTAACGTCGCCTCCTAAAACACCGCCCTGAATGGCGGCGCCAAGTGCTACGCATTCATCGGGGTTAATTCCCTTAAAGGGCTCACTGCCAATAAAGTTTTTAACTGCCTCTTGAACGGCGGGGATACGGCTGGATCCACCAACCATCAAAACCTTATTGATTTCACCCTTATTAAGTCCCGAGTCTGCAAGCGCTTGACGAACAGGACCCATAGTTGCTTCAACAAGGTCACCTGTAAGCTCGTTGAACTTTGCGCGGGTAAGTGTGGTCTCAAAGTGCTTGGGACCGGTAGCATCTGCAGTAATAAAGGGAAGGTTAATGTCGGTGCTGGTCATGCCGGAAAGGTCAATCTTTGCCTTTTCTGCGGCTTCTTTAATTCTTTGCATTGCCATTTTGTCGTTAGAAAGGTCAATGCCCTGTTCTGCCTTAAAGGTAGCAACAATGTAGTCCATAACGCGCTTATCAAAGTCGTCGCCGCCCAAACGGTTGTTACCTGCAGTAGCCAAAACCTCCTGAACGCCGTCGCCCATTTCAATAATAGAAACGTCAAAGGTGCCGCCGCCAAGGTCATAAACCATAACCTTTTGGTCATCTTCCTTGTCAATACTGTATGCAAGCGCTGCAGCGGTAGGCTCATTTATAATACGCTTAACCTCTAAGCCGGCAATTTTACCTGCATCCTTTGTTGCCTGACGCTGAGCGTCAGTAAAATAAGCGGGAACGGTGATAACTGCCTCAGTAACGGTTGTTCCGAGATAGCTTTCTGCATCGGCTTTAAGCTTAGAAAGGATAATAGCCGAAATCTCCTGAGGAGTGTATTTTTTGTCATCAATGGCTACTGTATAGTTAGAGCCCATTTCTCTTTTAATAGAACTAATTGTGCGGTCGGGGTTTGTAATTGCCTGACGCTTTGCAACCTGACCTACCATTCTTTCACCTGTTTTGGCAAAAGCAACAACAGAAGGTGTAGTTCTTGCACCCTCAGCGTTGGCAATAACAACTGCCTCGCCGCCTTCCATAACGGCAACGCAAGAGTTTGTTGTACCAAGGTCAATACCAATAATTTTTCCCATAATAATTTTCCTCCATATATAAATATTGTTTATTATATTATTTAAAACTTAAAATATAAGTCTTATATACCTTTTTAGTTTGCTACCTGCACCATAGCGGGGCGGATAACAGTGTCACCAAGCTTGTAGCCCTGTTGTAAAACGGCGGATATTTCATTTTCACCCTTTGTTTCATCCTCTATATGCATAACCGCTTCGTGGATTTCAGGATTAAAGGTGTCGCCAACCTTTGCAAGCTCGGTAAGTCCCAAGCCTTCAACAAGATTTAAAAGCTGTTTAACAATCATCTCAATACCCTTGGCAAAATTAGGGTCATTCGGGTCGGCTGCAAGGGCAAGCTTTGCATTATCAAGTGCCGGTAAAATAGTTTTTACAACATTTGCTTTTGCATATTCTGCGGTGCGGAGCTTTTCGCGTTCGGTACGCTTTTTAAAGTTATCAAACTCTGCCGCAGTGCGCATTAAAAGCTCGGTTTTATTATTAAGCTCGGCCTTAAGAGCTTCTAACTCTGCAGAAGCTTTACTCTTTTTGGGCTTGCTTTTTTTAGTACTGTCTTCATTTACTACGGTTTGCTCGGTAGTAGTTTTTTCCTGCTCGCTCATAATATTAAAATTCCTTTCAAAAGTTTAATCCTCTAAATCTATAAGAGACTGCTCAAGCACGCGTCCAAGCTGCTTTGCAAAATAGCTAATGCTGGGAATAAGGTCTTCGTAGTCCATTCGAGTGGGACCTACAACACCAATTCTTCCTACGCGGTTTTCGCCGCCACCAAACTTTGCAACAACCATGCTTGATGGCTTAAGGTCCTCAATCTCAAAATCGTCGCCGAACACAACGCTGACGGGGTCGGGTATTTCCGAAAGGATAGATAGTATTGCATCCCTGCGCGATATAAAATCAACAATCCGTCTCGCGTCGCTTTCTTTTTGGTAGTGGGCGTAGATGTTGGACTCACCCTTTAAATCAAGCTCGTATCTGCAAACATTATCTATCATCTCAAACAGTACGCAAAAAAGTGGCATAAGAGTAAGAGCAAAGTTGCTCGATTTTGCGGCAATCGTTTGAAGCAGAGCACCGCTAAAGGTGGAAAGGGGAGTACCCACAACCTCAGTAGCAACTATTTTGTCAAAAACCGAAATAGCAGTGGCTGAAAGGTTTTCACCTGCTTTACAAATTCTGCTTCTTGCAACGCCGTCGGATGTAACCAAAACAAGAAGTGCACTGCGCCGCCCCATAGGTAAAAGTTCAACCCTTTTAACGTAGGCGCTATCTTCGGGTATTGTAAGCGAAACTGCCGTAAGGCCTGTAAGATTTGAAAGGGCCTGACCTGCAAGAGAGGTAATGTTTTCGGGGTCCTTTGCGGCCTCTTCTATCATTTTGTCAATAGAGTGCTTGATGGGGGCTGAGGGTTGGTCGTTACCTAAAAGACCATTTACATAAAGCCTATATCCTGCGGCGGTGGGAACACGCCCTGCGGATGTGTGGGGTTGCTCTAAATAGCCCATTTCGCAAAGGTCGCTCATTTCATTACGTATAGTAGCGGGGGAAAGTCCCTGCATACTAGTCTGGCTTAAAAATTTAGAACCTACGGGTTCGCCGTTTGCAATATGCGACTTAACTATTTCCGATAAAATTATCTTTTTACGGGGTGTAAGTTCCATAATTTTTTCTCCTTTTATATTTAGCACTCTAACACCTTGAGTGCTAACTGTATTATAATTTACCACTTTTAAAGGACTTTGTCAATAGGTTTTTGTAATTTTTTTTGACTTTCTCTGACCTTTGATAAAAATATGCAAAAAATCTCTTAAAACTATAGCAGTTATGCTTGTTTTTACGGTTAAACTTACATATAATAAAATTAAGAAAATTTTATTTGGCGGGTGATTTTTTGGCAGACTCGGTTTTTGAGCGAATATATAATGTAGTAATGCAAATTCCAAAGGGCAGGGTGGCAACCTATGGTGCTGTGGCATTACTTGCGGGCAACCCTCGTTGGGCAAGGGTTGTGGGCTATGCACTGCACAACAATCCAAGGCCGGGTATTATCCCCTGCCACAGGGTTGTAAATCGAAACGGCGAGGTGGCCGAGGCCTTTGTTTTTGGCGGTGGCAATGAACAACGTCGTTTATTAGAGGAAGAGGGAATAGAGTTTGAACTAGACGGTAGAATAAATCTTAAAAAGTTTGGTATTTAAAGTAGAAAAGTGCGGCTAAAATAATAAAATGTAATTGACATACATTATAATAAATGTTATAATATTCCTGTTCGATTAGAGGGAGTAGCTTGCGCTTTTAACGTAAGGAAAAAAGCGTGACGGTAGCGTCATAACGGTGTTTTCACCCGCAAACGTATTAAAAAGCAAGACTCGGGCCGATAAACGGTTTGGGTCTATTTTTATGCAGTGACGTACCTCAATTATTCTCAAATGGAAAAGGAGTATCAAAATGGGAATTTTGTACGAGAATCTATTCAACATAAACTGGCAGATGCTGGTAATGTGGGCAATCGGTGGCATACTTATTTTTCTTGCCATTAAAAAGGAGATGGAGCCCACCTTACTTTTGCCGATAGGTTTTGGTGCTATTATTGTAAACCTGCCCGGCGTTGTTGGGGCAGACGGTGATGCAGGCCCGCTTACAACTCTATTTAACGCCGGTATAGCTAATGAGCTTTTCCCGCTTATACTTTTTATAGGTATAGGTGCAATGATTGACTTTGGTCCGCTACTTACTAACCCTAAACTTATGATATTTGGTGCGGCAGCGCAGTTTGGTATATTCTTTACACTTTGTGCGGCATCAATGTTCTTCCCACTTAAGGATGCGGCATCTATTGGTATCATCGGTGCGGCAGACGGTCCTACCTCTATTATCGTGGCTCAAGCACTCGATTCACAGTTCTTACCTGCAATTATGGTTGCGGCCTATTCCTATATGGCCCTTGTGCCCATCATTCAACCGCCCATTATTAAACTCCTTACAACTAAAAAGGAAAGGCTTATCCGTATGCCTTATGAGCCCAAATCGGTTTCTAAGCTCACAAAAATCCTTTTCCCAATTATTATTACCGCTTTGGCAGGTATTTTTGCTTCCGAATCGGTTTACCTTGTTGGATTTTTAATGTTCGGTAACCTTATTCGTGAGTGCGGCGTTTTGGATTCACTTTCTGAAACTGCTCAAAAGGTTTTGGCGAACCTAATTACAATTTTCCTTGGTATCACAATTGCTTCAAGAATGCATTATTCAGAGTTTTTGCAGCCAAGCACACTTCTTATTTTGGGTCTGGGGCTTATCGCATTTATTGTTGATACTGCGGGCGGTATTTTGTTTGCAAAGCTTCTTAACCTGTTTATGAAGAAAAAGGTTAATCCTATGATTGGTGCTGCCGGTATATCCGCATTTCCCATGGCAGGACGTATTGTTCACAAAATGGGCATTGCAGAAGACCCGCAAAACTTCCTTCTTATGCATTCAATGGCGGTTAACGTTTCGGGTCAGATTGCATCGGTTATCGCGGGCGGTCTAATCCTTAGTTTCTTCGGATAATTGGGAGGTAGTTATATGAATTTGTTTAATTTATTTACATTCAATCCTATGAATTTTGTTGCCAATTTAAAGTATATGGGACTTGGAATGCTTGCAATTATAATTGTTATGGGCATTTTAATTCTAATAACAAACCTTCTTAATAAACTTGGTAACGGCAAGAAAAAATAGTTATTCGCATAAATAAAAATCCCATAAGCACCGTTCGGTGCTTATGGGATTTTTTGCTTTAGGTTTTATATTAATAGTTTTCTGCGTGGAGCTCAAAATAGCTTTGAGGATGGTTGCAAACGGGACAAACTTCGGGTGCTTTTGTTCCAACAACAATGTGTCCGCAGTTGCGGCATTCCCAAACCTGAACGTCGCATTTCTCAAATACCTTTTTGCTTTCAACGTTTTCTAAAAGCTTTCTGTAGCGCTCTTCGTGGGTTTTCTCAATGGCAGCAACACCGCGAAAACGCTCTGCCAAATCGTGGAAGCCCTCTTCGTCGGCCTCTTTAGCCATACGGCTGTACATGTCGGTCCATTCAAAGTGCTCTCCTTGGGCGGCATTTACAAGGTTTTCAGCAGTATTTCCAAGGCCACCAAGCTCTTTAAACCAAAGCTTTGCATGTTCTTTTTCGTTTTCGGCAGTTTTTAAAAATAGTGCGGCAATTTGTTCAAAGCCCTGTTTTTTGGCAACCGAGGCAAAATATGTGTATTTGTTTCTTGCTTCAGATTCGCCCGAAAATGCCTCCATTAGATTTTTTTCTGTTTTAGTTCCTGCGTATTTATTTGTGCTCATGGTTATTCTCCTTTAAATATAATTTTTTATTTAAGCAAATCTAAAATTTCTTCCTTGGTTAGAACGCCAACCGACTGATTTGTAACCTCACCCGATTTAAATACAAATAGGGTAGGAATGCTCATAATCTGAAAATAGGCGGCAAGTTCACTTTCCTCATCAACGTTAATTTTGCAAACCTTTACTTCGTCGTTTTCCTCGGCAATTTCGTCAACAATGGGGGAAAGTAGGCGACAGGGACCGCACCAGCTGGCCCAGAAGTCAACAAGTACCGGTTTTTCACTCTGTAAAACTTCTTGTTCAAAGGTTTCTTTGGTTACTGTAATAACTCCCATTTTATTTTCACTCCTTTTAACATAAAATAGTTATTCCCTAATTTTAAAATAATATAAGTAAACTTAAGTTATCTTTAAATATATTGTACTTTATCGGGGAATATTTGTCAATTTTAAAATTTGATTTTTTATCTATAAAAAAAGATAATAGTACTTGACTTTTAACCCAAAATATACTATTATAATATTTGTTCAAATAAATAAGCCGCTGTGGTGGAATAGGCAGACACAAGGGACTTAAAATCCCTCGGTAGCAATACCGTACCGGTTCAAGTCCGGTCAGCGGCACCAAAAAGAAACACTTCCTTTTGGGAAGTGTTTCTTTTTGTGTTTGTGTCCGTAAGGACACAACATCATTTGCGAGTTTACTCGCAACATCATTTAGCCGAAGGCTAACATCATTCCGCATTAGCGGACACAAAACGAGGTTGCCTTACGGCAAACAGTGTTGTGCTTCGCACAAACGATATGGGCTTACGCCCAATGAAGTTGCACTTCGTGCAAATGTATGGTATAATCAATGATACAAGTGAGGTGATAGCAATGAAAGAAGACAAACTTTCAGACTTATCTATGCAATTATCGGTCGATGTTCTGAAATTGACAAAAGAACTTAGAGTAAAACACGAAACTGTGATTTCAAATCAAATTGGCAGAAGTGCCACAAGTGTTTGTGCCAATATTGCAGAAAGTAAATACGGTCATAGCCGTGCTGATTTCATTGCTAAATTGGAAATCGCCTTAAAAGAAGCAAATGAAACCGGCAAATGGCTTGAAATGCTTTTGAAAACTGATTATATTGACGAAGCAACATATAAGTCTATTGATAAGATCTGTTCTACTATTCGTATTTTATTGATTGCTTCAATTAAAACGGCGAAAAGCAAGTTGAATAAGTAAAAAGGAGATTTAAAAATGGGATTGTTTGGACCGTCTAAAAAAGAGAAAGCTTTACAAGCTGAAGTAGAAAGATTAACAGGTTTACTCTTACCCGAACAAAGAGACATTGAAAATCTTAACCAACAAATATCCAACCTAAAATTGATAATTGCGGACTTAGAAAAGACTATAAATAATAGCAATGGAAAAATTGGCACTTTAAACACACAAGTCAGCAAACTTGATCAAGAAATATTAGAAAAGCGCAAACAACTTGCTGTTTTTGAAGTTGACATTAATGCATTGGACTATGGTTTGTACAAACCTACTTTTGAGTTTGCGAATTCCGATTTATACAAAGAAGAATTGAATAAATTAAGGGATAAACAAAAACAATGCATTAAGAACGATAATGCTGCTTTTGGCAACACAAACTGGCAGGTAAATGGTAGCGCTGCTCAAGGTCGCACAATGGTAAACAATTATAAGAAGTTGCTATTGCGTGCATTTAATGTGGAGTGCGATGATATTGTTGCTAATGTTAAGGTTTCGAATTTAGATCGTTCAATTGAAAGAATAGAGAAAATTAGTGAGCAAATATCTAAATTGGGAAAAAATATGGCAATAGGTATTTCACCGGGATATGTTCGATTAAAAATCGATGAAGTTAAACTGGCATTGGATTATCAGCAGAAAAAGCAAGAAGAAAAAGAGCGTCAGAAAGAATTAAGAGCACAAGAACGCGAAGAGGCAAAAGTGCTTAAAGAAATCGAAGAGGAAAGAAAACGTCTTAAAAAAGAACAGACACATTATGAAAATGCTTTAAAAACTGTTTTGGAACAAATTGAGAAAAATGGCGAAACTGCTGAATTGTTGGAAAAGAAATCGCAATTAGCAAGTCAAATCAATGATACTTCTAAAGCTATTGAAGATGTTGATTATAGAGAAGCAAATCGAAAAGCAGGGTATGTATATATCATAAGTAATATAGGAGCTTTTGGAGAAAATGTCTATAAAATTGGTATGACAAGAAGACTCGATCCTCAAGAACGCGTGGATGAATTGAGTGATGCTTCAGTACCTTTCAATTTTGACATTCATGCAATGATTTTTACGGAGGATGCACCTGGGTTAGAAACCGCCTTACACAATGCTTTCGAATCTAAAAAATTAAATAAAATTAATACACGTAGAGAATTCTTTGCTGTTTCTTTAGATGAAATCAAAGAAGAAGTTCGAAAGAATTTTGATAAAACTGTCGAGTGGATAGATATACCAGAAGCAGAACAATATCGGCAGTCGAAACTACTAAATAAATTTTAAAAATCTCGGTTTTCAGGCACATTTCATTCGTGTCATTAAGTTCAAAACACCCAAAAATCCCGTTCACGCAAGTGGACGGGATTTTTACTTATTACCTTTTCACTCTTCACTTTTCACTAAATAATTTGTGAACGGGATTTTTGGGAGGTAAGAAGTAATAGTGAATAATTAAGAAGTATTGCGGCTTTGCCGCTTTTATGCTATGCTTGCGCTACAATAGGGACAAATAATCTTTCATCCTTGCCTTTTTCATTAAATTTATAAGGCAAGGCAGGAATAACCGTCATACCACACTTTCATATCCTTGTAAAACAAGGAAAAGTATGGTACGATATTTTATATAGAAGTATGACTTTTGTCATACTCTCAAAACATAATATTATCGAGGGGATTTTGTTATGAAAAAAGGTAAAAATATAACTTTGCTTGTCGGTATTGCTTGTGTTTCAGCCGTCGTAATATGGCAAGTTATAAAAACTATTTTTCATTATTTTTCCATCTTAAATGAAGATGGTTTTAAATATTTTATTGCTTGGGATATATCACCTATAGTAATAATGTTTTTGTTACTTATTATTCCGGTTAGTTTACTTGCGAAAAATCTTAAAAACAAAACGAGAACACTACTTCCGATTATTTCTATAATAATAAACAGTACAGTTCTTTTATGGGTATTGTTTTTATTGTTTACACCTGCTATTCCACAATATCTTATATATAGTAAATTGGGACTGATAGATACATATTTCACTGTTATAATGCGATTTTTAGAAAGCGGTGGGCTTTTATTGCTTATTGGACATGTGGCTTTGATTGTTGGTAGTTTTTTATCATTACCTAAAAAGAAAAAACAAAATACAATTAATTATAAAGACACTCTATAACAGATAACTAAGTTTCTAAATTTGGTTCCCAATTTAACACAAGCATATAATGTCCACAAAGAGGTGTATGTTATGAATGATAATAATTTTGAAAATGAACATGACTCCTTAAAGGACGTTATTGAGTTTCAAAACAATATGTATAATCCGGGACATTACGTTGGCACAGGTAAAGTGCCTCCTACCGTGTCTGCGCCGGGAAATGCACTGCCTTTAGCTTTATTTTGCTTTTTCGCCACGCTTTTTATTTTAGCGTTAGGTTTGCTTTTATTTTTTTCAGATATAAATGTTACCTCATTCGGACTCATTGAATCTCCTATAGCAAATAAAATTATTGTATTAATTATAATGGCAGGAATATCATCTCTTTTTCTGCTTTTGGGTCTTGGTTATCTAAAAAAAGCAAGGAAATATTATAAAGCAAAATCTGTACTTCAAAAAGAGGATATTGCTGAAACAACCGAAGATGAAATTTGGAAGCGTACCTGCCCAAAATGTGGTGTGTCGCACGACATCGATTACCCAAAATGTCCTAATTGCAAATTTAATTATCTTTAATAGGTTTTAAAATTTTAAAGTTAGTATGTTAAAAGTTATTACAAAATTAAGCCCCAAAGCCGTTTGGCTTTGGGGCTTAAACTTTTTACCTATAAACTAACTAAAAATTAGTCTTCAGTGGGCTCATAAAGCTTAACGAGCTTCTCAAGGTGAGCGCGTTGTGCTTTAGCTTCCTCAACTGCCTTATCAAAGAGCTCGTTAGCGCGCTCGGGGAAGGAGCGGGTAAGTGAAGCGTAACGTGCTTCGCCAAGAATAAACTCTTTATAATCTGCAGTAGGTGCCTTGCAGTCAAGGGTGAGAGGATTCTTGCCCTCTGCCTTGAGTGCGGGATTAAAGCGGAACATATTCCAGTAACCGCAGTCAACTGCCTTCTTCATTTCCTTCTGGCAATTTACCATACCGCCCTTAATGCTATGCATTTCGCAAGGTGCGTAACCAATGATAAGAGAAGGACCGTCGTATGCCTCTGCCTCTTTAATTGCCTTAAGGGTCTGATTCATATCAGCGCCCATAGCAATTTGTGCTACGTAGATGTAGCCGTAGGACATTGCAATTTCAGCAAGACTCTTCTTGGCAATTGCTTTACCTGCAGCAGCAAATTGAGCAACCTGACCAATCTGAGATGCCTTGGAGGCCTGACCACCGGTGTTGGAGTAAACCTCGGTATCGAATACGAAGATGTTTACGTTGTTGCCGGAAGCGAGAACATGGTCAACACCGCCGTAGCCAATGTCGTATGCCCAACCGTCGCCACCGAAAATCCAAACAGATTTCTTGGAAAGGAATTCTTTATTATCCAAAACTGCGGGAGCGGTAGGACAACCTGCCTTTGCGGCCTTCTCAAGCTCTTCGGTAAGAGCGGGGATTGTCTTCATATTTGCGTCGCCGTCGTCAAGTGTTGCAAGGTAAGCATCAGCAGCTGCCTTAAATTCTGCAGTTGCTTTATCAGACTCTGCCATCTCTTTAACCTGAGCAATAAGTCTGTCGCGGATTGCCTTCTGGCCTAAGTACATACCAAGACCGTGCTCTGCGTTATCCTCGAAGAGGGAGTTAGCCCAAGCAGGACCGTAACCATTCTTATCGGTGGTATAAGGAGATGTTGCAGCAGGGCCACCCCAAATAGAGGAACAACCTGTTGCGTTGGAAATGTACATTCTGTCACCAAACAGCTGGGTAACAAGACGAGCGTAAGAGGTTTCTGCACAACCTGCGCAGGAGCCGGAGAACTCAAGGAGCGGCTTTTTGTACTGGCTGCTGATTACATTGAGGTTAGCGGTTGTTTCGGGCTTCTCATCAATGTTAGCAACACAGTAATCGAATACTGCCTGCTCTGCCTCTTGAGACTCGCGGGAAACCATCTTAAGGGAGTTGGTAGGACAAACGCCAATACAAACGCCGCAACCCATACAGTCCATAGGAGATACTGCAAGGGTGTATTTATATTCGGTTTTAACAATTTCCTTAGGTGCAACCTTCATATGAGAGGGAGCAGCAGCAACCTCCTCAGCGGTAAGTGCGAAAGGACGAATTGTAGCGTGAGGACATACAAATGCGCATTTGTTACATTTTGCACATGTTGTGGGATCCCACTCAGGAACCATAACGGCAACGCCGCGCTTCTCGTAAGCAGAAGCACCCTGTTCAAATGTACCGTCGGCGTGGTCAACAAAGGCGGAAACGGGGAGAGAATCACCGTTCATAAGTGCAACCGGCTTCATAATGCCGTCAACCATCTTAACAAGCTTCTCTGCACCCTCAGACTTAACTGCATCGGTGCTATCCTTAGCATCGGCCCAGTCAGCAGGAACGTCAATCTTAACGTATGCAGTAGCACCGGCGTCGATTGCCTTTTCGTTCATCTCAACAATTTCTTTACCCTTCTTCATAAACTTCTGGGCTTTTTCCTTCATATAGCCAATTGCCTCGGCCTCGGGAAGAACCTTAGAAAGTGAGAAGAAAGCAGACTGTAAAACGGTGTTGGTACGTTTGCCAAGACCAATTTGTGCAGCAAGGTCAATAGCGTTAACGGTGTAGAGCTGAATGTTGTTCTTTGCAATATATCTCTTTGCTTCTGCAGGCATATGCTCGTTAAGCTCTTCAGCCGACCACTGGCAGTTGATAAGGAATACACCGCCGGGTTTTACGTCGTTAACCATCTTATAACCCTTAATTACGTAAGAGGGGTTATGGCAGGCAACAAAGTCTGCTTTATTGATGTAGTATGGGCTCTTAATGGGCTTGTCACCAAATCTAAGGTGACAAATGGTAATACCGCCTGTCTTTTTAGAGTCATACTGGAAGTATGCCTGAACATACTTGTCGGTATGGTCGCCGATAATCTTAATAGAGTCTTTATTAGCACCAACGGTACCGTCGCCGCCAAGACCCCAGAATTTACACTCAATAGTGCCTTCTGCTGCGGTGTTGGGAGCGGGCTTCTCTTCAAGAGAAAGACCTGTAACGTCATCGTTAATACCAATGGTAAACTGGCGCTTGGGAGCATCCTTCTTAAGCTCTTCGAATACTGCGAATACGCTTGAAGGAGGAGTATCCTTAGAGCCAAGACCGTAACGGCCGCCGGTTACATAAGCAGCTTTTCCGGTAGTAGCAAGAGCGGCAACAACGTCAAGGTAAAGGGGCTCACCCAAGGAGCCAGGCTCTTTAGTTCTATCCAAAACTGCAATTTTCTTTGCGGTTGCGGGGATTGCCTCTGCAAACTTTTCGGCAGAGAAAGGACGGTAGAGGCGAACCTTTACAAGACCAACCTTTTCGCCTGCGGCGGTAAGGTAATCAATAACCTCTTCTGCAACGTCGCAAATCGAACCCATAGCAACAATAACTCTCTCAGCATCGGGTGCGCCGTAGTAGTTAAAGAGCTTATAATCGGTACCGATTTTTGCGTTAACCTTGTCCATATACTCCTCAACAATGGCGGGAACTGCATTGTAATATTCGTTACATGCCTCGCGGTGCTGGAAGAAGATATCGCCGTTCTCGTGAGAACCGCGCATCTTGGGACGCTCGGGATTAAGTGCGTTTTTGCGGAATGCTTCAACGGCATCCATATCGCACATTTCTTTAAGGTCTTCGTAGTCCCAGGTTTCAATCTTCTGAATTTCGTGAGAGGTACGGAAACCGTCAAAGAAGCTGATGAAAGGAACTCGGCTCTTAATAGAAGCAAGGTGAGCAACTGCGCCAAGGTCCATAACTTCCTGTGTATTTGTTTCAGCAAGCATTGCGAAACCTGTCTGACGGCAGGCATATACGTCGGAATGGTCGCCGAAAATATTAAGTGCATGAGAAGCAACGCAGCGAGCAGATACGTGGAACACGCAGGGGAGAAGCTCACCGGCGATTTTATACATATTGGGTATCATAAGTAAAAGACCCTGAGAAGCGGTGTATGTGGTTGTAAGAGCACCTGCTGCCAAAGAGCCGTGAACAGTACCGGAAGCACCTGCTTCAGACTGCATTTCCACAACGTTTACGGTTGTGCCAAAAATGTTTTTGCGTCCTTGAGCAGACCACTGGTCAACGTAGTCGGCCATAGGGCTGGAAGGGGTGATGGGGTAAATGCCGGCTACTTCAGTAAAAGCATACGAAACGTGAGCCGCAGCGTTGTTACCGTCCATCGTTTTCTTAATTCTTGCCATGGACAAAATCCTCCTTAAAATATGGCTTACCTTTTTAAGATAAGTCTATAATAAATAATAAGTGGTAGATGTGGCGAAAAGCATAAACTCCACGCACACATTCCTAACATACATTTTAACACTCTTCCCGCAAAAAGTAAATAGCAATATTTTAAAAAAATGTCAAAAAAATGAAAAATTGTTATATTTTTAACAATTTTTGCAAATATGCTGTAATCTTATTTAAAATAAAACCGCCCAAGCACTTTTTTTGAAGAGCTTGGGCGGTATATTTAATTAGAAATAGGTTTAATTTAAAGCGTATGTCTGTGTCTTAGCCGCCGAGGTATGCTTTTTTAACCTCATCGCTTGCCATAAGCTCTGCGCCCGTTCCCGAAAGAACAATTTCGCCGTTTTCTAAAACGTAAGCGCGGTCGGAAATAGCAAGAGATTTACCTGCGTTTTGTTCAACAAGTAAAACGGTGGTACCATCTTTATTAACCGATTTAATAATATCAAACACCTGGTCAACCAAAATGGGGGAAAGACCCATAGAGGGCTCATCCAACATTAGAAGCTTGGGGTGGCTCATAAGAGCGCGTCCCATAGCAAGCATTTGCTGTTCACCGCCCGAAAGGGTACCTGCAATCTGATTTTTTCTTTCGGCAAGTCGCGGAAAACGCTCATAAATTTTTTCAATATCCTCTTTAAATTCAGAGGAATTTTTGTTGGAATAAGCACCCATAAGAAGGTTTTCGTAAACGGTAAGCTCTTGGAAAACTCTTCTGCCCTCGGGCACCTGTGTCATACCAAGATGAACAATTTTGTGGCAGGGCGTTTTAGTAATATCCTGACCATCAAAGGTAATGCTTCCCGACTTAGCGGGAATAAGGCCGATAGTACTCTGCATAGTGGTTGTTTTGCCTGCGCCGTTAGCACCTATAAGGGTGACAATTTCACCCTCGTTAACCTCAAAGCTGATACCTTTAAGGGCACGGATAACGCCGTAGTAAACTTCTAAATCTTTAACTTCTAAAAGTGCCATAGCGCTATCCTCCTATATATGCCTTAATAACTTCGGGGTCGTTAAGAGCGGTTTTAGTGTCGCCCTGTGCTAAAACTGTGCCGAAGTTTAATACCGTAATTTCATCGCAAAGACCCGAAACAAACTTCATATCGTGTTCAATAAGTAAAATGGTCATATCAAAATTGTCACGGATATATTTAATGGTTTCAACAAGGTCCGCGGTTTCGTTGGGGTTCATACCTGCCGCCGGCTCATCAAGTAAAAGCAGTTTGGGACTTGTGGCCAAAGCCCTTGCAATCTCAAGCTTTCTTTGTTTACCGTAGGGTAGGTTGCAAGCAAGGTTGTTTCTTTCCTGCTCCAAATCAAATATTCTAAGCAGCTCTTTTGCCTTTTCTCTCATGGCTTTTTCTGTTTTAAAAAACCTAGGTAAGCGGAAAATAGTTTCAAGGTAACCACATTTATATTCGGGCCTGTTGTGAAGACCAACCATAACGTTACGAATAACCGTCATATTATTGAAAAGGCGAATATTCTGGAAGGTTCTTGCAATACCTTTATGGTTAATGGTCTCTTGGCTTTTGCCGGTAAGGTCCTCGCCGTCTAGAAAAAATTTGCCTGTTGTTGGTGTATAAACACCGGTCAGCATATTAAAAACGGTTGTTTTACCTGCACCGTTAGGGCCAACCAAACCGTAGAGCTGCTTCTTTTTAATCTCGATATTAACGTTCTGCACTGCCTTTAGACCGCCGAATGTAATGCCGAGATTTTCGGTTTTGAGGATAATATCAGACATTTATTTACCCTCCTTTTTGTCGGGGTCAAGGGTAGAGGTAGTGGGCTGAATATCTACCGAAAGAATTTCATTCATTTCTATCTTGGTAGGAATACGGTTCCACTCCGCCTCGTCATCCTTGCGGTGTGCGGGGTCGTGTTTTTTAAGCTTTTCAAAAGCCGCACTCAAATTGTATTTAGATCTAAAACCGCTAAGAGCAGGAGCGTTATTGTAGATAACAACAACAATAAGAATAAGTGCATAGAAAAGGTCCTGCAATACGGCAAGATTGCCTTTAAGAACGGTTTGAAGAGTAGTGTCAAGATAGGTGATAAGGGTTGCGGCAATAATAGAGCCGTTAATACTACCCATACCGCCTAAAACTACCATAACCAAAATTTCTATGGAGTAGTTGTAGTCAAAGTTTGTGCTTTGCACTCTGAAATTACTAAAGCTGTAAAGAACACCTGCAATTCCCGCAAAGAGCGAGGAAATTGTAAATACGGTAAGCTTATACTTTGTAACGTTAATGCCTGTAGCGTGGGCCGCAATTTCATTATCGCGTATAGAGGTAATGGCTCGGCCGTGCTTAGAGCGTATGAAATTTTGAATAACGGCAAGACACAAAAGCACCAAAACAAATGCGATAATAAAAAGAGTATTTTTATCATAACGCGGTGTGGCAAGACCAAGTGAGCCGCCAAAGCTTTCCTCGCTTGTATTCATAAATACGGAACGTACAATCTCACCAAAAGCCAGGGTAACAATAGCAAGATAGTCACCCTTAAGGCGAAGGGCGGGGAGACCTATAATAATACCGAAAAACGCCGCAACTGCGCCACCTACAATAAGGGAGATAACGAGATTTAAAATTCCCTTGCCCATCGTGGGCTCCAAAAGGCAGGACACCTTACCGCCAAGGTAGGCACCAACGCACATAAAACCGGCGTGGCCAAGAGAAAGCTCACCCAAAAAGCCAACAACCATACTAAGGGAAACTGCAAGTATAATTGAAATTGCAATTTTTTCAAGCAGATAAATGGTGGAGGAGGGGAGCATGCCGGCAAAGGAAAGCGCACCGAAAACTATGGTAGCAATGGCTATGCCAATATAGTTTATATAATGCTTCCACTTTATGTTTTTAAGCAAATTTGCCATTATACCTTCTCCCTTCTTACCTTGCCTAAAATACCTGTTGGCTTTACAAGGAGTATTACAATTAAAATAATAAATTCAATAGCATCTGTATAGGGCGCAATAGCAGGAACGTGCAGAGAAAATGCCTCAACAACGCCCATTAAAATACCACCCGCCATGGCTCCGGGAATGGAACCTATACCGCCAATAACGGCGGCCGTAAAGGCTTTAATACCGGGCATAGCGCCTAAGGTGTTGGAAAGGGAGGGGGATTTCATAAGCATGAAAAATCCTGCAAAAGCAGCCAAAGCAGAGCCAATAGCAAAGGTAATTGTAATAATAGCATTAACATTTATACCCATAAGTTGTGCGGCACCGCGGTCTTCAGAAACTGCTATCATAGCACGTCCGATTTTTGTATATTTTACAAAAAGACTAAGTACTATCATTATTACTGCCGAGCAACCAAGAGTTATAAGGGTGTAAATGGGAATGCTAAGACCTTTTATGTTTAAATTACCAAAATCTGCAACAATAACCATCTTAGGAGCAGAACCGAATATAATTTGTGCGGTTGACTGTAAAAGATAACTCATACCAATAGCTGTAATCAAAACTGCCAAAGGAGAAGCACCGCGCAGTGGCTTATATGCAACCTTTTCAATTGTAACACCCAGTAGCATACAAAAAATAACCGCGGCAATAAGCCCTAAAATAGGGTTACCGATTGCCGTCATAGTTAAAAATATCATATATCCGCCGACCATAATAACGTCGCCGTGTGCGAAGTTAAGCATTTTTGCAATACCGTAAACCATAGTGTAGCCAAGGGCGATGATAGCGTAGGTACTGCCTATACTCAGTCCGCTTATAAGTGTTTCAATAAATTCCATAAAAACATCCCAAAACTACGGAAATTTGCCGGGGCGGAATTTCCGCACCGGCAAAACCGTTTTAATTTATTTTTTAAAGATAATTATTTATCTGCCTCTTTAAGAACGTATTTAACTGCGCCCTTAACAACGTAGCCATTATCTTCCCAAGTAATGTCGTTGCCGGTGTTGCCGGAGAACTTGAAATCACCTGTGAACTGCTCTTTAAGAATCTCGCAAAGGTCAGAAGCAGAAATAGTAACGTCAATCTCAGTACCTGCTGCCTTAGCTGTCTTCATTGCCTCAAAGATAGCATATACGCAGTCATAAGCGGAAGCACCGAACTGATTCAAAGTATCAGTGCCGTATTTTTCGGTGTACTTTGTAATGAACTCAGCAGCTTTGCCTTCGGTAGCGTTAGAATCAAAGTGTGAAAGCATAGAAACTTCTTGAGGAATGGTGGAAAGGTCAAGCTGACCTGCAAGGCCGTCAAAGCCGTCGCAACCGTAGTAAACAGCGTCCTTAGCAATAGTATCCTTTGCCTGAGTCATAAAGATAGATGCAGGTTGATAGTAGATAGGCATAAAGATGAATTTGCAGTCTTTTAAGCTGTTAATCTGAGTAGAGAAGTCAGAAGCTTCGCCGGTGAAAACTGTCTCAACAACCTGAGTAGAAGAGTTAAGAGCGCCCTTGAACTGCTTGTAGATACCGTTTGAATAGGGGTCGTCAGATTTGTAGAATACGCCGATTTTGTCAAGGCCAAGACCGTTAACGTATTCAGCAGCTACCTTACCTTGGTTACCGTCAGCAAAGCACATCTGGAAACCGTTGTCGTTTACAGGAATGTCATCACCGGAAGCAGAAGGGGTAAGGAAGAATACGTTATCCTCTGCAGAAAGATTTGTAAACTCAAGGCCGGGGCCGGTGGTAACGGTACCAAGAGATACCTGCATGCCACTTTCAAGCAGGGAAGCGTAGTTTGCGGCTACCTTTGTTGCATCGTGAGTGTCATCAAGAGCAACGAACTTAAATTTTACACCGTCAAAACCACCAGCCGCATTAATTTCATCAATAGCCATCTGTGCAGCCTGCTGAACGGCTACGCCGTAAACTGCGGCACCGCCGGTAAGGGGGCCGGAAACACCAATAACAAACTCGGTGTTGTTTGCGGTGTAATTCTTTTGTCCGCAACCTGCAAAACAGGTTACCATCATTGCAACAGCCATTACTACTGCTGCTACTTTTTTGAATGCTTTCATTTCATTCAACCTCTTTCTAAAAAATTTAAATTTGTTGCTATGGCTTTAGGCCATAACATTATATATAAACTAAAAGCGGCATTGCTATCTGCAAAGCCGCTTGTAATTTTAATAGCTTTTAAACTAAAATTAAAAGGCAAGCAAATTTGCAAATGTAGCTTTATTTAAAAGTGAAATAAGACAGCCGACATGCACCACTATGCTAATTCGAAGGGCCGAAAAAAGGCGCACTAGTAGGCGTACAATGAAAAACAGCACAGCGTTAACCGCAGTGCTGTTAGTTGCAGAGATATTAAAATTGGCATAAGAGAACATAGGCGCTGCAGATGTTGCACCGCTTTCAGCAGTAAAATTATTCTGATATTTAGAATAATTTGCCATATTCTCCACGCCTCCTCTTTAGCGATTTAAATCGATGATATGATTATAAAACAATAGTTTTAATTTGTCAACACCTTTTTTAAAAAAATAATTTAGTGTACAATAGTTATCGCCATATTCTTGACAAGATTTTGGGGCTGTGATAGAATTTATATATTATAATGTATGTGCGAGGAATCAAAATAATGGAACTCAAGGTTGGTCTTTTAAACGATTCATTTCCGCCTACTATTGACGGAGTGGCAAACGTTGTTTTAAATTACGCTAACATAATAAATAAGGATTTGGGTACTCCTATAGTAATTACCCCCAAATATCCACACATAATAGATAACTATGACTACGAGGTATATAGATATTCTTCTGCGGATTTTAAGGGTAAAATGCCATATAGGGTAGGCAATCCATTTTCACCCAAAACTATTTTGGAGCTAAAACAAAGAGAAATGGATATTATGCACGTTCACTGTCCCTTTGCTTCTTCGGTGCTTGCAAATCAAGTGAACCATTCCTATGCAAAGAAAAATAGAATTCCCACAGTCTTTACATATCATACGAAGTTTGATATTGATATTGCAAAATATGTCCATAATCCTAAGTTTCAGAAAATCGTAAAGAAATTTCTGCTGAATAATATAAATTCTGCTGATGAGGTTTGGGCGGTTTCTAAGGGCGGCGCTCAAAATCTCAGAGATTTTGGATTTACAGGAGATATTCGAGTTATGCCAAACGGAACAGATTTTCCAAAAGGCAGAGTAGAGAGAAATAAAGTTGAAAGATTAAACCGACTTTTAGAAATCACGGATGATATGCCCGTATTTTTATTTGTAGGGCGAATGATGTGGTATAAAAATGTAAAGCTTATTTTGGACTCACTGAAAATTGTATCCGATGCAGGAGTTAATTTTAGGGCAATTTTCCTTGGCGACGGTGTAGACAGGCCTGCCATATCCCATTATTCCGAGGCTATTGGGCTTGCCGATAAGGCAGTTTTCTTGGGCGCTATTTATGATAGGGAGAAGGTTCGCACATTTTTTAGCCGAGCCAATCTGTTTCTATTCCCCTCAACCTATGATACTTCGGGTCTGGTTGTTAAAGAGGCGGCGGCTTGCGATTGCGCTTCGCTTTTGGTAAGGGGAAGCTGTGCTGCCGAATGCGTTGAGGACGGGGTAAGCGGCATTTTAGCAGAGGAGAATGCCGAGGACTGCGCTAAAAAAATTCTTGAGGCCTTAAGGGCCAATGCCTTTGAAAAATTAGGTAAAGCAGCAGGAGAAAAGGTCTACGTTTCCTGGGACAAGTCTGTAAGGGCGGCCTACCAAAGGTACGAGGAAATTATAAACGAAAGAAAAAGATAATTTACACCGATTATATAAAGGAAGTAAAATATGCAAAAAATAACGAGCTTTACGGTTGATCATAGGTTCATAACCCCCGGAATTTATCTTTCAAGGGTCGACGGTGATATTACAACCTACGATTTGAGAACGCGAAAGCCCAACTGCGGCGATTTTATGGATGATAAGACAATGCATACCTTTGAGCATTTATTTGCTACATATATAAGGAACAGTAGTTTAAAAGAGCGGGTTATATATTTCGGACCTATGGGGTGTGCAACCGGCTTTTACCTTTTGGTAAGAAATTCTGACCACGCCGCAACCCTTTCGGTTATAAAGGAAGTTTTATCTAAAATTATTGGCCATAAGGGTGAGGTTTTTGGAAATAGCGAAATTGAGTGCGGAAATTATAAAACCCTTTGCCTGGAGTCGGCCGTTGCTGAAGCCAAAAGATATTTAGAGGTTTTAAATGAAAAAACTGATACGGATTTTAGCTATCCGACGGAGGAAAAATAATGGACGAATTTTTAATGAAGGTAAGCTTTGAAGTAAAAACCGCTTTAAAGGAGCTTATTTTAGCAGGACAAATAAAGGCCGGCAGTACCATAGTTATTGGTTGCTCTACCAGTGAGGTTGTGGGCGGCACTATCGGTAAAAACGGCAGCGAAAAGGTGGCTGAGGTTATATTTGATACCGCTTATGAGCTTCTTTCTAATCACCGAATTTATTTAGCTGCTCAGTGCTGTGAGCATTTAAACCGCGCCATTGTTTTGGAAAGAGCGGCCGCAGGCAACTTGGAAGAGGTTGCTGTTGTTCCTAAAAAGACCGCGGGTGGTGCTTTTGCTGCCGTTGCCTTTAATAAAATGAAGGATGCGGTAGTGGTAGAAGAAATCCGCGCCGATGCGGGACTTGATATAGGCGGGACTCTTATCGGTATGCACCTGAAAAAAGTTGCGGTGCCTGTTAGAACGTCGGTTAAAAACGTGGGGAATGCACTGTTGCTTTGCGCATATACAAGGCCTAAATATATTGGCGGTGTAAGGGCACAGTACAAGTAATAAAATTTAACAAATTATAAACTTTTTCGCACTTTTATTGACTAAAGATAAATAATACCTTATTATAGATTTAACTTGACGTTAAGGGGGCACACTCGGTGTCGCGAACAATAAATTACAGTCCGAGCACTTTGGTTAAAAACTTAGCACTACAGTGCA
>JAZQSV010000003.1:0-35250 GCA_045630265.1 Acutalibacteraceae bacterium
ACTCCTTGGCTCACAGAACGACATGGCTACGATCCGACTTTATGTTACCGACGGAATGGATATTGTAGATAAAATTTGCAAGGACGTAATCCCTACCGACAATAACGGTACTGTGCCAAGTGCTAACCAACCTAAAATCACTTCAGTAACGGTTAAAGCACAGTAAAATATATAAAAGGCAAAATTAAAGGACAAATCGGCTTCGGTCGGTTTGTCCTTTTTTTGTTTAGAAATTTAGTGGGGTGAAAGTTTTTTAAAACTAGGTATAATGGGTGCAAAGGTGGTGAGCAAATGAGTTCAGAAGTTACAGTAGCACTCCTTGCATGCTTGGGTACAGTTTTAGGTAGCTTTTTCGGAGTGTTATCAAGCGCCAAGCTTACAAACTTTCGTATTAAACAGCTTGAAAGCAAGGTGGACAAGCACAATAATTTTGCCCTTAGAATCCCCGTTATAGAAAAGGAAATTCAGGTAATAAACCACAGGGTAGGGGATTTGGAGAAGGAACAACACCGCCCATATTTGTAACGCATAAAATGTGGTGGGTGTATTTTTGAAAAGGAGGTGAAGGTTGTGAACTTTTTAGAGGAATATATTGTAGTTATAATAATGGGCATTTGCCTATGTATTGGCTATATATTAAAGAAACTTTTTAAGGATAAGATAAGCAGTTTTATTCCGCTTATTATGGGTCTTTTAGGTGTTTTCTTGAACGTATGGACGAGCAATTTTTTCGTTACCCCGCAAATAATTCTGTCGGGACTGATTTCGGGTCTTGCCTCCACAGGTATGCACCAGGCATTTAAGCAATTTATTGAAAAGGGAGAATAATTATGGCAAAAAAAGTATTTATCGGTGTAGGACACGGTGGCTCTGACCCCGGCGCAGTAGCAAACGGTATAAGGGAAAAGGATTTAAATCTTTCCATATCACTTTTCACAAAATCCGAGCTTGAGCGCCATGGAGTACAAGTGGGCATTAGCCGAACTAAGGATGAAAACGACCCGCTAACCGAAGAAGTTAAAGAGTGTAACGCCTTCGGCCCCGATTTTGCGGTTGAAATTCATAATAACGCAGGTGGCGGCGACGGGGTGGAGATTTACCACTATTCAAAGGGTGGCGCCTCGAAGGTTTTGGCACAAAACATTATAAATGAAATAGTAGGTATCGGTCAAAATTCAAGGGGACTTAAAACTAAGCTAGGTTCTGACGGTAGGGACTATTTTGGTTGGATAAGAAATACCATAGCCCCCGCCGTTTTGGTAGAGTGCGCTTTTGTAGACAACAAAAACGATATTAAGATTTTAGATACCGAAGCCGAGCAAAAAGCAATGGGGGTTGCCATTGCAAAGGGAATTCTTAAAACCCTTGGTATTCAGTATAGTGCAGAGCAAAAAGCAGAACCCCCAAAAGCCGAAGACACAAAGCTTTACAGAGTGCAGGTCGGCGCTTTTGCAAATAAAGCAAATGCAGAAAAGCTAAAGGCCGAGCTTGAGGGCAAGGGCTATAGCGCGATAATAGTTTGATTTTGTCATAGCAAACCGGGAAATAAAATAGCGTTTCGTTTTCCTTGTGGTTTGCCTTGTATCTAAGGGGGGCGGCCGACTTTATGGATTCATCGGTCGCCCCTAAATTTTTAAGGATATGAGCAGGGCGATTTTGTTTGATTGCTTATTTGCGCTTGGTTATAAGCGTTTCTCATCCTACCACCAAAAAGAGTACCCCCGAAAAGGGTGCTCTAATAAATTTCTCTGCGAAGAGGATACCTTTACTTCTTCACTATTCACTATTACTTATTACTTCCAAAAATCGACCCAAAGGATTAGTGAAAAGTGAAGAGGTAATAAGTAAAAATCGACAAACCTCTGTTGAGATTTGTCGATTTTTGGCTGGGGTGGCAGGGTACTCTGCGCCAACCGTTCTACCGACCGCTCCGAGCGGTTGCGGTATTTCGGCGGTGCTCGGGACTTCGCAGTCTCAAAAGCCTATCGCGGCTTTTGAGCAGCTTCGACGAACCTACGGTTCTCATCCGCCACCAAAGGGCACCAAAAAGAGCACCCCGAAAAGGGTGCTCTTTTTGATGGCTGGGGTGGCAGGATTCGAACCTACGAATGCAGCAGTCAAAGTGCTGTGTCTTACCGCTTGACGACACCCCAATATTAAATTTAAAAATGGGCATAAAAAATGGGGTGGATAATCGGGTTCGAACCGACGACCTCCAGGGCCACAACCTGGCACTCTAACCAACTGAGCTATATCCACCATATAAAAGCAAAGATTATTATACCATAAAATTATTCTTTGTCAAGTATAAAATAAGGAAATTTGAAAATAATTTGCCCGCTATTTTACTATAAAATTCCTAGCCGTCCAAACGGCCTCCTCGCTTATATTACAAAACATTTCATAAAGAGGTAGGTTCATTAAAATATCGTCTGCGCTTTGCAATGCTTTTTCAAAATTTTCCGGCTTTGTGGGTTTGCTGATTTGCTTTATAAATAGGGGAGCAACGTCGTCTTTTGGGGGATTTAGCTTCCTTATACTATTAGTTTCGCCCCTTTTTAAAAAGATAATAGCGCCTATGGGCGCGCTTTTATTTACGTTAAGGTCGGTCTTGCCGCTCCAAGGGGTGCCAAAGGCAGTCCAAACTCCGTCTAGCTTGCGAACTATGGGTTTATCGTCATTTAAAATTGTAACCTCTCTGCCAAAAACCTTTTTCCAAAGGCCGGTATGGGTGGATTTTCCTGTTCCGCTATCGGCCGTAAAAATATATGCCTTATCTTTATAAATTAAGCTTGAGGAATGTATTAAAAGCGCATTAAAAGCCGCCGCCTTTCTGTAAAAAGCGGTACCTGAGGCAAGGTAAGCCAGTTCTTCCCTTGTAAGTGCGGGGTGATCAGCGCAAAGCTTATCCAAGGTATCACTGCTTATATTTATTGTAATATCCGCTTCTCCCGCTTTGTTGCTTTCATAAGGAGCGCCAAGTTTCAAAAGGCGCTTTGAGGGCGCAGAAATATCTACTATTAAATTTGCAATTTCATAGCGTTTCATAATTGCCCTCCCAAAACTTTACATTAATATAATTTTATACCAAAACTTTTATTTTTTCAACCATTTTTTATATTCCGGTCCTTTTTGGGGAAAATACTAAAAATTGTATGTTGGAGGCATAGTATGACAAAAATAGTTGATGTTAAAGGTCTTGAGATATTAGATTCAAGGGGTAACCCTACAGTTTGTGCGCAGGTAACCCTTGCGGATGGCAGTAGGGGAATTGCGATAGCGCCCTCTGGTGCATCTACGGGAAGTTACGAGGCGGCGGAGCTTAGAGATGGTGACCAAAGCAGGTACGGTGGCAAGGGAGTGCTCGGGGCAGTAGAAAATATAAATACTACCATAAAAAGTGCGCTACTTGAAACAAAGACAATAGAGCAAAACGCTATTGATGAATATATGTGCGAGCTGGACGGCACCGAAAACAAAGAAAATCTAGGCGCTAACTCCATTTTGGCGGTGTCTATGGCACTTGCCAGAGCGGCGGCAGAGCATTATAAGCTACCCCTTTACGCATATTTGGGCGGGGCAGGAGAAAAGCGGCTTCCCGTACCTATGATGAACATTTTAAACGGCGGTGCCCACGCTTCAAATAATGTTGATATTCAGGAGTTTATGATAGTGCCTAAAGGAGCCCCAAGCTTTAAAGAGGCGGTTAGGTGGGGAAGCGAAATCTATCACACCTTAGGCAAAATTTTAAAGCTCAAGGGACTGTCGGTAGGAGTTGGGGACGAGGGCGGCTTTGCTCCCAGCGTGGAATCCGACAAGGAGGCAATTTCCCTTATTGCTGAGGCGATTGAAGGGGCGGGATATTCCTTTGACGACGTTTCGGTCGCTTTGGACGTAGCGGCAAGCGAATGGTACGTGGGTGATAAATATCTACTACCTAAGCGCGGTGTATATATGAGTAGCGCAGAGCTTATAGCCACTACCGAGGAACTGGTAAAGCAGTTTCCTATTATATCGGTTGAGGACCCACTTTCCGAGGATGATTGGGATGGTTGGTGCAAAATAACCTCAAAGCTTGGCAAAAAGGTAAAGCTTGTAGGTGATGATTTATTTGTTACAAATGAAAAAAGGTTAACCAAAGGAATTAAGATTTCTGCGGGCAATAGTATTTTAATTAAGCCCAACCAAATTGGAACGGTGAGTGAAACATTAAAGGTTATTGAACTTGCAAAAAGGAATAAATATACACCTATTATTTCCCACCGCTCGGGGGAGAGCGAGGACACCTTTATAGCTGACCTTTCAGTTGCGGCAGGGGCGAAGTTTATAAAAAGCGGAGCGCCCTGCAGAAGCGACCGTACCGCTAAATATAACCGCTTAATTGCTATTGAAAATAGCTTGGAATAGCGGATTTTTCGGGCTTTAAAAACCTCAAAGTGTCTTTGTGAAAAATAAAATAAAAAAAGACTTGATTTTTTGCCTGAGTTGTGTTATTATATTCTAGCATTTGATTACACCTAATCCTTATAGGTGGGAGTCACTGCCGTATTTATACGACAATGAAGCTGGCGGTCCTCTGCTTTATTAGATATAAAAGGTATGAACGTCTGATATTTTAAGGAGGAAAAGAAATGGACTTTGTTAAAGAACTTACTGCAGGAATGCTCAAAGAAGACGCACCCGAAATCAGAATTGGTTCTACCGTTAAGGTTCACGTAAAGATTCGTGAAGGCGAAAGAGAAAGAATTCAGATTTTTGAGGGTACAGTTATTGCCCGCAATAATTCAGGAATTGCTGAAACCTTTACAGTTCGCCGCATTTCCTACGGCGTAGGCGTTGAGCGTGTGTTCCCGGTACATTCACCCAATGTTGCCAAGGTTGAGGTTGTTCGCGGTGGTAAAATCCGCAGAGCAAAGCTTTACTATCTTCGCGACCGTGTTGGTAAGGCAGCAAAGGTTAAAGAACAAATCTAAAAGCGCTGAAAGGGGACAGGTTTTGTCCCCTTTTTTGCATTTTATAGAGCAGGTATTTATCGGTAGTATTTAATAGGGAGGGAAAATTATGGCGCAAGGTTTTGGAAGTGATAAGGGTAGGTTTTCTTTTGAAGAAGACGGGGAATCTTTAGACATTTATCCCAAAAAGCGAAGAAAAAAGGTAAAGTATGAGCAAAGGGAAAGTTTCTCTGAAAGCCAATATACAAATAATAATGCCGAGGGCGGCACAAAAGCTAAAAGCTTCTTGCCAAACCTATTTGAGTGGCTCGACGTTATTGTTATTTCGGTAATTGCGGTTGTAATTATTTTTACCTTCCTTTTCAGAATAGTATCCATTGACGGCGATTCAATGCTTAATACCCTCCACCACGAAGAAAAGGTGGTAATTTCAAATCTTTTTTATACACCAAAACGCGGGGATATTGTTGTTATATCCAGAAATAACGGCAATGCCGACATAAACGATGAAAAATCCCAACCCATTATTAAAAGGGTAATAGCCACCGAGGGCGAAACGGTTTATATTGACTTTGCGCTTGGTGTTGTTTATGTTGACGGCAAGCTCCTTAGTGAACCGTATGCCAGGGAACCCATTCATATGAGCGGGGACGTTACCTTTCCTGTCAGGGTGCCCGAAAACTGTGTTTTTGTACTCGGAGATAACAGAAATGCTTCTTCAGACAGCCGATTTTCCGATTTAGGAGATAACGGAATGGTTAATGAAAAATATATTTTGGGAAAGGCTGTTTTTAGGGTTTCACCACTTAAAAGAGTGGGCGGACTCTATGAAGGTCTGGAGTAAAAAATGAGTGAAAGTATAAGTAATATAAACTGGTTTCCCGGCCATATGGCTAAAACCAGAAGAAAAATTACCGAAAGCTTATCTTTGGTTGATGCGGTGGTGGAAATTGTGGATTCAAGAATTCCGCTTTCCAGCCGCAATCCCGAACTTTCGGACATAGTGCAGAATAAACCCGTTTTAATTTTGCTTAATAAGTGTGATATGGCCGACCCAAACGCCACTAAAGGGTGGATAAATTACTTTAAGGGTAATGGTTACAGCGCCCTTTCTGTTGACTGTAAAAGCGGTAAGGGAGTAACTCAGGTTGTTCCTACCTTAAAGGAAATGCTAAAGGATAAAATAGAGCAAAATACCAAAAAAGGTATGGCTGGCAAAGCCCTTAGGGTTATGGTTATTGGTATCCCAAACGTTGGAAAATCTTCATTTATAAACAAAATCGCAAGGGGTAACCGCGCAAAGGTTGAGGATAGACCGGGAGTTACAAGGGGCAACCAATGGTTTACGGTTGATAAGGGCTTAGAGCTACTAGATACCCCCGGTGTTTTGTGGCCTAAGTTTGAGGACCAAAGCGTTGGACTGAAACTTTCCTTTACGGGGGCTATAAAGGACACGGTTTTGGATATTGAAACACTGGCAGTAGAATTTTTAAAATTCACCGCTAAAAACTATAAAAACCTTTTTGACGCAAGGTATAAAATGGATATAGACCCCGAAAAAGAGCCCTATGACTTACTATGTGACATAGGTAGAAAAAGGGGAATGGTTGTGCGCGGCGGCGAAATTGATACAGAGCGTGCCGCAGTAATGCTAATGGATGAATACCGTAGTGGTCTGCTTGGAAAAATCACCCTTGAGTGGGCGGAGTAAATTTAAGCGGTTATTCTAGTTTGATTTGGTGGTGAGAGAATGCCTGATTTGAGCTTTGAAAAAGAGGCACTTCAAAATGGCTATAAGTTAATTTGCGGAGTAGACGAAGCGGGCAGAGGTCCTTTGGCAGGTCCTGTTTGCGCCGCGGCAGTTATTTTACCAATGGACGTGGAGATAGAGGGTCTTAATGACTCTAAAAAGCTTACAGAGAAAAAAAGGGAAGAGCTTTTTCCCATAATATGTCGAAAGGCGCTCTCTTACAGTATTGCTTACGCTACGGTGGAGGAAATAGAAGAGCATAATATTTTAGGGGCCACCTTTATTGCTATGAACAGAGCTATTGAGGGGCTGAATATAAAGCCCGATTTTGCGCTAATTGATGGGAATCGCACACCTAAAAACTGTCCTGTTTCTACCCAAACCGTGGTTAAAGGAGATGCACTTTCAATGTCTATTGCGGCGGCATCTGTACTTGCAAAGGTTTCAAGGGATAGACTAATGTTAGAACTGGATGCCAAATATCCTATGTACAACTTCAAACAACATAAGGGCTATGGAACCAAGGAACATATAGAGCTTATTAAGAAATATGGCATCAGCGCCTGCCACAGACCAAGCTTTTTAAAGAAGATATGAGTTATTTTCAAAAGGATAGTTATTTGCTTGGAAAAAAGGGCGAGGAAATAGCGGCGGAGTATTTAAAGGCACAAGGTTTTTTCGTGGCGGCAAGAAACTATAAATCGGCCCACGGGGAAATAGATATTATTGCTGAAAATAAAAAAATTGTACTATTCGCAGAAGTAAAACTGAGGCGCGAGGGCAGTGACTATATGCCACGTGAAGCGGTAACCCCCGCTAAAAAAGGCCGCATAGTTTATACAGCAAAGAACTACATATTTAAAAGCGGTACAAACCTTATACCAAGGTTTGATATTATAGAGGTTATAATTCCCGAAGATGGTAATATAAATAAGGTAGAAGTAAACCATATTGAAAATGCTTTTGAGGTAAAAGGGAATGAATTTTATTGACCTACATACCGACTTACCTTTAAAACTTTTAGAGGGTACGGAGTGTTATTCTGATTGTACAAGTGTCGGTTTTGAGCGTTTTTTACAAAATACCGCCTTTTGGTTTAATGGCAAGGAAGAAGATCCGTGGCATAAATATAATGAATATTTAAATAAAACCCTGTCCTTCATAGAGGACAGGGGGCTTTGCGTTTTTAAGGGAGATAGGGACCAAAAAAAGGGTATTATTTTGTCGGTTGAAAATGGTGGATTTTTGTCTGATAATCCCGATTTTATTTATAAAATGCAGGCCGATAATATTAAAATTATATCACTTACTTGGAATGGTGAAAACCCTTTAGGTGGTGGCGCCGGTAGCGATATGGGGCTCACAAAAACGGGCAGAAAAATTATAGAACTTGCAAACTCCCTTAATATAGCTTTGGATATTTCTCATCTCTCAAACAGGGCGGCGCCGGAAGCAGTGGAAGCGGCTAAATATCCACTTGCAACCCACTCTAACTGTAGTGCTATAAAATTAAACCCTAGAAATTTGAGCGATGAGGTACTGATTAAAATTAGGGATAAAAATGGCCTTGTGGGACTTTGCTTTTATCCTGAATTTTTAGGCGATGACCTTTTTTACAGTATAGGGCAAAATATTCTCCATTTATTAGAGCTTAATATGGAGAAGAATATAAGCATTGGCACCGATTTTGATGGTGGGAACATGTCAAATATACTATCCACCCCGCGTGATATTTATGCGCTTTATGATTATTTAGTGAATATGGGGATAAAAAAGTCGGTTTTGGATGCTATTTTTTATGAAAATGCTATTGCTTTTTTGGGCAGAATATGTCAAAATTAAAGGGTAATAAAATGGCTTTGGAGGAAATTATGAACTACATAAGCACAAGGAATTTAAATGAAAAGGTTACGGCGGCTAATGCCATTGCAATGGGTATTTCTAAAGAGGGCGGTCTTTTTGTCCCTGAGAATATACCCACCCTTAGCGGTGATGACTTTAAATGCCTATCTAATATGACCTACCCTGAAAGGGCATCCTTTATTTTGGGTAAGTTTTTGGGTGACTTTACAAAGGAAGAGGTAGATTATTGTACAAACGGTGCCTACGCTAATACCTTTGATGATGATAAGCCCGCACCTATAGTAGAGCTTGAGGACGGTACCTTTGTTTTGGAACTTTGGCACGGCCCCACCTGCGCATTCAAGGATTTGGCTCTTCAAATTTTGCCATTTTTGCTAACAACCTCCGCTAAAAAGGTTTCAAACGGTAAAAAGACTATAATTTTGGTTGCTACATCGGGCGATACAGGTAAAGCCGCTTTGGAGGGCTTTTACGATGTGCCCGGCACAGAGATTATGGTTTTCTATCCCAGCGAGGGCGTTAGCGCTATGCAAAAACTCCAAATGGACACTCAGGTTGGAGAAAACGTTTGCGTTTACGCTATTAAGGGTAATTTCGATGATGCTCAGTCGGGCGTTAAGAAAATATTTACCGACCCTGCCGTCAAGGCAAAACTGGAAGAAAATAATATGCAGTTTTCCAGCGCAAACTCTATAAACTGGGGACGTTTGGCACCTCAAATTGTTTATTATATTTCCGTTTATTGCGACCTTTTAAGTAAAGGCGTTGATATTAAAGATGGCTTTAACGTAGCAGTTCCTACCGGTAACTTCGGTAATATTTTAGCGGCCTATTACGCTAAGGCAATGGGTGTGCCAATTCATAAGCTTATATGCGCTTCTAACCAAAATAAGGTGCTGACCGACTTTTTGAGCACCGGCACATATGACCGTAACAGAGATTTTTATACAACCATATCTCCTTCTATGGATATCCTTATTTCCAGTAACCTGGAGAGAATGCTTTTTGAACTGTCGGGCAGGGATGCAGATAAGACAGTTTCTTGGCAAAGTGACCTAAAAGAAAAGGGCGCTTACACAGTAGACTCGGATGTAAAATCAGCTTTGGATGAGCTTTTCTTTGGCGGATACTGTGATGATGAACAAACAAAGAAAACCATTAAGTGTATTTTTGAGGAAAAGGGCTACCTTTGTGATACACATACTGCCGTTGCAGTAAGCGTTGCAAAGGAATATAAGGAAAAAAGCGGGGATAATAGGATTATGGTTATTGCATCAACCGCAAGTCCTTACAAATTCTCAGGTAGCGTTTTGTCTGCACTCGGCGGCGAAGCCACAGATAATGAGTTTGACACTGTTTCAAAGCTCAGCGCATTAACTAACACTAAGGCGCCTGCACCTCTGTCCGAACTTTCCAGCAAAAAGGTTAGATTCAACAATCTTTGCAGTGCAGAGGAAATGGAACAGGTAGTTTTAGATTATCTTAAAATAAAATAGTAAAAAATCTGGCCGCTTTTTTTAAAAAAGCGGCCACTTGAAGCTAAGAACTACATTCTTGCCTTAAAGGTTTTACAGGCGGTTTCGGTTGAACAGCTGCAATCATCACAGCAAGGGTCAACCTCAATTTTACCTGCCTCACAGCAGTTGTTTTTTGTGTGGTACATACAGTTTTCAACTGTACATTTAACGTCGGCAATAGTTTTGTTTTCCATTTTAATTCATCCTTTCAAGATTGTGACGAAAAAACTTCGTCCACATTCAGTATGTGCATTTTTTTATAGTTTATAAGTTTTTTAAAAAAGTGGGGTGACAAAGTGTCAATTTATGCTATTTCCGATTTGCATTTAGCACTTTCTGTTCCAAAGCCAATGGACATTTTTAAGGGTTGGGAAAACTCTACCGAGCGAATAAAAGCAAACTGGTGCCGCATTGTAAAAGAAGAGGATACGGTGATTTTGCCGGGCGATTTTTCTTGGGGATTAAAACTAGAGGAAACCTTAGAGGATTTTAAATTTATTGATGCTTTGCCAGGCAAGAAAATACTACTTAAAGGCAATCACGATTTGTGGTGGAGCACCGTTACAAAAATAAATAATTTTTTTAGTGAAAATAATATAAAAAGCGTAGAACTGCTTTATAATAATGCCATTTTGGTAGAGGGAAAAGCAATTTGCGGAACACGTGGCTGGCTTTACGATGCGGGCAGCGAAACAAAAATAAGAAAAAGGGAGCTTGGCCGACTTAAACTTTCTCTTGACTTTGCAAAAAAAATATCAAACGAACTTCTTGTTTTCTTACATTATCCCCCCGTTTACAGAGAATATGTGTGCGAGGATATTTTGTCCCTTTTGGATGAATATGGAGTTAAAACGGTTTATCACGGCCATATTCACGGAAGCGGGTTTAATAGCTCAGTTTCAAACTACGGCGGTTTAGAATTTAAGCTAATTTCTGCCGATTGCGTGGATTTTACGCCTATTTTAGTTTATAAATAATAAATATTTTATATATAAATATAAAAATTTTAAAAAAATTAAAAATAATAGTAGAAAAAACTTGTAATATATGGTATAGTATATCAGTACAATTGTGTGGAGGTTAAAATACAATGAGTTTAAAATCAGCAAACAAAGTAGAAACCAACCGCTATGAGTTGGAAATTACTATTGACGGCGAGAAATTTCGCGATGCAATAGCAAAGGTTTATAAAAAACAGGTTAAGAGTATTGCCGTTCCCGGTTTCCGTAAGGGCAAGGCACCTATGAGCATTATTGAGAAGTATTACGGCGAGTCTGTGTTCTTTGAGGATGCTTTAAACCTTCTTTACGTAGAAGCGCTGGAGGGTGCAGCAGAGGAAGCAGGCCTTACCATTATTGATGATGAGATGAAGTTTGACCTTGTTTCTATAAGCAAGGCAGACGGTGTTGACTTTAAGGTTACTCTTACCACAAAGCCCGAGGTTAAAATGGGTGAATATAAGGGTCTTACCGCAGAGAAGCTTATTTTAGAGGTTACCGAAGAGGAAGTTGGCCTTGAGCTTAACCGCCTTGCAGAGCGTAATTCCAGAATGGTTGAGGTTACTGACCGTGCCGCCGCTTTGGATGATACCGCAGTAATCGACTTTGAGGGCTTTGTTGACGGCACTGCTTTTGAAGGTGGCAAGGGTGAGGGTTATTCTTTAGCACTCGGCTCCGGTCAGTTTATCCCCGGTTTTGAGGACCAAATCGTAGGTCATACTGCAGGTGATGAGTTTGACGTTAACGTTAAATTCCCCGAAGAATATGGGGCAACCGAGCTTGCAGGCAAGGATGCTACCTTTAAGGTTAAGCTCCACGAACTTAAGAAAAAAGAGCTTCCCGTTATTGACGATGAGTTTGCTAAGGACGTAAGCGAGTTCGATACTTTGGAAGAGCTTAAAGCCGACATTAGCGCTAAAACCTTAGAGAGAAAGCAAAACGCAGCAGAGGACGAGGTTGAGAATCAACTTGTTGACAAACTTGTTGAGGTTATCGATGCCGAAATCCCCGAAGCAATGTTTAAAAATCGCGCGGAGCAAAGCGTAAGAGATTTTGAGTATCGTTTACAGATGCAGGGTATGAACCTTGATATGTATTTACAGTACACAAATTCCAGCGTAGAGGAAATGAAGAAGAGCTTTATGCCTCAGGCAGAGCGTCAGGTTAAGATTCGTCTTGCTCTTGAAAAGATTGCAGAGCTTGAAAATCTTACCGTTCCCGCAGAGGAGCTTGAAAAAGAGTTTAATACCTTGGCAGAAACCTATTCTATGGACGTAAACGAGATTAAGAAGTCTATCCCTGAAAAGGACCTTGCAGCAGACCTTACCGTTAGAAAGGCAATGGACCTTGTAAAGGAGAATGCAAAGATTACTGAGGTTAAGGAATATACCAAAAAGGAAGAAAAGGTAGAGAAAAAACCTGCGGCCAAGAAGTCTACGACTACTAAGAAGACTACAACTACCGCAAAGAAAACTACTACTACCAAAAAGACTACTAAAAAGGCAGAAGACAAGGCTGAATAATTAAACCTTAAAACTGTCCTACAAATCGGTAGAAAGTGATTTTACCGCACAAAAGCTTTCGTCCGATAGACCTAAGTTTTTGTGCGGTTTTGTTTAGACTAATTGTTTTAGGTCAATAATTTGTTATACGAAATGGAGGAATTTACAGTGGATAGTAAAATGAATTTAGTTCCTTATGTTGTTGAACAAACAAGCAGAGGCGAGCGCCAGTACGATATTTTTTCACGCCTTTTAAACGACCGTATTATTATGCTTTCGGACCAGGTTAATAATGCATCTGCAAGCCTTATAATTGCGCAAATGCTTTATCTTGAGGGTCAGGATCCTACAAAGGATATAAATTTTTATATCAATAGCCCCGGTGGAAGTGTTTCGGCGGGTATGGCCATTTATGATACTATGCAGTATATCAAGTGCGATATTAGCACCATTTGTATTGGTATGGCGGCAAGTATGGGTGCATTTTTGCTCGCAGCAGGTACAAAGGGTAAGCGCTTTGCACTTCCCCATAGCGAGATTATGATTCATCAGCCGTTAGGCGCAGCCGAGGGTCAGGCAACCGATATTTTAATTCACGCCCGTCATATTGAAAGGACCCGTGAAACCCTAAACAAAATTCTTGCCGAGAATACAGGCCGCAGCTTTGAGGAAATCGCAAGGGATACCGAGAGGGATAACTTTATGTCGGCTTCTGAGGCGGCAGAATACGGCCTTATTGATAAGGTTATTGATAAAAGATAAGATTTTATCTTAGGGAGGTTTTACCTTGTCAGTAAAAAAGGATGAAAAGGTTGTTTGCTCTTTTTGCGGCAAAACGCAGGAAGAGGTTATGGAGCTTATTGCAGGCCCCGGCGTATATATTTGTGATGAATGTATAGACGTTTGCTATAATCTTTTAGGCCACGGACAAATACCGGTAGACCAAGGTTTGCCGCAAAGGTCTAAAAAGGGTAAAGAGACAGAGGCAAAGCCCCTGCCCACACCGGCTGAAATTAAGGCAAAGCTAGATGAATACGTTATAGGCCAAGACAAAGCCAAGAAAACCTTGGCGGTTGCCGTTTATAACCATTATAAAAAAATTCGTAGCCTTAAAAATAAAGAAAGCGAAGTGGAGCTTGCAAAAAGTAATGTTTTGCTTTTGGGACCTACGGGTGTTGGTAAAACACTGCTTGCCACTACTTTGGCTAGATTTTTGGATGTGCCTATTGCTATTACCGACGCTACCACTTTAACAGAGGCAGGCTATGTTGGTGAGGACGTTGAGAATATTCTTTTGCGTCTTATTCAAGCGGCGGATTATGACATAGAAAAGGCCGAGCACGGTATTATCTATATAGACGAGGTCGATAAAATCGGCCGCAAGTCGGAGAACACCTCTATCACCCGCGACGTTAGCGGTGAGGGTGTTCAGCAAGCGTTACTTAAAATACTTGAGGGTACTGTTGCAAATGTTCCTCCGCAGGGTGGAAGAAAACATCCTCAGCAGGAATTTATTAAGATTGATACAAGTAACATTTTGTTCATTTGCGCGGGCGCCTTTGATGGAATCGAAAAGATTATTGAGCGCCGTATCGGTCAAAAATCACTTGGCTTTGGCGCTGAAATTCGCGGCTCTATCGAAAACGAGAAGGATAAGCTTTTGCCACTTATCACCCATAAGGATTTGGTTAAGTTTGGCCTTATCCCCGAGCTTGTAGGCCGCCTTCCGGTTGTAACACCTCTTGAGGCGCTTGATGAAGAAAAAATGGTTAAAATTATGACCGAGCCCAAGAACTCTATACTAAAACAGTATGAGGAGCTTTTTAAAATTGACGGCGTGAAGCTCACCTTTGAAAAGGAAGCACTGAAAGCGGTTGCAAAGCTTACTGTTGAGAGAAAAACGGGCGCCAGGGGACTTCGCTCAATATTTGAGGCCGTATTAATTGACCCCATGTACACAGTTCCCGCAGACAAAACCGTAAAAGAAGTTATTGTAACAAAGGAAGCAGTTGAGGGCAAGGAAGAGGTTAAATTAATAAAATAGCAAAATGGCTATCTCACTAAGAGATAGCCATTTTACTTTTTTATTTTATTTCTTGTTCCAAATTTTTAAAACTCTCGGAAGTGAAGAAATCTGTAATTGTAATATCCAAACCGTCGCAAAGCTTTTTAATGGTGACAATACCCGGGTTTTTGCTTTGGTTATAAAATATAGATTTTACTGTCGTGTAGGGGATCCCGGAAAGACTTGCCAATTTGCAAAAATTTATATCCTTTTGATAACATAATTCCTCGAGTCTTGCTTTAACCGCCTCTGTGATGCTCATATTATCACTCCTAACGAATTAATTGTATAATTTTCGATAGGAGTGTTTAGACTATATATTATACTATTATACTATATATAGTCTTTTCAAAAGTGTTAAGGTGATAATTTCTATTAATTCCTTAGATGAGCAGCTAATACCCGACAATTTAATAGCAGCTTCCATTTCCTTTTCAATCTCTTTAGAAGAAACATTTTCTTTGTCGGCAAGCTGCTTAATTATTGCTCTGTAATCCATATTATCACCTCCTTTTTTAACATTATACGATATATAGTCTATCGAAAATTGTCGAACTTTGGCGTTAATGCGAAAAAAGTTGGTTAATTTGATGGTGCAGTGCAAAAAAATACCCAAGCTAATTTGTAACAGCTTGGGTAAAATTTTATATATCATTTTGAATGATGTCTTCTAAGGATTCCCTTTTAACCGCAATGTAAGGTGTTTTATCTTTTAGCATTAAAAGAGCGGGGCGGGGTATTCTGTTATAATTGGAAGCCATAGAATAGTTATAAGCGCCGGTGGTTAGCACCGCTATGGTTTCTCCTCTTTTGATGTTTTGCGGTAGGTTTATATTTTCCTGCAAAATATCGCCGCTTTCACAGCAACGCCCTACTAAAGAACAATTAAAATCACATTTGTCCTTTGCACGGTTTGCAAGAACTACTGTATATTCAGAACCGTATAAAGCGTAGCGTGGGTTATCGGACATACCGCCGTCCACCGAAACGTAGTTTTTGTAGCCGGGAATTTCCTTGACTGTGCCTACGGTATAAAGTGTCATACCTGCATCGGCAACAATGCTGCGGCCTGGCTCCATACGAATGGCAGGAACTGAAATGGCAAGCTCATCGCATTTTGTTTTTACAAACTCGCCGATTTTTAAAATGCTATCATAAATATCAATTGTGCCGTCTTGTTCGGTGTATTTTACACCGAAGCCTCCGCCTAAATCAAGCTCTTTCGTAACAAAGCCGTATTTATTTTGCATATTTGCAATAAACTCCAGCATAATTTCTGCACTGTCAACAAATACCGCTTCATCAAACATTTGCGAGCCGACGTGACAGTGAAATCCCACAACAGAAATATTAGCAAGAGAAATAGCGGTTTTGGTAATTTCCTCCGCCTGCCCTGTTTCAATGGCAGAGCCGAATTTTGAGTCTACCTTACCGGTTGCAACGGCCTCATAGGTATGGGGGTCGATACCCGGAGTAAGTCGGAGTAAAACCTTAGGACAAACACCCTTTTCTTTTGCAATTTCGTCTATAGCGTAAAGCTCAAAGACACTGTCCACAACAAAGTAGCCAACGCCGTTTTCTATAGCAAATTTAATATCCTCGTCTGTTTTGTTGTTGCTGTGGAAATAGGCAAGAGAGAGGTCAAAACCGGCCTTTAAAGCGGTATATATTTCACCCATAGACACAACGTCGATGCCGAGACCTTCTTCCTTTACTATGCGGTAGATGGCCTTAAAGGAAGCCGCTTTGCTTGCATATAGGGGGAGGGCAGTACTTCCAAAAGCGTCGCACATTGCTTTTTTGTAAATGCGGCACTTTTCTCTTATTTTATTTTCATCCATAAGGTAAAGGGGAGTGCCATACTCTTTTGCAAGAATGGTAGTGTCTACACCCGCAAAACAAAGATGGCCTTTTTCATTTACCGAAATGTTGTCACAAATCACTTAAAACTCACTTCCAACAGGGAAAATATGCCCTATATAAGGGCTAATTTAATTCTTTCACGTTAGTATATCACAAAGCAAAAAAATTGTCAATATAGGGTAGAGCAGATAATCAAAAGTCCGTTTTAAAAAGCAACAAAATAGCCTAGATGAGAAGGACTTTTATTATCTGCTCTAACTTAGAGCTTTAAAAGGTAAAAAACAATTGACAAAACTCTTTTATAGCGGTAAAATATACTGTGTATGTATTATTTTTTTGGAGGTTAGAAAAGTGAAGGAACTTGCAAAAACATATAATCCTTCAGAGGTTGAGGATAGGATATATGACTCTTGGCAAAAAGGCGGTTATTTTCACGCAGTGGCGGATGAAAATAAAAAGCCCTATACTATAGTTATTCCCCCACCGAACATCACAGGCCAGCTCCATATGGGGCACGCTTTAGATAACACTTTGCAGGATATTCTTATTCGTTTTAGAAGAATGCAGGGCTATAGCACCCTTTGGATGCCCGGCACCGACCACGCATCTATCGCAACCGAAGCAAAAATTGTTGAGGCAATGAAGACAGAGGGCATTACCAAAGAAGACTTAGGTCGTGATGGCTTTTTAGAGCGCGCTTGGGCTTGGAAGGATAAGTTTGGCTCTAGAATTATTTCTCAGCTTAAAAAGCTTGGCTCATCCTGTGACTGGGAGAGGGAGCGTTTTACTCTTGATGAGGGATGTTCTAAGGCGGTTAAAGAGGTATTTGTTCGCCTATATGAAAAGGGGCTTATTTACCGTGGTGAGCGTATTATAAACTGGTGCCCACACTGTAAAACATCTATTTCGGACGCAGAGGTTACCTACGAAGAGAAAGACGGCAATTTCTGGCACCTTCGTTACCCCTTAACCGACGGTAGCGGTTACTTAGAGCTTGCAACCACCAGACCTGAAACAATGATGGGTGATACCGCTGTTGCAGTTCACCCCGCAGATGAAAGATATAAGCACCTTGTTGGCAAAACCATTATGCTGCCACTTATGGATAGGGAAATTCCCATTGTTGCCGACGAATACGTTGAGATGGATTTTGGTACAGGTGTTGTCAAAATTACCCCTGCGCACGACCCCAACGACTTTGAGGTAGGACTGCGTCATAATCTTCCTATCATAAACGTTATGACTGATGAGGCCGTAATAAACGAAAATGGTGGAAAATACTGTGGTATGGACCGTTACACTGCCAGAAAGGCGGTTGTGAGCGACCTTGAGGCACTTGGTCTTCTTAAAAAGGTAGAACCGATGAAGCACAATGTTGGCGCTTGTTACCGTTGTAACAGCGTTGTTGAGCCCAGAATTTCCAAGCAGTGGTTTGTTAAAATGGAGCCACTAGCAAGGCCTGCTATTGAAACGGTTAAAAACGGCGACATTAAGCTTATTCCCCAAAGGTTTGAGAAAACATATTATAATTGGATGGAGAATATTAAGGACTGGTGTATTTCCCGCCAACTTTGGTGGGGACACAGAATTCCTGCCTATTACTGCGCTGACTGTGGAGAGGTAATAGTAGCTAAGGAAGAACCGAAGGTTTGCCCTAAATGTAAGTGTACAAAGCTTAGTCAGGATGAGGATACACTGGATACCTGGTTTTCTTCCGCCCTTTGGCCTTTCTCCACACTTGGATGGCCAGAGGAAAATGATGATTTGAAATATTTCTACCCCACAAGTACCCTTGTTACGGGTTACGATATTATTTTCTTCTGGGTTGCGAGAATGATTTTCTCGGGCCTTGAATATACCGGCAAGGCACCCTTTAATACCGTTTTGTTCCACGGTATTGTTCGTGATGAGCAGGGTAGAAAGATGTCTAAATCGCTTGGTAATGGTATTGACCCGCTGCTTGAAATTGAAAAGTACGGTGCCGACGCACTTCGCTTTACCCTTGCAACCGGTAATACCCCCGGTAACGATATGCGCTATTCCTCCGATAGGGTACTGGCCAGCAGAAACTTTGCTAACAAAATTTGGAATGCGGCGCGTTTCGTTCTTATGAATTTGGATGAGAACGAGCCCGCACCCTATATCCCCGAAAAGCTATCTTTAGAGGATAAGTGGATTTTATCTAAGTTCAATACCCTTGCAAAAGAGGTTACCGATAATCTAGAGAAGTTTGAACTTGGACTTGCGGTTGAAAAGCTTTACGACTTTATTTGGGACGTTTTCTGTGACTGGTATATTGAAATTGCTAAGATTAAGCTTGGCAGTGAATCTTTGGAGGACAAAAAGACTGCAAAGGCAGTACTTGTTTTCGTATTCAGTGAAACGTTAAAGCTTCTTCACCCCTTTATGCCATTTATTACTGAGGAAATTTGGTTGGCGCTTCCCCATAGCGGTGAAACAATTATGACCTCTAAATGGCCTGAGGTTAATAAAGACCTTGCTTTTAGTGAGGACGAGGCAAACTTCCAGATTATTATGGATGCCATTCGCGCTATTCGCGTTCGTCGTAATGAAATGAACGTTCCGCCCTCCAGAAAGGCAAACCTTGTTATTGTGTCTGATAAGGGTGAGCTATTTAGCGGCTCTGAGGCAATTATTAAGCGCCTTGCCTATGCAAGCAGTATTTCCTTTGATGAAAATGCCGACCTGCAGGGCGCAGTTTGTGTTATTACCGATGCGGCTAAGATTTATATGCCTATGAGCGACCTTTTAGACCTTTCGGCTGAACTTGAGCGCCTTGAAAAGGAACTTAAAAAGGCAAACGAGGATAAAGAGTTTTTCGAAAGAAAACTTAATAATCCCGGTTTTGTGGCTAAGGCGCCCGAAAAGGTTGTAGCAGAGCAAAGAGAGCAACTTTCAAAGGTACTTGAAAAGCTAGAGAATATAAATCAAAGCATTGCCGATATTAAAGCGCAAATGTAATTTTAAAAGTAAAATCGAAACCAAAACAAAAGACCCGTAGTTTTTACTACGGGTCTTTTAATATAAAAGGCATTTAGTTTAAATTATGCTTTGCCCTCGCAACCAAGAACGTTTTGAATCTTGTGTGCTACCATACCCTTAATAGCGGCGCGGCCGTCGCCAAGGTACTGTCTGGGGTCAAAGTGGTCTGCGTTTTCTGCTAAGTGCTTGCGAACTGCACCGGTAAGAGCCAAACGAAGGTCAGAGTCAATGTTAATCTTACAAACTGCCATTGTGGCGGCTTTTCTTAGCATATCCTCAGGAATACCAATAGCATCGGGCATTTTACCGCCGTAGGTGTTAATCATCTCAACAAACTCAGGCACAACGGAGGAAGCACCGTGTAAAACAATGGGGAAGTTTGGAAGACGTTTGCTAACCTCTTCCAAAATGTCAAAGCGAAGCTGAGGATTCTGGCCGGGCTTGAATTTGTATGCGCCGTGGCTTGTACCAATAGCAATAGCCAAGGAATCAACGCCTGTGCGGGTAACAAAGTCATAAACCTGGTCGGGGTTTGTGAAGGAAGCGTCCTCTGCAGAAACGTTAACGTCATCCTCAATACCTGCAAGCTGGCCAAGCTCACCTTCAACAGTTACACCACGCTCGTGAGCGTAGTCAACAACCTTTTTGGTAAGAGCAACGTTGTCCTCATAGTCAAGGTGAGAACCGTCAATCATAACCGAGGTAAAGCCGCCGTCAATACAACTTTTGCAAAGCTCAAACGAATCACCATGGTCAAGGTGAAGAGCAATGGGAAGACCGGTTTCTTCAACCGCTGCCTCAACAAGTTTTACAAGGTAGGTGTGGTTTGCATACTTACGTGCGCCTGCAGAAACCTGTAAAATAAGGGGGGCGTTAAGATCTTTTGCAGCTTCGGTAATACCTTGGATAATTTCCATGTTGTTAACGTTGAATGCGCCAACAGCATAACCGCCCTCATAGGCCTTTTTGAACATTTCTTTTGTGTTTACAAGTGGCATAATTTTCACACTCCATATTTTATTTACAAAAACTATTATACTATATTTTTTATGTAAAATAAAGTACTATTTTACATATTTAATAAAAAATAACGTAAATTTTAGTTTTTTTCATTTTGCGTGCGAATAAAATGGAAGATATACTGCTGTACAATACCTGCACAGTCGTTAAATTCGCTTGGAAAACCATTGGCAAAAAGGGTTTCAAGCGCTCTTTTTATCCAAACGTCAATGGGAAAGGATTCTATAAATCCCATACCATATAAAAGTGTGCAGTCAGCTACCTTTTTGCCAACACCCTTAATAGTCATAAGTGTGTTCCTGGCGTCGTCAATCGGCATTTCGCAAACTTCATTTAAATCTATCTCACTACTGCACTTTTTAGCGGCATCTAAAATATATTTTGCTCTAAACCCTGAACGAAGCGGTGCTAAATCTTCAACAGATAAATCCTTTAGCCTCTCAGGGGTGGGAAAGGTGTAAAGGCCGTTTTCAAGCGGCTCACCAAAATTTTCGCAAAGCCTTTGAATAATGCCTTTTATTCTTGGAATGTTGTTATTTTGGGATATTATAAAGGAACAAAGCGCCTCCCACGGCTCTTGCTTTAATATTCTTATACCACTAGTGGTATTTAGCATAGGGGCAATTATTTCGCTTTTAGCACAGCGGTTTAAAATTTCATTATAATCTCTGTTAAAATCAAAATAAACCGACCAAATGCTTTCAAAATCTTCACTTGTGGTGTTATAGAAAATAACGTCGCTACCTACCTGTTTTACTTTTAGGTATTTACCAAAGGCCACGCCGTGAAAGGCGTCGTCATCGGTTTTTGCCCAGCGAAAAGCCTGCCCGCAGTCCAGGGTAAGGGCTAAATCAAAGGGAGTTATGTTTTTTGCTAAAAAGTCGCCCAAAACGTCTTCACCTCTTGAAAAAACTTTCAAAATCATTTATTATATAATACAGTATTAGGTAAAAAAATACAAGGTAAAAAAGAAAGGAAATTTCTTATGCGTGAGGATATTTGTACCATTCCGGTTACCGACGTCTTTGAGGAAAATGACGGTTGTCCCATATGCCGAATGTATAAAAAGCTAGAACAAAGGGCGCTGGATTATATTTTGGGCGCCGCTATGATGGAGCCGGACGTTCGAATTATGACCAATAAGGTGGGCTTTTGCGGAAAGCATTTAGACTATATGGCAAACAAAAAGGGCGGACTTCCCATAGCTTTAATGCTTGAAACCCATTTAGAGGAAATAGAATATAAAACCTTCCGCACCGTTCAAAAGGACGCAAAAAACGTTGCCCCTTTCCTTAAAAGCTGTTTTGTTTGTGAAAAGGTAGAGTGGGGGATGGAACGTATGCTTGAAACCATTTATATTACCTTTGAAAGGGATAAGGATTTCAGGGAGATGTTTTTGTCTCAATCTACATTTTGTTTGCCCCATTTTGAAGGCCTTATTGGCGGCGTACCTAAATCCAGACTTAAAAAATACAAAAGTGAATTTTGTAAAGGCCTAACCGAAATCACCTTTAAGACCTTAGACGAAATTAGAAAAGATTTAAAGCATTACGCATCTATGTTTGATTACCGTAACAGCGGTCCCGACGCCGATTGGGGAAATTCAAAAACTGCAATTGAACGGGCTGTAAATTTTTTAAAATAAAAACGGAAAATAGATAAAATATTTTTCTACAGTCAGTAACAAAATTTTCATAAAAAAATAGTAATCAACCCCTAAAAAAACCTTAAAAATGCTAAGTTATTGAACTTTTCCACCGAGTTATCCACCAAAATAGTGGATAACTGAATAAATACGAATTGTATAAAAATTTATTTTTTGGCAAAAATTAGAATGTGATTTTTATATTTTTTGTGTGAGGAAATGCCAAATGCTAAGAGGAATCAACCGCTCTATTATTGAGATAAATGAAACTGAAAACAGGTATTTTGAAAGGGTTTTAATTTTTGTAAGACCGGAGTTTGGAAGTTTTCCCGAAAGTTACCTTCAAAAGGAGGCTGCTAAAATGGTTGGGGGAATGTCCTCAAAACCGGTGGGACTAAAAAGCAAAAAGTACCGCAGTGCCAGAAAAAAGGCAAGACTTAAAAGGAATATAATTTTAACCACTATTTTTGGCGGACTTGCGGTTTTGTCAGTTTTGTTTGTAATGCTGTTTTAATAAAGACAACCCCAATGTGGCACATATTAAGGAGTGCCTCTTTGGGGCTCTTTTTTGTTATGAAAATGTCGCAAATTGTTGAAAAGAAATTTAATGTATGTTATAATGAATTGAATTATTTTTAATGCTTTAGGATTTTTATATTTTACTTTTTGAGGTGTCTAATGAAAAAAGGTAAGAAAAAGTGGATACGGGCAAGGCACTGGGTTGCTCGAAATGTACTTTACTGTATATTGGTTCCGTATGTAAAACTTAAGTATGGTATTAAGATTGAGCCTTTTAAAGAACAAAAGGGCAGGCAGTTTTTGGTTGTTATGAACCATCAAACCGCCTTTGACCAGTTTATTTTAGGCGCCGCCTTTAAGGGACATGTTTATTTTGTTGCTTCAGAAGATCTTTTTTCAATGGGCTTTGTTTCCAAGGTTATTAAATATCTTGTTGCGCCTATTCCCATAAAAAAACAAACTACCGACGTTGGTGCGGTAAGGGCCTGTATCAGGGTAGCTAAAGAGGGTGGCACCATAGCCCTTGCACCCGAGGGAAACCGTACATATCACGGAAGGCCGGTTAATATAAACCCCGCTATTGCGCCGCTGGTAAAGGCGCTGAAGCTTCCGCTTGCTATATTTAAAATTGAAGGTGGCTATGGCGTTCACCCAAGGTGGAGTGACAGTATAAGAAAGGGTTATATGCGGGCCTTTGTTAGTGAGGTTATAGAACCCGAGGAATATAAAGCTCTTTTGGATGATGAGCTTTTTGATAGAATTAAAACCGCCATGTATGTTGACGAAACAAAGATAGGCGCTGACTATTTAGGTTCTAAAAGAGCGGAATATTTGGAAAGGGTAATGTACGTTTGCCCTGACTGTGGACTTACCGTGTTTGAAAGTAAGGAGAATGAGATAACCTGCCTTAAATGTAAAAAGAGCATAACCCATAATGCCGACAAAACCCTTTCGGGTGTAGGTTTTGAATTTCCCTTTAAATACGTCGCCGACTGGTACGATTATCAGTGCGAATTTGTAAACGGCCTAAATCTAAACGAAAATCCCAAAACCCTTTATTTTGAGGATAATGTGGCCCTATTTGAGGTTATTTTATATAAAAATAAAAATCTTCTTTCAAAAAATGCAAAGCTTTCTCTTTACGGAGATAGAATGTCAGTTTGCTTTGACGGTGCAGAACTAGAACTTGACTTTGAAAACATAAAGGGTATTACCGTTTTGGGCAAGAATAAGCTCAATATTTATTTTGGCGATAAGGTATATCAGATTAAGGGCAGTAAAAGGTTTAACGCTTTAAAATATGTAAATTTTTGCTTTAGATACAAAAATTTATTATCGGAAAGCGGAGAATTCTTGGGACTGTAATTTTTTAAACAGGCACAAAAATTGAGGTGCTTTAAATGAGCGAAAGTGAAATTTTAATAAAGCCCATTGCCCATATTGAAACCGATTTTACTGAAAAATTTGGTATTCCAAGGCAAAGCGGAAGAGTTAGTGAACTTACAGGCAGAATTGTTTTTTGCCCTGAGTACCGAAATCCTGACGCACTACGTGGAATAGAGGGATTTTCTCACCTTTGGCTACTTTTTGATTTTTCAAAAGCGCATAGAGAAAAATGGTCTCCCACCGTCAGACCGCCCCGACTTGGAGGCAATACAAAGGTTGGAGTTTTTGCCAGCCGTTCACCTTTTAGACCAAATCCAATAGGTTTATCCGCCGTAAAGCTTGAAAGGGTTGAGCAAACCGAGAATGAGGGCACTGTGCTTATAGTTTCGGGGGTTGACCTTTTAAGCGGTACACCCATTATAGATATAAAGCCATATCTGCCCTTTGCAGACAGCAAAACCGACGCAACCTGCGGTTTTGCGGGTGAGTTTGAGGAATATAGGTTAGCGGTAAGCTTCCCGAACGAGCTTTTAGATATCATTCCTTCAAATAAAAGGAATGCAGTTTTAAACTGTCTTGCCGAGGATCCTAGACCATCTTATCAAGATGATACCCGCACCTATAAAATGCGGTTTGCAGAGTTTGATATTTCTTTTAAGGTGGAAGCAAATTTACTTACTGTTACAAATGTTTTAAAGATATAAAAAATCCTAAACGGAAAATTCCGTTTAGGATTTTTTGTTTAGCTATTGTGCTTTTATACTAATTGAATTTAGTTATCTGCGTGGGGGTCATAGTGGCGCATAAGAGAACCGATGGATTTTTCAACGTGCTTGATCTTCCACTCAAGGTGTTCTCTATCGCACATATACTCCATACTAGGCTCCCAACCAAGTCTAGAGTCAAAATCAACAAGAGGAATGGTTGCTTTAGCGTTTTCAATTTCTGCCTCTGCAATTGCCTTCATTTCAAGGATTATTGCATTTCTTTCCTTAACGGGAATGGCGTCGAAAATTTCTTCATTTAAAACAAAGTCATTCTTGGCGGGACCAATTATGTGCATGGTCGGCTTAAATCCAAGCTTATGCTTTAGAATGTGCCAGTTTTTAACATTAACTGTAGTTCTTGCGGAATTTTCAATAAACCTTGCAAGGCCGTACATTCTCTTTGCATCATCTAGCCTATTGGCCGGAATGCTGGGAAGAATCTCCTCAAAAATATCTGCACCCTTTTTGAAGAGTTCTCTCATTTCAGAAATAGAGTTAATCTCATAATTAAGTCTTGCCATTTTTGTTATATCAAAGTTATACATTGGGTGACAGATATAGTTGTTTTTGAAATGTGCGAAATCGGGGCAAGGAATAATTGTATCCTCCAATAAAAGAAGAGGGTATGCAGGACCAATTCTGAAAGGTCCGTACTGGTCTTCGTTGGTGGAAACATATTTCCTAATACCGTCGCTCATGTATTTCCAAGCGTCTAGTACCTTGTCGGCATTTTCTTCGCCAAAGTCTCTTACTGCAATAGCGCGAATGTGTGTATCAAAATCATCTACAGGGGACCAACAAGCAGCTTTGTGAAGTTCCGAAACAAAGGATGGATAGAAGCCATAGTGGTGAGATTCCATAAGTCCGCAAAGACCCCAATCGTCGTGGGCTTTTTGCATACTGTCCCATCTATCTTTCCACTGATAAGGAACGGGAACATAAGGGATAACGCCAACGTCCCAGGTAAGACCGCCTGTATTACTCATTGTGTAAAGCTTAACGCCGCATTTCTTGGCTTCTTCAGCTTCACTTGCAAAGTATTGACCGGGTCCTGCAAAGGAAATAGAATAGTCTGTAAGCCATTCCAGTCCGCCTTCAATCGGAAAATGCTCAAACATTTCGTAGGTAGCCTGTAAAGTGACTCCTTCAGGGAGTGAACGGATAAGTTCAAGTCTAGCTTCTTTAGGTTTATTTCCCCAGTTATAAGTCCAAAGAACAATATCTGCCTCAGGATTTTCTTCCCAAATAACGTCGCGGATAAGTGTCATAAACTCGCCGTAGTCGTTGCAAGGATACCAACCGGGATATGGCCTTGAAAACCAAGTAGCCTTGTACTGCAAATCCAACCTCGCCATATGGGCGGGAACGCCGCAGGTGTTGGGGTCTTTTGACGGGAAGTCGCAGGATTCACCAACAAAAACAATACCCTTAAGTCCGGGGCACTCTTTGAAAAGGCGACCATAGGTTTTGCGGTAATCTTCCTTTGCAAGTGGGTCGCTTGGGTGGCGGTAGTTCTTGTGATAGCTGTAAGCATAAACGTCAATACCATAGCCCGCAGCCCTATAAATTAGATCGTTAAAATCCAAAAAACCGTAGGGGGTAATGTGTACGTCTTTAGTGAAAACCAAAATAGCGTCCATACCGTGGTGGGCAATGGTACGAAGATGCTCATCGGGGAACATATCAAGTCCGTAACCCGAATGAATCATTCTGGGAGAATAAATAGGTTCCTTTTCTGTAACGCCCTTTGCAATTACAGGTCCTTCGTTTAAGTTCATTTGGTCTTCAACAAAGTATGAGCCCTGAGCGGCACCTCTTGAATCGGCACCGGAAATTGTAATCTTATCATCCTCAACGGTTAGTTTATAGGAGGATTTTTTGCCGTTATAAAGGGTGTTATACTCAATAATTTTGGTTTTTTGAGCCAAAGAAGCAGGGCGAACGGTGGGGTAAACCTCTAAGGAAACTTCAAAATATTCCCTTAAATCGTTAGCGGCAATTTTTATAACCCTATCTGCATCGTCAGGGTAAACAATCTGCCAGTCATCGGTAACGACTACACCTTCTTTTTTAAGATAAACCTCGGGATTTTTTCTGCCCGGCTTATGCACCTCGGAAAGGCGTTTTCTAAACTCATAATTTCTTTCCATTTTAAAAACCTCGTTAAAATAAATTTTAGCAAAAATGGCCAAAGCGTTTAGATTTTTGAACCTAAACACCTTGGCCTAAAGATTAAACTATTGTTTTTTCAAGATATTCAAGCGACCTTTCGACCAGCTCGCCGCTAACTGTGTAACCGGAGGAATCGGTTGTTTGAAAATGAAAATCAAGAAACATAGTTTTCTACCTCTTCTAATTAGAAGTCAAGCTCGATGATACCTTTCTTGAGGTAATCAGTCATAGATTTGCAGCCGTCCTTGGTAACTACAATACCCTTTTCCCATCTGGTACCGAAGGTGGGACCGGAAATAAAGGTATCAACCTGGAAGGTCATATTTTCCTGTAACTTATAATCACTGATGGATTCCATCCAAGGTGCTTCAACCTCAATCATACCTGTACCGTGGCAGGGACCATAAACGAATGCATCCTTGTAGCCGTTATCAACGTACATCTGATAGAAGTTTTTAGCAATGTCGCTTGCCAAAACGCCCTCTTTAATCTGGTCAACTGTCCAGTCGTGTGCCTTTAAGCAGAAGTCAACGTAATCTCTTCTCTCGCCCTCAAGCTTGCCCATAACAACGGGAAGACCGATAGCGGGGGAGTAACCGTCAATCTTAGCGGAAAGGTTAAGTTGAACAATGTCGCCCTTACCAATCTTCTTATAGCTGGAACGGCTGATAGCGTGACGGGTAGATGCCTCGCTGAATACGTACATAGGAAGACCCTCGTACTCTGCGCCGTTTTCATAAATAACTCTCTGTGCTACACCAACCATCTCAAGCTCGGTAACACCGGGTTTAAGTGCTTTGATAACTTCGTCGGTAGCAAGCTCAATAATGCGGAAGCCTTCCTGAATACAAGCAAGCTCGTTAACGCTCTTAATTTTGCGGAGCTCAACCATAATGTCGTTACATTTAACGATTTCTGCCTTGGGGAAGCTCTCTTTAAGTCCTTCAAAGATGGGGAGTGTGCACTCTACGTAGCTGCCAAGACCGATTTTAATGTTTTCGCCTGTAACACCGATTGCTTTAAATACATCCTTAAAGGTGTCGGCCTTAAGTTCGGGGTATGCAGGGTCAGCAGACTCTCTGAACTCGCTGAGGCAGAAAATTTTGTCCATTTTAGCAACGTCCTGTGCGAAGATAATGCACTCAGGACCAACCATTAAAGCTGCGTCGCCGTTTGCTGCAATAGCAACACCTGCACGCTCGAAAAGGGGCCAGAAGCCACTGAAGTATCTTGCGTTGGCGTAGTCCGACTCGGTGCTGGATACAACCATAACGTCAAGACCTTTTTCGCGTACAAGCTTAGCAGCCCTTGCAATTCTTTCTTTGTACTCGTAATCCGGGATACAAATTCTGTTTGACATAATAAATTCCTCCATTTTATTATTTTTGAATTTTGTTAATTATTTCTTTACTCTCGCTGGGAGAGAGAATTCCTGTTTTAAGGTGAATACTTGTCTTTTCACCGCTCTTTAAAATTTTGCCGTAGCCTTTTTCTTTGCAGTAGATGTAACCCTTATGCTCTGCAGTAGCGGGAAGAACAACACCAATAGCGTCCTCATCCTCTGTGCGGCAAATCCACCTAACGCCTACGGGAAGTTCCTCGGGGCGGTGGCAAATGTAGGTAGAGTAACCGTCGGGCATAAGCTGCATAGAATGTGCATTACCATTTTCGTCTGCATAGTATTTACAGGTGAAAACAATTTCGGGCGCGTAGGACTGAGTAGTCTTATCAACCGTATCCATAATGGAAATATCTTTTTCCAAACGGTCAATATATTCGTTAGTCTTGTCGCCACCGGGATAACCTTCTGGTACTTCGCGGTGAATAACTATATCTTCGTGCTTTGCGGTGTAGTAAAGCTTTGAGCCATCAACGGGAAGATAGTTAATGTGGCAAAGATAAAAATACTCAAGGTCAAGGTCCTTGTTATTTTTAATGTCAATGTTAATATCAATGGTGGTGGCATCCTCGTAAAGACGGCACTCGGGAATAAACTCATAGTTGAGCTCTGAACACCTTTTGTGTGTGTAAACACCGCCTAAGGATACGTAGCGGCCCTTTTCATCCTCACCGCTTACTATGTATGCGGTTTTGTATGTAGCAATAGGAAGCTCACCGTGCGGAGTGTGTGTGTCCTCCGGACTGGGGTTGCCCATAGCGGTTAAACCGCAGTGCATTAAAAAGCAACCGTAGGTTTCGCAGAAGTTTTGGTGTGCAATCTCTGGCTCGTCAAATATGGATTTCATAACAAGGTTTTTGCCTAAAAATTCCATATCCCAAATCATCTGTCCCATAAAGGGGAGCAGGGTAACATAGCCGTGCTTGTTTTTAAGGGTTACCGCCTCAACACCGGTTGAGTATTTAAACGTGGTAGCGCTTAAATTATTCCCCTCGAAAACCAGCTTGTTTGCTTCACTAAAACCTTCTCTGTGAAGAAAAAATTTTACTGACATTTTATGCCTCACCTCATCCTTTTAAATTAATTTTAAGGTTCTGATTATATTATAACAAAGCTACAATAATTTGTATTTAAAAAATATTAAACTTTTTTTGCACAATATTAAATAAATTTAATATTGACAAAGTTTTGACGCAAGTTTATACTAAAGTATAAAGGTTGGGTGATGTTATGAACTCTATTCAAAGCGCCGAATTTAAGCTTAAGGGATTTAAAAATGAACTTAAGGTTACCAGAATGGCAAATTTACACTATTTTGAATTTATAAAGGAGTACCACACCGTTAAGGACAAGCACCCTTTCAGAGAACTAGTTTACGTGGATAGCGGTAGCATAAAGGTAGAGTCAGACGGTTTTAGCGGCACCCTTGGTGCAAAACAGTTGCTTATACATAAAAATAACAGCGTGCATTCACTTTCCTGCCTGCAAAACGATGCCCCAAACGTTATAATTATAGGGTTTGAATGTGACTGCGAGCGGCTTGATTTTTTTGCAGATAAAGCATATACCCTTTCAAATGAGCTGATTAAGATTTTAATTGAGGTTATAAAGGAGGGGCGCTCGGTTTTTTTGCCCCCTTATGATATACCCTACATTAAGGATATGAAAAAGCGCAAAAAGGACGTGCCCTTTGGGGCCGACCAAATGCTGCGCCTTAAATTTGAGACATTTTTAATTGAGCTTATAAGAAGTACCGAGACGCCAGTTACACATACAGACAGTTTTGTGGAGAACAGTAAAATTGAAGAAATTTTCACCTACGTAAATAATAACTACAATCAAAAAATAACCTTAGATGACCTTTGCTTTTTGTTTGGCACCAACAAAACAACAATTTGCCAAAGCTTTAAAAATACTTATGGCGAGTCTCTTATAAATTACGTTAATCGTCTCAGAATTAAAAATGCAAAAAAGCTAATGAGGGAGGGGAAGCTTAATTTAACCCAACTTTCCTTAGAGGTGGGATTTTCTTCAATTCACTATTTTAGCAAAATTTTCAAAGCATACGAAAAAAAATCCCCTTCAGAATATATGAAAGGGATTAAGAGTAAGTTTGATATGTAATGGATTTTATGAGGCTTATGTAGTGCATCATATTTTTTCAATAATGCCAAGAAAAATGCGGCTATTTCCATATTGGAAGCCGCTTTTTATTGTTTTTACTTGAGTTCTAAGCTTGAAATTTTTCACAAATTAAAGGAAGAAAATTTTCTTTCTATTAACAAATTGTTATTGAAAGTTCTTCTGAAATATGATAAATTTTATAATAGAAATATCTTATTATTTAAATATTTAAAGATATTATCAGTGATTTAAGCAAAAATTATATTTTGAAAAGCGGGGAAGGTAAAGGGAATGAAAAACAAAAGAAAGATTTTTATATCGGTAATTTCGTTTTTTGTGATTGTAGCTTTAATTTTTGCGGGCTTTAAAGTTTCGCAAAGTTTTTTAAGCGGAGAAGAAAATAATTCCGGTTCAATAACAAGCTCCACAGTTGTTCCAATCAATAAACCTAAAGGATGGAGTTCAAAGTCGGACAAAACGAAGAATTCTTCTAAATATGAATGGCCCGAAATTTCGCCTACGTCTGTAGAAGCAGGCGTGCCAATCGTTGAGAAAATTGAAAGTAATTCAACGGACGTTATGAAGCAGTTTGTTTTAATGCAAGAATTAAATACCTCGTTACCGTTTTCGGTTGAATGTAATATTTCGGAAAACGAAATAACTGCACTTTTACCCGCAGGGACACAAATAAATGCACTTATTCCGGAATTCTCTTTTGAAGGTGAAAAAATAACAGTGAAGGGAAAGAATGTTGAAAGCGGAAAAACAGCCTTCAACTTTACTGAACCTATTGAATTTACAATTCATAATAATGGTAAAAAAGAGAAGTATACGGTTTATATTATGACATTGGACACAGGGCTTCCTTCAATGTCAATAAATACTGAGGATTTTGATGATATAAGTAGCAAAACCGAGTATAAAAAATGCAGTGTCTTTGCAGGTGGCGGTGATACAAATAATGGTGACTATTCGTTTGCAAAGAATGAATATATTAGTGCAAGCGGGAAGATAAAAGGCCGCGGTTGGGGAAGCTGGTATTATTATCCTAAAAAGAGCTATACACTTAAGCTTGAGGAGAAACAAAGTTTTTTAGGTTTGCCTTCCCATAAAGAATGGGTTTTGGTCGCAAACTTTGCGGATAGAACTCTTATGCGTAATGCTGTTGCAATGGAGCTCTCACGCTGTGTAGGTGCCGAAACTGTAATGGATGTGCGTTTTGTTGATTTGTGGGTTAATGGAGTCTACGTGGGCAACTACCAGCTTATAGAAAAGATAGAAATCAGTGAGGAAAGAGTAGATATTACGAAATTTAGTGAAGACCTTTCTCCCGAAGAGGTTGGATTTATTGTAGAAACAAACGGTCATAACAAAGCCGAAGGCGAGTTTGGCACATGGACTAACGGTATGGATGCCGACCGCCCAACGAAGTGGCAAAAGCTCAGCGACAAGATAACCTATGACCCAATAAGCGGTGATATCTTTTTTGATTCGCTGCATTACCCTGGAATAATATTTAATGTTAAAAAGCCCTCAGACTCGAAGCTTATGGAACTTTCAGAGTCTAGACAGCTAGAATATCTTGAATACATATATAATTATCTTGACGATATGGAAGCAGCCATAAAATCTCGCGACTATTCAAAAGCCAGCGAGTATGTAGATATGGAAGCTATGGCAAAATGGTATATCGTTGAAGAGCTGTCTATGAATACCGATTCCACATTACACTGCTCTTGTTATATGTACAAGGATGCGGGAGGGAAAATGAAAATGGGACCGGTTTGGGATTTCGATTTGGGACTTGGAAACGGCAAGTATGCCAATGAGGGAAATGTAAATAGTACCTATCTTGACCGTGCAAGATGGTTTGCAGATTTACTTGCAATGCCTGACTTTAAGGAAGTAGTAAAATCTGTTTGGGAAAAAAGCGAAAGCCAAGTAAATCAGCTTCCGTCTTTTACCTTAAAAACAGCAAAAATGATAGATAAGTCTCAAAAATATAATTTTGAGCTTTGGAGCATAAATCAATATGCCGAGCATGCTTACTATATAACAACGGAAGATTTTGAAAGCTATGGCGAGCAAATAGATTATTTAGATACGTTTGTTAAAAACAGAATAAATTATATGGATGAAAAAATATCAAATTGGTAGACCGAAAATGATTTATAAATATATGAGTTTAAAAATCAAAAAGTTTAATTTAAGGTTGAAATTAATTTGCGGAATTAAACGATGTTTGCGGTTGCACCACAAAACAATGTTGTGCCTAAAGGCACAAATACAAAAACAAAGCCAAGTCTTAAGGGACTTGGCTTTGTTTTTGGAGCGGATTACGAGGCTCGAACTCGCTACCTCCACCTTGGCAAGGTGGCGCTCTACCAGATGAGCTAAATCCGCAAATATTAACTTGAAAAATGGTGGGAACAACAGGGCTCGAACCTGTGACCCTCTGCTTGTAAGGCAGATGCTCTCCCAGCTGAGCTATGCTCCCACATTTACCTTAAGGGCAAGAGATATACTACCACACCTTATAAAAAAAGTCAACACCTTTTTGCTGTTTTTTTGAAAAAGACAAATGTAAAACACAAAAAATTTAAATTATATTGACAAAGTGTAAAAGGGGGTGTATATTATAAGTAATAACGTTATTACAAAGGAGCAAAACTTTGATAACACTTAAAGAAATAGCCGCAGAGCTGGGTGTTTCGGTATCTACCGTTTCAAGGGTGGTAACCGATAAGGATAGGGTTGACCCCGAAAAAAGAAAACTTATTAAAGCGGCTCTTAAAAAATATAACTATGTACCTAATGATAGCGCAAGGGGACTAAGAGGTATGTCCAGTCGTTCAATAGGCATTATTCTACCCACTCTTGCCAGCAGTTTTTATAATAATATTGTTGCCGCCGCTTGGGACGTGGCTTATGAAAACGGTTATACAGTTGTTACCTGTGCGGGTGGCGAAAGGGAAAAAGAGGTTGCACGCCTGCTTAAAAATAAGCAGATAGGTAAGGTTATTTGTGTAACCAGTCTTTCGGATGCAGGCAGTTTTTATAAGGGTCTTTTCGGTGAAAATGCGGTTGTATTTATGGATACTGAGGCACCGGCCCCAAAGGGCATCGGAAATATAAGCTTTAATGCTTATGGCTCGGCTCAAAATCTGGCGAACCATTTATTTTCACTAGGCCATAAGGATATTTTGTATTTAGCCCATACCAATAAGCATGAAAGGTTAGAGGGGTTTTTAAAGGCCGCGGAAAATAGGGGGATTACACCTGGCGGTGATAGGCTTTTTGCCGGTATAAAAAGTAAAAATGCCTATGAGGTATGCAAAGAGATTTTTGCTAAGAAAAACCATCCTACAGCGGTCCTTGCTACCGATAATTCACTTGCTTTTGCGGCAATTCGCGCAGCGTACGATTTAGGCCTTAGCGTTCCCGCCGATATTTCGGTTGCGGGTTTTGATGCTTTGGACGAGACGGGTATTTTAAAACCCGAAATCACCTGTATTATGCAAAAAACAAAGCAAATGGGTGAAATGGCGGTAAATATGCTTATAAAAGAAAAATGTGAGCACGTTGTTTTAGATGCAGATTTCGTTTTGGGTGAGTCCTGCAGAAAATTATAGAGAATAGCTAGAATTTTTAATAGGTGTGAAGTGCACCTATTAAACTTTATGGTTTGTAATAACGTTATTACAAACCGCGGAATGTATTTTTTGTGCGAGATTTCGCACCTTAAATAAATAACAAAAAATAAAATTTGGAGGCAAAATTTATGAAGCTTGAAAACTGTTATCCTGACATAATAGAAGAGGCAATAAAGGATAAAACACCCCTTTTCCTGCCGGTTGGCACCATAGAGTACCATAGCGCTCATATGCCGCTTGGCACAGATACTCAAACCGCCTACTATTTTTTGGAAGAGCTTGAAAAAAGAAGAGATATACTAATTGCTCCTCCTGTTTGGTACGGATGCGCAAGCTATGCCGTTAAAGGCCCCGAGGGCGGAAGTGTGGATATGGACGGTAAGGTTTTAAACGATTTCATGTATAATATCTATATGTCCTTACTTAAAACGGGCTTTAGAAATATTATCGTAATTGTTGCCCACCAAATTGAGGAGATAAATCCCACCGAGGCAGCCTGTATTGATGCCGCAAGACGAGCCATCTTCAAATTCCTTGAAGAAACCCGCGGTATTGGCTGGTGGGGAGATAATAAAATGAAAGATTTTTATGGCACGCTCGATAGCGAGGATAATCCTTGGAACTGGATTAGGGTAAGGCCAATGCATTTTAGAAATCCTGAAATTGCCGGTGACCACGCAGGCGAGTGGGAAACTTCCTGGCTTTGGGCCTTAAAGCCTGAACTTATCAGGGCAGATAAAATCGGCACCTCTGATGATTGGTTTGTAGAAACCGCCAAAGATGCTTCTCCTGAAAAGGGAAGAGAAGTTATAGAAAAGGTTCATAAGCTTTGGGATGAGTTTTTGGGATAACCTGACTATTAAGGAGTTTTTATTATGAAAAAGGAAACCAGATACGACTTTTGTAAACGCCTTTTAGAGGTACATAAAAAGGATAGAAGGGATAAATCTCTTACTCCTACTGCAGATGAATTTGAATTTAAGGGCGTTGTTAAAATTGCCCTTGCAGATAAAGAGGACGTGGTTGCAAACACTGCGGCTAAGGACTTTGCA
>JAZQSV010000004.1:0-12256 GCA_045630265.1 Acutalibacteraceae bacterium
AATGCTGCATTCTTGGTAATTATGATCCTTGCTGCTAAATTCATCTTTTAAAACACGATAAGATAAAATTTCAGTATAAATTCCCTTTAATCACAAATACTAACATCACGATTTGAAATTGAAGGAGAATTTATATATGAAGGCAACTGGTATTGTACGTCGAATAGATGAATGAGGTATAATAACACCAAGAGCTATAAAGCCGCATAAACACTAGTTTTTCGGGCGATTTTTAAAGAAAAATTTTTGACGAAAAATAGCATATTTTGACCTATACATAGAAAAAGCGGAGGGAAAATCACTCCGCCATCATATCTTCTTTGATAAGTTTTCTTAACATAGCTAGTTTTTCGTTTTCATCGGCTTTTTGATATGCTTCTGAGTTCTCAAGTTCGTATACTTTCTTTTCCCATTCTTTTCGTTCATTGTCAATAATTTGCTCTATTCCTTTTGGGGTTCGTAAAGCGGGATTGGCTTTATTGCTATCCAACAAATTGTCAAGTTGTATACCAATCGTATCAAGGCGAACTTTTTCGTTGTATATTTCAGAAAACACTTCATATAAATTCGGCAAAAGGGTGTACTCATTGTCGTAGTGTTTTTTCGAAAACAGTGTTTGAAAACGATTGCTTTCATCTACACAATAAATTTTTTCAATAATTGTCTCCGAATCACCTTTTTTAGAAAAGTTTTGTGCAAACATATTGAAAGTATATGTCCAAGTGTTTTTACCAACCCCATTTGCATCTGCTCCATATCGTAGATTCAAAGGTAGAAATCCGCATTTTTTAAGGTCATCCAAAGTTGGCTCTATAGTACTCATATAATCATAGTATGCATAAATACTATGTTCTTCCATAATTTCAGGAACATACTGCAAATGTGGTTCGCAAACAGTGCCAACACATAGAATTGCCATATACTTTTCGTATGCTTCATAGGGCGGTGAAATTTTTATAGGAAGTTTATTGGCTATTTCATCAGTGTACAAATGTGTGAATCCGCATTCGTCAATATTCCAAACAGAATCGGCATACTCATAATTTTTATCACAAGTACGAAAAATAATGATATCACCGGGTTTGTGCTTGGACTTTGCGATTTTGGCTTTGGGAATTTTGATTTCAGGTTGAGGTGTTTTTAACTGGTCAATCAATTTATCCATTGCCGCCAGTCGCTTTTTTACATCAGCACCATCCCATTCGTCAATGCCTGTATGTGCTTCAAGCAAAGAGATTGCTTTGCTTTTTATCTCATCAGTTAAAATACCGTGTTTCCATTGCCAATCGGCAAGTGCAAACCAAAAATCAGCATAGTCGTTATCAATAATATCACAGTTAACAATATCGGCATACTCTTTCAAAATCAGTCTTGTGCCTTCTTCAATACCCACTAATGGATATACTTCGTTGCACATATCACGAACATCACTTGATGTATCGTTAGAATATAAAGCGGTGCCCCAAGAGCCCATTTGCTCACCTCATTTAATAATTTTTATTATTATATCACAATCGGTCTAAAAAGTAAATTCACACAGTATAAATCTCCTCAAATTACAGATAATAACAACACAATTTGTAATTTAAGGAGAAATGTATATATGAAAGCAACAGGTATTGTGAGAAGAATCGATGACCTTGGTCGTGTGGTTATTCCGAAAGAGATTAGAAGAACGATGCGCATCCGCGAGGGCGACCCATTAGAAATTTACACTGACCGAGAGGGCGAGGTTATTTTTAAAAAATACTCGCCGATGGGGGAGCTTATTGACCTGGCAGAGGTTTATTGTGATGTTTTGGCGAAAAATTTAAGCAAAGCGGTAGTAGTTTGCGACCGCGACCACTGTATTGCGGCTTCGGGGCTTCCTAAGCGTGAGGTTTTGGAGCGGCGGCTTACCCCCTACCTTGAAGATTTGGCCGAAAACCGCAAAGGTTTTATACTAAACGAGAAGGACAAGGGTTTTAACGCTTTGGAAGGGGTTGACCTTATTGTATCGGTAGCGGCGCCTATTATTTCCGCAGGCGACCTTACGGGAATTGTAACCGTTTTGGCTAAAGAGGGAGAAAATATGCTACCCACCGAGAGTGAAATTAAGCTTACCCAAGTGGCGGCAGGTGTTTTAGGCAAAAACCTAGAAGAATAGTCGGCGTGGCCCCACGCGGTGGGTAGCGAATTCGCGGAGTTGGATGGTACAAATATAGAAAATATCGGCACGCGGGCTGAAATTTAAAAATGCAGGAAATTATTTATATTACAGAACAAACCTAGCTGCATGAATGTGGTGTCGAGCACCTCGACCGCACGCAGTTGTAACTTGTGCCATTTTCAAGCTTAAATTTTTTATTACCAAAATTTAAGTACGCGGGATGAAATTTTTGTTATTAACGAAATCCTATTTCGCGTTGTGGTGTCGGTCACACCGACCGCGGCCGAGGTGCTCGGCACCATATTCGCGTAGTAGGATAGTACAAATATGAAAAACGTACTCACGCGTCCTAAACTTGAAAACACGGGAGACTATTTACTTTCAATTTGCAAAACCTATTTTCGTTTTGATGACCTTCGCACGGATAAAAAAATAAGCCCTGACTTCTTGTCAGGGCTTTATCTTTTATTCTATTGTTGCTGCGGCGTCTGCATCTAAATCAAAATCGTCATCCTCGCAGTCGCACTCAATATAATCGGTCTGCTTTTTCTTTGCAAGGTAGCGGTTAATTAAAACTGCAACGCCGGCTGCCATTGCAACCACTGCAACAAGAGCAGTTAAAATCCAAAGAACATGCTTAAGCTTCATATCAAATACCTCCATATTTAGTATTAGCCAAATTATTATAAAAATATTATACTAATTTTTAAAAAGAATGTCAACCCCAGCCGAGGTGCTCGGCACCATGTTCGCGTAATTGGCTTTTACAAATTTTAAAAATATCCTCACGTGGACATAAATTTATGGACGCAGGAAACTATTTATTTTTAAATAATTAATTTGTGTTTTGCGTTCTGGTGTCGGCCACACCGACAGGATTATTCTTCGTCCGTTACCGACTCATCGGGTTCAACCGGCTCGGGTTCGCCAACGTCATTTGCGTCGGCATCGGGCTCGTCGGGCTTATCGGTTACTTCATCCTCATCGTGAGGGGTAGTAACAACGGTAAGAAGCTTTTCTTCATTTTCAAGCTTCATTCTCATAACCCTTACGCCCTTTGCAGGTCTTGAATAGGTGCTAAGCTCATCTAAAGCTATTCTTATAATAACGCCACTGGACGAAATCATAATAAGGTCCTCATTTTCTCCGGGAGCAACCACTGCGGCTACGTCGCCATACTTAGCGGTACGGTAGTTAATAATACCCTTACCACCACGGGACTGAAGTCTATAATCGGTAATGCTACTGATTCGGCCATAACCCGTTTCGGTAACGGTAAGCACCTTGTCCTCGTCGCTGTTTGACACAATCATACCAACAACGTAGTCATCATCAGTAAGTTTAATTGAGCGAACACCCCTAGCGGTACGACCCATAGCGCGAACGTCGGTTTCGCTGAACTTAATTGCCTTACCCTTCTTAGTTGCAACAAGGAGATTTGAACTTCCATTTGTAAGGTGAACAAAGCAAAGCTCGTCGCCCTCGTCAATAGAAAGGGCAATAAGACCACTCTTGCGGATGTTTTTAAATGCCTCCAAGGGAGTACGCTTAATAATACCGTTTTTGGTACCCATACAAACGAACATACCCTCTTCTATAGCGGGAATAGGTAGCATTGTCATAATCTTTTCTTCTGCAGAAAGGGGAAGAAGGTTTATAATATTCATTCCCTTTGCGGTTCTGCTACCCTCTGGGATTTCGTAAGCCTTCATTCTATAAACCTTGCCCATATTACTGAACATCATTACCCAGTCGTGCGAGAAGCAGGTGAACATATCCTCAACCACGTCATTTTCTCTGGTGGTCATACCCTTAATTCCTCTACCGCCGCGGTGCTGAATAGCATATTCATCGGCCGCAATACGCTTAATATAGCCATTATGGGTTTTAGTAAGCACGCACTGCTCTTTGGGGATAAGGTCTTCTATATCAACCTCGCCCGCAACGTCGGAAATTTCTGTTCTTCTATCATCTGCGTACTTATCTCGAAGATTTAGTGCATCGGTCTTTACAATTTCAAGAATTTTCTGTCTGCTGCCTAAAATTTCCTCGCACTCTTTAATAAAGTCAAGCTTTTCTTTGAGCTCATCCAAAATCTTCTGCTTTTCCATACCTGCCAAACGGCCAAGCTGCATTTGAACGATAGCGTCGGTTTGAATGTCGTCAAGGCCAAACCTATCAGAAAGTGCCTCTTTACTTTCAGCAATAGTTTTGCTGTTTCGAATTATTGCAATAACCTCATCAATAAAATCAAGCGCAACCTTAAGACCCTCTAAAATATGGGCCCTTTCCTCTGCCTTTTTCTTATCAAATGCAGTGCGGCGATAGATAATGTCGTACTGGAAGTCAATGCAGTTTTGAAGCATTTCCTTAAGTGTTAAAACCTGTGGCTTACCGCCAACAATAGCAAGTAAAATTGCGCCAAAGGTGGTTTGGAGTGCGGTATTTGCGTAGAGTTTATTAAGTACAACCTGCGGAGAGGCATCCTTTTTAACCTCAACAACTATTTTTATACCGCCGTCGCGCTTTGAGGAATAGTCAACAACGTCGTCAATACCCTCAATTTTCTTATCGGCCGCCAAATCATAAATATGCTTAACAAGGTCCTTTTTACGAACCTTATAAGGAATTTCGGTAATAACAATACGGAATTTTCCGTTTTTCTGCTCCTCAATTTCTGCCTTGCCGCGAACAATTATCTTACCTCTGCCGGTAGCATAGGCGGCGCGTATACCCGCTCTGCCCATAATTGTACCACCGGTTGGAAAATCGGGACCCTTAATGTACTGGCAAATTTCCGATAAATCGGCATCAGGATTATCAATAAGGCAACACATACCGTCAATAACCTCACCTAAATTGTGGGGAGGAATTTCGGTAGCCATACCAACCGCAATACCCGAAGAGCCGTTAACTAAAAGCTGCGGGAAGCGAACGGGTAAAACCTCTGGCTCCTTTAATCGGTCATCATAGTTGGGTGCAAAATCAACAGTATCCTTCTTTATATCGTCAAGCATACTGTAGGAAAGCTTATTCATTTTAGACTCGGTATATCTGTAAGCGGCGGCGGGGTAGCCGTCTATATTACCGAAGTTACCGTGTCCGTCAATAAGCGGGTAGCGAAGTGAAAAATCCTGCGCCATTCTAACCATTGCATCATAAACGCTGGCATCACCGTGGGGATGGTAACGACCAAGCACCGCACCAACGGTATCGGCGCACTTACGGTAGGACTTATCCGGAGTAAGTCCGTTTTCGTACATGGTATAAAGTATTCTTCTGTGAACGGGCTTTAGACCGTCTCTAACGTCGGGGAGAGCACGGCCTACCAAAACCGACATTGAGTACTGAAGCATACTGTTTCTTACTTCGTCTACAATTTCAACCGGAACTATATTAGTGTTTTCGCTCTCAGGCCAAAATACTGCTTCTTGTTTAGGCATTTTTCTCCCTCCTTAAATATCCAAATCTGTGGCAAACACTGCGTTTTGCTCAATAAACTGTCTTCTGGGTTCAACCTCTTCGCCCATTAGCATTGTAAAGGTTGCGTCTGCCAGAATTGCGTCTTCAATAGTAACACGAAGCATTGTTCTACGCTCGGGGTCAAGTGTGGTTTCCCAAAGCTGCTCAGGATTCATTTCACCAAGACCTTTATAGCGCTGAACGTCAACGTTATCTCCAAGCTCGGCTACAAGACGCGCTTTTTCTTCATCGGTAAATACATCAAAGTGTTGTTTACCCTTTTGAATTCTATAAAGGGGTGGCTGAGCTAAATAAATATGTCCCGTAGTTATAAGCTCCGGCATATATCTGAAGAAAAAGGTAAGCAAAAGTGTGCGGATATGCGAACCGTCAACGTCGGCATCGGCCATAATAACAATTTTATCATAGCGAAGCTTTGTAATATCAAAATTATCTGCAATACCGGTACCTAAAGCAATAATAACGGGGGTTAGTTTATCGTTGCCATAAACCCTGTCTGCCCTTGCTTTTTCTACGTTTAGCATTTTACCCCAAAGAGGAAGTATTGCTTGGTAGGTACTGTTTCTGCCCTCTACTGCGCTACCGCCCGCAGAATCTCCCTCGACGATAAAGAGCTCGGTCTTAGTTGGGTCGTCTGAAATACAGTCGGTAAGCTTTTCGGGCATTCTTGTTCTGCCGCCAAGGGCCGATTTACTTCTTGATGCCTGAAGTGCCTTTTGTGCCGCCTCTCTTGCATTAGAAGAGGCAATAGATTTTTCCATAATAATCTTGGCAGCGGCGGGATTTTCCTCTAAATATTGGCCAAGCTTTTCCTTAACAACCTTATTAACAAGCTTACCAATAGATGTATTACCAAGCTTTGCCTTGGTCTGGCTTTCAAACTGCGCGTCTACAAGTTTTACGCTTACAACGGCAATCATACCCTCGCAAATATCAACGGTGGAAAGCTTTGTATCGCTCTCTTTAAGTATTTTAAAGCGAAGACCGTAATCGTTTACCGTTCTTGTAAGAGAAGTTTTAAAGCCGCTTTCGTGTGTACCACCGTCAACGGTATGAATTGTATTAGCAAAACTTATAATGTTACTGCTATAGCTGTTTGTCCAAAGAAGAGCAATTTCGGCAGAAGAATCCTTTTCCTTGCCCTCTAAATAAACAACGTCCTCTATAATTCTTTCCTTACCTGTTTTTTCAAGCAAATATTCAACGTAGGAGCGAATACCACCCTCAAAGTGTAAATCGTCCTGCCTTGGCTCAAAATCACTTCTCTTATCGCTAAGCACTACCCTAATGCCTGCGTTAAGGAATGCCTGCTCGCGAAGTCTATAAAGAAGAGTATCATAATCATAGGTAGTTGTGTCGGTAAAAATTGCGGGATCGGGCTTAAAGCGAACTATTGTACCTGTTTCATTCGTTTCACCTATAACCTCAAGTTCGGTTGCAATATTTCCCTTTTCAAAACGCTGTTTATGAATATTTTTGCCGTCCTTAACCGTAACCTCAAGCCAGGAAGAAAGAGCATTAACAACAGAGGCACCAACGCCGTGAAGACCGCCCGAAACCTTATAACCACTGCCGCCGAATTTACCGCCTGCGTGCAAAATTGTAAAAACAACTGTTACGGCAGGAATACCCTTTTGTGGGTTAATACCAACGGGAATACCACGTCCGTTATCGGATACCTCAATAACACCGTCGTCCAAAAGGTCAACAGTGATTTTATCGCAGTATCCTGCAAGAGTTTCGTCAATAGCGTTATCCACTATCTCGTAAACCAAGTGGTGAAGTCCCCTTTCACCCGTAGAACCGATGTACATACCGGGTCTTTTACGTACAGCCTCAAGTCCCTCTAAAACCTGTATGGAACTTTCGTCATAATTTTCAGTTACCGGTGTGTTGATGTCAGTGCTCATTCTTTTTTCTCCATTTCTGAAAAATTAAACTATATAACCTTAAAAATAAAAATATAAAAACAAAACTAAAAACTGCCATTTCTTTTTTGCAGGGTGGACGAGGAAAGCTGTGAAATATAAACTAAAGATTTTTTGCTTTTTTTCTTATTTGTAATAACAAAGGTTTTAGGAAGCTCAAAGGTAACGGTTATTACCTCTTTTTCCTTTTCCTTTCTATTTAAAAAATCCCTTGTGCTTTTTGCTACGGTGCTTGTATCCATATCAAAAATGCCAACAACGTCCCTTGTTTTTACAACCGTTTCCTGACCTAAATGTAAATACATTTTTTACTCCTTAAAACGCTTCAAGACGGCCGTTTTTCATTTTAAAAACTTTGCCGTTTTCAAGCCCTTTTATGTTTGCGGGATCACAGCAGGTAATAAAAACCTGCCAATCCTTAATATGGTTTAAAATAAAATCTTGACGCATTGTATCAAGCTCACTCATAACGTCATCCAAAAGTGCAACAGGGTATTCTCCCGTTATTTTTTTAAGCACCTTTGCTTCGGAAAGCTTTAAGGATAGCGCTACACTTCGCTTTTGTCCCTGCGAACCAAAATTTTTAACTGCTTTTTCATTCAAATTAAGCAGCAAATCGTCCCTATGTGGTCCAATGGAGGTACCGCCTGTTAACATATCTTCTCTTCTTGACTCTTTGTAAAGCTTTTTAAGTGTATTATCATCCATTCCACTTTCAATTTTAGAAAGGTAGCTAACCTCTAGATTTTCCTTACCCGAGGAAATACCGCTATATATTTCAGGAACAATTTCACTTAAAATGCTCAAATATTTAAGGCGATATTTTACTATTTTTATGGCAAGAGATGAAATAAGCTCTTCAAATCCATCTAAAACGTCTGAAACGTCCATTTTTTCCCTTAATGTTTTAAGAGCGTTATTTCTTTGCGCTACCGCCTTTACGTATTTTCTTAAAATATCGTTATAGGCGGGATAAATTTGACCTATTGCAGTATCTAGAAACCTTCTTCTTACACTCGGTCCATCATTTATAAGGTTTAAATCGGTCGGTGAAAAAACAAGACAGTAAAAATTACCCGCAAGCTTGCTTGGAGCAGAAAGCTTTTTACCCAAAAGCTCTGCCCTGCGCCTTTGTTCAATTATAATTTTTGCGTCCATATTCCTTTGATTTAAGGTAAAATTACAGGTATTTAAAGCAAAATCACTATCAAAGGAAACAAGCTCCGAGTCTTTTGCGCCGCGAAAGCTCTTTGCACCGCAAAAAAGCCAAATTGCCTCTAAAAGATTTGTTTTTCCCTCAGCGTTATTTCCAAAAATTACGTTCATGTTACTGTCGGGAAAAAGCTCCAGCCCTTTTAAGTTTCTAAAGCCGTTTGAAGTAATATTAGTTACTATCATTTTATAACTTTATACTCGTTTCCTTCAAATTTTACTACGTCGCCATCACGAAGCTTTTTGCCACGCATAGTACATACCTCACCGTTTACCAAAACAAATCCGTCTGAAATAACTATTTTTGCGTGTCCCCCCGTTTGAACTACGGAGCATAGTTTTAAAAATGAATCGAGCTTTATAAAATCAGTTACAATTTTTATTTCTTTCATTATTTTAAAATCATAGGAAGTACAAGGTAGATATACTCGTCGCCGTCTATTGGTGTAATAACCGCAGCTGCTGAGGAGCCGTTAAACCTTATATAAACCTCTTCACTTTCTGTAGCTTTAAGTGCGTCAATTAAATACTTACTGTTAAAGCCAATAGTAAAATCATTACCCTTTAGCTCAATATTTAAAGTATCCCTTGCTCTACCAATGTCGGATGAACAGGTAAAGGTTACCTTATCCTGTTCAAAAATACATCTGATAGGACTCTTGGTCTGATCACTTACAATAACAAGTGAAATTCTTTCAATAATATCAATAATCTCACTTACATTCACTCTGATTTCCTGAGTAAAGCTTTCGGGAATGGAACGGCCGTATTCAATATATTTACCCTCAAGAAGTCTTGAGGTCATAACGTAGCCATCAATATCAAAGCTTATATTTCTGCTTCCAACCCTTATAATAATGTCCTCTTCCTTTTCGCCGATAATTTTAACAGCCTCGGAAATAGCTCGGGCGGAAACAATAAACTCCATATTACTGTCATTATTTATTCTTTCTTTTCTAATTGCAAGGCGGTTACCGTCTATAGCAACTGCTTTAACCTCATTTTCCTTTACCTCAAAGTTAATACCGGTAAGTACAGGGCGGGTTCCTTCTATTTGACTTGCAGCAAATACCGTTTGCCTTACTATGCTTTTAAGCTTCTCACTTGAAAGGGTAAGGGTTTTATATTCTGCAACGTTTGGCATTTCGGGAAAATCTTCAGATTTCATACCCATAATATCAAATGAGGAAACACCTGAAGAAATATGGCAAACACATCTAGAATCAACCTCAAGTGAAATGTTTTCTCCCCTGACCTTGCGAATAATTTCAAATAAGATTTTGGCGCTAATTACAATATCACCCTCTTCTTCACATATAATAGGAATTTCCTTACGCATACTAATTTCCATATTGTATGCCATAAGGGTAAGCTTGCCTTTTTCGGCGGAAAGTAATATACCCTCTAAAATTTGAAGAGAGGAACGAGGGGTAACTGCTCTTTGTAAATTTGCAACTGCATCTGAAAGAAGTTCACGATTTACTGTAATTTTCATTTTCTTCAGTCCAATCCTAAAAAAATTTTAAAAATCAAATTCTCAAATTTTTTTGAGAAAAAACAAAACATAACATAATATATATTTTAGTAGTAATAATAAGAGCGGTGGAAAGCTTGTATAACCTAAAAATTCCCTTTTATAAAGCGAAAAAATAAGGCAAATTTATCAAACTCCGTAGGTTGGATAAAAACTTGATAAGTCGAATAGATTTTAGTTTTCAACACCACTGTTAATAACCTGAATGTGAATTAGTATAACTATGTGCACAACACGGCGTGGCCGTGTCCAATTTCGCGTGGTTGGTTTTAGTAAATTTTAAAATATTCTCTCGCGTCTGAAAATTTCGTTCGCGTGATGATATTTTTTATATTTGTACTATCCAACTCCGCGAATTTGGTGCCGAGCACCTCGGCTAGGTGTTCATTAGGTTTTTGATTATGTTTTCTACAAGTTCCTTGTCAAAGGGGTTGCCGCTTAGGTGGTTTTCAATTTTTTGAACGTTGTGCAAAACGGTTGTATGGTCCTTACCAAAACTGTCACCAATTGCCTTGTAGGAAAGCTCTGTGGTTTCCCTTGCTATGTACATTGCTACCTGCCTTGCAAAGGCAACCTGTGCGGTTTTTCTTTTGGATATAATATCCTTTTCGGAAACCGAGAAGGTTTTAGAAACCTCGCTTATAATTTCCTCAATTTTAACCGGCTCGGGAGTAGTATCGTTCAAAATATCCCTAATAAGCGACTGTACAACCGAAATAGTAGGAGTTTTACCCTGTAAATTTACATAAGCGTGAATTTTTTTGATAACACCCTCAATTTGGCGGGTGTTCATTTTAACGTGCTCAGCAACGAAGAAAACGATGTTGTCATCAAGGGTTAAATCTAAAAGCTCTGCCTTGGTTTTAATAATACCAACCCTTGTTTCAAAGTCAGGCGGGGACATATCTGCCATAACGCCGCTTGAAAGACGTGTTCTGATACGGTCGGTAAGGGTTTTGATTTCGTTTATTGGCCTATCACATGTTACAACAATTTGACCGCCCGCCTGATAAAGGGCGTCAAAGGTGTTGTAAAACTCTTCCATAGTGGAGTCTTTACCTGCAATAAAGTGAATATCGTCCATTAAAAGCACGTCTGCAGTTCTAAAACGGTTTCTAAAGTCATCAATTGTGCCAAGACCAATTTTACCGTCTTGAATTGCTTTGATTAGCATATTGGTAAATTCTTCACCGCGTATATATTCAATCTTTTTACCCGGAAACTTTTTAGCAATTTTATTTTTGATTGCAAGCAAGAGGTGGGTTTTACCAACGCCCGATGCACCGTAGATAACAAGCGGGTTATAGATGTCGGACGGATTATCTGCAACCGCCATTGAGGTAGCGTGTGCAAAACGGTTAGAGGATCCCACAATAAAGTTTTCAAAGGTAAAGTGGGATTCGTAGCTGTCTTCCTTATCATCGCTTTGCTCAGATTTTGTTATTACCTTGCCGCTTTCGTCGGAAAGTAAAAGATCGAGTGTTACGGGAATACCAATAACCTGTAAAAAAGATTCCTCAATAATGTTTTTAAAATTTGAAATTACAAGACCCTGCTTCCAGTCGGAATAAATAGAAGCGGTAAATTTACCATCCTTAAGCTCCAAAGGTACAATATCGGCCAACCAAAGACCGTGAGCTACAGGGGTAATTACCTTTTGTTCGATACAGTTTTCGCAAACGGCATTCCAAATATCATTTATGGATTCTATTTGCATATTTTTTTACATCCTTTCGGTGCCATTTTTGCACCTGATTTTATAATAGATTTTTCTCGACATTTTTACTCATTTATTCTACCATAAAACCCGCAAAAAATCAAGCGGTTATACCACTTTTTCAGTGGAAAACTCTAATAAAATTAGGTGTAAAAAAAATATGATGACAAAGTGGTGAAAATAAGCTATAATAAGCTTGTAAATTTTTAAAATTTTGCTCGTTTAGGGGTAGA
>JAZQSV010000005.1:0-70995 GCA_045630265.1 Acutalibacteraceae bacterium
TGATTGGACAATATTCGCCATTATGTGTGCAATAGAAATTGTAACAGGTATTGCTACATTCTATTTTGCAGGAAAAACAGGAAAAAATAATATTCCTATAGAAAAACTGCAATACACAATTCAAAGAAGAATCATTGAAACCCAACCATTGTTGCCTGGGAATGTAATTAAGGTTTTCGCGGATGAAAATTACACAGTACGTCTTACCTTTTTTGGATATCCAAATCAAACATCAGTTTACTATGCTGTACAAGAATTTGCTTCGGACTATACCTTCTTTAAATCTTATGAATCTGAAACATTTGAAAATATTGAACAGCTTCAAGGCGGTTTTGAAGCACTAATTGACATAACGGACAAGGTGTTACATTAACCACAAAAGCGAGGTGAATTTCACCTCGCTTTTGCTATGTATAGGTCAAAATATGCTGTTTTCCGTCAAAAATTTTTCTTCAAAAATCGCCCGAAATAATAACCTTATTTTAAAACAAAAATTTTGTTACAAGAGTCATAATCACAAGAAAAGCGGCATTTACCGCCGTGAAAATGCAAAGGTATTTTTTGCTTTGTTTAGGATATAAAATTTTAAATTCGTTAAAGGTTATAAGGCTTGCCAGCGAAGCAATTAAGGTTCCTGTTCCACCTATATTTACACCTAGCAGCAACGAGGCGTAATCACCCGTAAATCTTGAAAGCAAAATAGCAGAAGGAACATTGCTTATAAATTGGCAAGAAAGTACCGATACAATCAGAGTATCCTTTTGTAGCAAAGACGAAATAAGTGCGTTTATACCATCGAGCCTTGCTAGATTACCCGCAAATATAAAGAAAAAGAAAAAGGTACCTATCAGCGAATAATCTACCATTTTAAGAGAGTCGCGGTCAACAAAGAAGAGGATAGCAGGGATAATAACCAAGCCCACGATAAATGGAATTACTCTAAAAACAATAAGTATAGATAAAAAGAATAGAGCGCCATAAAGTATAGCCTTTTTTATATTGAGCTTTTCGCCATATTCTTCATTAAGTAAAAATTTTATAGGTTTTATTGGAAGACAGGCAACGACCAAAAGCAAAACAGCGAGTATAAATGCAGGTAGCATAATTTTGCAAAACTCACCGGTAGGGATATTAAAATATGAATACAAATAGAGGTTTTGAGGATTTCCAAAAGGTGTAAGCATACCACCCAGATTAGCGGATATGTTTTGAAGCACAAAAAGATATGCCATATATTTTTCTTTATTTGTTACCGAAAGCGCAAAATACCCAAGTGGCAAAAAGGTTATAAGTGCCATATCGTTTGCAATAACCATTGAGCCCAAAAAAGTTATTACTATAAGCAGTAAAAACAGTGAGCGTAAATTACCCGCCAATTTTATGAGTTTGCGCGCAAGAATAGTAAAAAAGGCAATATTCCTTAAAGCGCAAACAACGGCTAATGTTATGAATAAACAGGTAAGGGTTTTAAAATCAAAATAGTTTAAATATTCTTTATCAGGCGGCACAAAAAAACAGGTAATTATAGCTGATAGAGCCGCAATGCAAAAAACGATGTTTTTCTTTATAAATCTTAGAGTTTTCACGCCATCACCAAACCGATACAAATTTTACAACCCGTTCATTATATTATAAACAAAAGCCAAAGTCAAGCGATGACAAAAACAATAAAAGCGGAGTGAAATTCCACTCCGCCTTTGCTATTTAATATTGCATTTATGCAAATTAAGCCAATAAAAATCAGTGAAATACATAAAGTTAAAACGGTGTACGTAAAGACTTATTTCAGTTTCTGGAGTTTTGCCGTGTTTGCAATCACTATAAGCTGCATTCCTTTTTCAAGAGGGAGTGTAGGATCAACCGTTGTACTAATTTTATCTCCGTTTCGCACCGCTACCACATTGATAGAATATTTTTTACGAAGGCTCAGTTCTATCAACGTTTTACCAACCCATTCATCTCTTACGTCAATTTCTACCATAGATACTTCATCTGATAGTTCTATCATTTCGGCAAAGCCTGATGTAAGCAGATTTTTAGCAAGGCGTGTTCCCGATTCCTTTTCGGGGAAAATCACTCTATCTGCACCAACTCGGCTAAGAATTTTTTGGTGCATTTCATCTCCGCATTTAACTATAACGGAAGGAACCCCCGCCTCTTTACAAAGGGTAACCGCCATAACGCTGGCCTCAAGGTTGCTTGCCATAGCAACAATTACAACATCAATATTTGCAATGCCGAGCCTTTTAATTGTTTCCGGATCGGTAACGTCTGCACATTTACAAACAGGAATCATTTCAATAGCGTTGTTGACATTATTTTGGTTGATATCAACAGCTAATACTTCTGCGCCGTTATTTACAAGTTCTTCTGCAACGGCTCTTCCGTATCTTCCAAGGCCTAATACGGCATAGGTTTTATGAATACTCATAATGCATTATCCTTCCTTATCCCACGCTGATTTCTTCAACGGGGTTTCTTACGATGTTTTGGTTATCCTTTCCTCGCTTGAACGCAACAGCCAACGATATAGGGCCAACCCTGCCAAGATACATCGTAGCAATTATAATTATTTTGCCGATGCTGTTAAGAGAAGCGGTGAGATTTCTTGTAAGCCCTACCGTTGCAGTTGCACTGACCGTTTCATAAACAATATCGAGCGCACTCGCTTGCGTTACTGCTGAAAGCAAAGTAGTTGAAACGAACATAATGATAAAAGACATACAAGCAACTGCCACCGCCTTGCTGACGGCTTGTTTGGTAAGACGTCTCTCAAAAACCTCAGCATCTTCCTTATTACGAATAGAGGCAATCGCCGCCACAATAATAACGGCAAAGGTGACGGTTTTGATGCCACCTGCAGTTCCCACGGGAGAGCCACCGATAAACATCAATAGCAAACAAACAATAGAACTTGCGTTTGTCAAATTTTCTTGAGGTAGCGTTGCAAAGCCTGCCGTACGGGTGGTAACCGACTGGAATATGCTAACTTGAATCTTATTAAAAATGCTATATTCACCTATTGTTTTTGGATTATTGAATTCAAAAACAAAAATCAAAGCAGCGCCCACAAAAATCAAAATAAGGGTTCTGGTAATAGCAATTTTACTGTGCAGGGTGAGTGAGGAAAAAAACTTAACTTTTCTATTTTTTTTAAGGCCACATACCCGAAGAAGATCCCACCACACAATATATCCCAAACCACCCAGAACAATAAGAGTGCAGGTAACTATATTTATAAGCGGGTTAAGCGCATAATTACAAAGACTATTTTCGGCAATAATATCAATTCCTGCGTTACAAAAAGCCGAAACCGAGGTAAATACTGATATCCATATTCCCTTTAGCCCAAACAGTGGTATAAAAATTATCATATACAAAAGCGCACCAACAGCTTCAACACAAAGCGTTCCTACAACTACTCTTTTTATAAAGTTGACAAGACCGGAAAGGGTATTGAGATTGAAAGCATCCTGTAAAAGAAGTCTATCGCTAAGTCCTATTTTTCGGTGCAAAAGTACCATAATGCCGGACATAATGGTTACAACGCCAAGTCCGCCCACCTGAATAAGCGCTAAAATTACAACCTGACCAAAAATGCTCCACGAAGATACGGTCGGAGTTACCACAAGGCCGGTAACACAGGTGGAGGTTGTGGCGGTAAAAAGTGCATCCAAAAAGGATACTGATTTTCCACTAGCCGAGCTTATAGGCAGCCACAAAAGCAAGGTGCCAACAAAAATTGCCACCAAAAAACTCAAAAGGATTATATGTGTAGTAGATACGGAAAGTTTTTGTTTTTTCATTATAGTCTAAATGTCCTATCGTTTCGTAATGAAGTTTATAAACTACTTTAAATATACGTTTATTATATCAGTTTTTATAAGCTTTTTCAACAATATGCTCACAAAATACAAAAAGGCAGTATTAACTGCCTTTTTTCATTATATTATTTTTCCTCTATTGCCTTTATTAAAAACCTTGCAATGTCGGTGTTATCAATCGTTTTATCCCTAAAGTATTCTGTGCCCTTGCCAACGGCAAAAACCTTAACAGGGGTGGCTGTGTGCTCGTTTACCGTCATTAAATCGGTAAGCTGTTCGTTTCCCTCGGGCAGTTTAACGCCGCCTGTTTCGTGGTCGGAGGTAACAATTAAAAGTGTGTCTGGATTTTCTTCCATAAATTTAAGGGCTACGGCCACCGTGCGGTCGAGGGTTACAACGCTTGCGAGCTTGCCGTTTATGTTATTTCCGTGGCCAAATTTATCGGTGCCTGAGCTTTCTACCATAAGGAAAAATCCGTTTTCGTTTTTAAGGCGCTTAAGCGCAACCTCGGTACAGTTGGCAAGGTTATTGGTTGCGGCGGGAGCGTATCCGTCTAAAAATCCAAAAAAGGGCTTTTTACAGTCCTTGTCGGTATCAAGCGTTTCCTTAAAGCGCTTAAAATCTTTGGCAACAAGGTAGTCGTCCTTAAAAATTTTTTTGGCATCCGAATCAAGCGCAACGGAAACACCCGTATAATCCTTTGCCATTAAAACTTCGGGCTTAAATTTAACCATCGCATTCAAAAGCTCGTTTCGGTTGTCGCGGGAAATGTTATGTACAGTAAAGGCGGTTGGAGTGGCGCCCGAAAGCTCCTCGTCAGTTATAATTCCCACTTTTTTGTCGGCATCTCTTGCCCGTTCTGCCATTGTTTTAAGGTCGTTGCCGTTTACGTCCTTTCCAATATAGCCGTTATTTGTTTTAACACCGGTAGAAAGGGCGGTGCCCGATGCCGCGGAATCGGTAATCTTAGAGTCGGCAGAATGTGTTGTCGCAAGGCCGTGGTTTTTAATCTGGTTTAATGTGAGTCCAAAATCAAAAACGCCCTTTACGTGTTTTTCAGCAAGAGTAATGTCGTTAGGACCCATACCGTCGCCTATTATAACAATTATATTTTTAGGAGTAGTAAATTCAGCGTTTATAATTTTTTCTACCTGTTTTTTTGTGATTTTAATTTCACCCTCGGTGTACCAGCCGTCCTCTGTCTTACCGCAGGCAGCCACACAAAAAATCAGTAGTAATGAAAGCATTATACACAAAAGCTTTTTCATAGTAAAACTCCTTTATCTTTATGTTTTAATTTTACCCCAAAGCGCAAAATTTGTCAACAAATGAAAGGGAAGGACTGTAAAACACAGACCTTCCCTTTTGTAAGTTATAAGGCAATAATATCATTTTTTTCTTTTTAAAATTATCCCAAAGGCACAAGCCAAAAAAGCAATTACCGCAAAAATCAAAATACAAACAAAAACGCTGTTCCAACCGCTTTGGTCGGCAATTTTTCCAAGAAGTGTAATGCTGAGTGTGCTTCCTACGTAACAAAAGGTATTAAGAAGACCTGCCATAAGGCCCGAATCAATTTTATCTCTGGAATAAAGCGGAACAATGCTTGTAATTACGTTGTTGATACTTGCCATTAAAAAGGCCACGCTGCAAAAAATAACTAATGTCAGCGGCGCAGACTTTATATTTACGGTTAAAAGTATAAGACATATCAAAAGAACGGTGCTCAGATAAAATCCACCGTTTAAAATATGTATGTTTTTTTGTCTTCTATATAGCGCCTTTACCAAAAAGGTGCCAAAAATTGAGATAATAGGTAGGAAAAGAGTAATGATAATGGAAAGAGACGCAGGCACACCAAAGGTTTCTTTTAAAATTGAGGGAACCCAAGAGGTAACACCGTCTTTAATAAAGCCGTTTGCTATTGCACAAACCACTAAAACCGCCGCACTAAGGAAAAGAAGAGGTGTAAATTTTAGTTTTGGTTTTTCAGGTTGTACAGTTTCTTTATTTTCTTTAGAAACGTTTTGAACAACGCCCATACCGAAAAACCAAATAAGGGCAACAACCCCTAAAAGACCTGCAGCTACGTAGAAAATAAGGTTCCACTTAAGGTGTAATGCAGAAAAAAGGGCCGCAAGGCCGTATGCCATAAAGGTGCCCGAGGCAACGGTTGTGCTCATAACCACTACGGCGTTTGGAAGCTTATCGTCGCCAAGGTTTTCCGACAAGGTTTTAATTAGTGAAGACCATAGAATAGATTGAAAAGCACCATTTAAAAACCAAACTATTTGCATAACCAAAAGGTTGGTGCAAAAGCTCATACATAAATTAAGAAAAAGAGAAGCCACAAGAGAAAGGGTAACCGAATAGCGGGTGTTATATTTTTTAGATAAAAATCCGTTCACAAGCTGGCCTGCGCCATAGGCAAAAAAGAAAAACGAACTGACCGAACCGGCCGCCTCTTTAGTAGTACCAAGCTGTGCAATTATTTCAACGAGAGATGCACTGTAGTTAAGACGCGCAATGTAAGCGGTGGTATAGGCCGCCCAACAAATAAATATTAAAAAATTAGCTTTTCTGCTGCCAAGCGCCGCTTTCATATATACTGCCCCTTCTTTTTGGCTTTTGTGTTCACAGCCTTAATTTATTAAATAATAAAATTCTCCGTCAAAAAAACGGATTACATGTAACTAACTTTTTGAATTTCAGTATAACATTAAATGGTTTTACAGTCAACACAAAAGGTGGCGAATCGCGTTCAAAAAAGTATTTATTATATTCAATTTTGTATTTTAAAATAATAGTGAAACAGTAATATGTAAGAAAGACCGAAATATTAAAAGGTGCCAAAGGCACACTTACCTTTTCACTAGTACCTCTTACCTATTAACTAAAAAAGCGGAGCACAAGGCGTTGTACCCGTAAGGATACAACGCCAGTTTTATTCGCCTTACGGCGAGTCCTATTGCTATGCAGTGATATTTGGACTAGAGTTCAAGTGATATTGCCTTCGGCAGTTATTGGCGAATAAAATATCACTGAAACCGCAAGGTTTCAATAACACTATTGCCACAAGGCAATAATATCACTCCGACAAAGTCGGAATATAACTTGAAAGACTATCCGTTTTTATATATAATAGATTTAGAGGTGATAATTATGGCCGGTAGTGTTTTAAGAGATAGGGCGAAAGAATTTGCAAAGAAAATCGTTTTTCTTTGTCGCGACATGAAAATAAACCACAAAGAATCCGTTTTAATAAATCAGTTACTCCGCTCAGCAACCTCTATCGGAGCAAACCTGCATGAAGCTCAATATGCTCAAGGAACTAAAGATTTCATTTCAAAACTCGAAATCACTCAAAAAGAATGTTATGAAACGGAATATTGGTTAGAACTTCTTTTTGAGACAGGTTGTATGACTGAAGAAGTTTATAAGGATGTTCAAAATGAATGTGGCGCGATACGCAGAATGTTAATCTCCTCGCTTAAAACAATTAAATCAAAATAAGGAGGCGTAGTATGGAAAAATTGATTTGTAAATCTTTACTGTGGAAAATGAAGTTGTCAAACGGTAAAGATTATAATACAACACTAGATAAAATGTTCCTTGAAAATTCTAATAACGATTTGCTTTTAGAATTGGAGAGTTGTTCTTCCAACTGCGATGTCACCTTTGATATATTGCAAAGATATTGGAAATATGAATGTGAAAACTTTTCGGTTGACGATTTTGGGAAATGTTTGCTTGAAGATTTAAAAACGATATATTTTTCAAATACTTTTACTATTACAGAGTTTGGCAAAAGGTGTTATTCCTTATGGCAACAATTGCCGGGTGAAATACAAACGAAAGAACCATTTCATACCTTGAGTTATGCTGATGACCCATTATCGTGGAACGATGAAGCACAAACAAGAAAATTGTATGAAGATATATTGGAATTTTACAAATAACTTCTCTCTTTTATTAATAGCACCATAAAATGCAATTAGTTGTGAGCAAGGTTAAGGGTTTTAGGTTCTCCTAAAGTTTGGAAAATGTGATATACATTTTCCCTGCTTGCTAAGGTATAAGACAAAATTAAAAGCTGTGTAGAAATTTTCTACACAGCTTTTTTACTGTCCTTTAGAGTACTGCTCTAATGCTCCACTTTTTTTATACTGCATAGGTTGGGTCTAGTTCTTTTAGCTCTTTAAAGCTATCAATTTCAACTATGTCTTCAAATTTGCAAGGGCGAACCGAAACCTTATATTCCTTATGGAAAGCGGTAAGGGGAACAAAGCCCCAAAGGCGCTCTCTTCCACCCGGCATTTCACAAACGGCCTTAACGTGGTCGAAAAGCTTTTCACCGTCTTCCTTAGTCCAGTAGGAAATACCAATGGTTTGGAAAAGGTTCTCTCCTTCGCCGCCGTGCTTACTTTCACTAATGTAGCCACCCTTGGTGGTAATACACCAGTCGTCGGTGCGCTTTACGGGAATTCCCAAGTAGTTAGAACTGTACTGATATTTGGTGATAAGACTTGGATTTCTAAGGTAAAGGTCGGCCTCCAAAACGTAGGCAGAGGAAAGCTTATCTCTGGCGCACAAAATAGAAACGATATTATTGGCTAAGTTATATTCTGGATTATCAATAAATTTAATTTGGGGATATTTGCTAAGGAGCAGGTCAAACTGCTCTCCCAAATATCCGCGAATAATATAAATTTCTTCGATTTCAGCGGCAATACAAGCGTCGAGCAGAGTATCAATTAGGCGAACGCCGTGCACTCTTACAAGGGGCTTTGGGGTGTTAAGGGTAATGGGCACCATACGGCTGCCAAAACCTGCCGCCATAAAAATTGCGCGGCGAACACGGTAGGGCTCAAGGGCTTCAAGACCTTTTTTAGTAACCAGCCCGTTAAGGACAAAACCCTCATTTGAAAGTTCTTTGAGCGTACGGTTTACAGTACCTACAGAAGCATCTATTTTTTCCGAAATCTCCCTTTGAGACAGGGCTTCCTTAGCCGCCTCAAGACAGGTTAAAACGTTAAACTGTTGTTTTGTTAACATAACTATTCTCCCATTCTGCTCATTTTAGCGGTGCGCTTTTTCATAGCTCCGCTAAGCACCGTAATCGTTCCCTTAACCAAAAGGTTAACCACCAAAATTATAATTGCTATAACCGCCGCAACCTCATAGTTTCCTTGTGCGTTAAACTGCTCAATAATAAGTGAAATGGGCTTTGTTGAGGAGTTTGCGAGGAATGAAACGGCCGAAATGGTCATCATAGAATTTACAAAGAAGTAGGAAAACATTTCTATAAGGGTTACCGCAGATTGAGGCAAAATAACATCCTTTACAATGCGGAAGCGGTTTATACCAAGGGTCTGCCCAACGTGCTCTAAATTCTCGTTCATACCCGCTAAGGAATTATACATCATCTGATACGGTGAAGCAAAGAAGTGCATAAGGTTTGCAACCATAAGTATGAGAAGGGAACGGTAGAAAAAGCTTCCTGAAAAGGTCATAGAATATGAAAGGCCTAAAACTATACCCGGAATGGCAAGTGATGTAATAGAGAAAAGGTGCAAAACGTGAGAAAGTCTCGAAGGCATTCTGGAGGTAAAGTATGCGCTTATAAAGGCCACAAAGGAACCGACTGTAGCTACCACAACCGAAATAATAAGTGAATTTTGCAGCGCCCTTTCGCCGCCCGTTCTAAACATTCTTTGAAGGTTAGAAAGAGTAAAATTCATATTGCTGGGATATTTTTCGGTAAATGCCACGAGACAGAAAGAACCAAGCAGAGTTAAAATGCATACCAGTACCGCGCCGCAGGCCAAAAAGGCCAAAACGTCTCGCACAATACTTTTTTTAATGTTCATGGGCCTTGTAACGTAGCCCATTTTTGCCTGCCTTTTGGAAATAAGGTTAAATATAAATGCAACCAAAGCGGGAATTAAAAGCAAAATACCAATAACACCGCCTTGACCGAAATGGAACTGTCCAATAACCTTTTGGTACATAAGGGTCGCCAAAGTGGTAATGTGGCCACCTATTCTAAGCGGAATACCGTAATCTGTTATAACCAAGGTAAAAACAGAAAAAATTGCAGAAATAAGCGGCTTTTTAAGGTAAGGAAGAGTAATAGCAAAAAGTCGCTTTCTGGCGGGGATGCCAAGAACTATAGCTGCCTCATAAGGTGAACCGTCTTCATATTTAAGGGCATCGCTAAACATTAAAAAGGCAACGGGATAGGAATAAAGCACCGAGCCAACCACAATTCCCCAAAAGCCGTAAACTGTATTTTCTATTCCCAGCAAATTCCTTAGTATTCCATTGGTACCAAAAAGAACAACAAGACCGGTACTGTGGGAAATAGAAGGAATAAGCATTGGAAGTATAAGTAAAACTTGAAAAACACCTTTAAAAGGAATGTTTGAACGGTTTACACAAAATGCAAGCAAAAAGCCAAGCGGTACTGAAATAGCGGTGGCGGTAAGGGTGCATTTTATTGATGCTGCGAGGGCGGGCGTAAAGGATGGGGAAGAAAAAATTTCTTTAATATCTTCGCCGGTAATATTAAACATCATTCGTCCAAAGGGAAAGAAAACAAACCCTATAAATACCGCGCAAAGCAAAAGCTTTGGAATAGATGAACTAGGGAAAAAGGAAGTTTTTTTCATTTTCTAATCCCTCGCATTTATGTACTTTGCTAAAGAGTCAATTTTAATTTGCAAATTATCCAAAACAAAGCGTTGAACGTACTCGTTTGCGGGATTTTTGATAATATTCATAGGGGTATCAAGCTGAATAAGTTTCGCTTCGTCCATAACCATAATGCGGTCGGCCATGGCGAAGGCCTCCTCCTGGTCATGGGTGATGTATATCATTGTGGTACCAAACTCTTTTTGTATGCGTTTGATTTCTGCGCGAAGCGCAAGCCTTGTTTCAACGTCCAAAGCGCTCATTGGTTCGTCAAACAAAATAATGCGGGGACGAAGCACTAGGGTGCGGGCAATAGCAACACGCTGCTGCTGACCGCCCGAAAGCATACAGGGCTTTTTGTTTGCGTGCTCCAAAAGACCCATACTCTCCAGCATTTTAAGGGCAGTTTCCTTGCTTGCGGCTCTGGTCTCCTTATTTATTTTCAGGGCATATTGAACGTTTTTAAGCACCGTCATATTTTCAAAAAGGGCGTAGTTTTGGAAAACTATGCCCATATTTCTTGCAGAAGAAGGCGCATGAGTAATGTCTTTTCCATCCATAGAAATTGTGCCCTCGTCAGTATTGAGCAATCCAATAAGGGTGCGCAAAATGGTAGTTTTGCCGCAGCCCGAAGGGCCTAAAATAGCCAAAAACTCACCATCGTGCACATCAAAAGAAACGTCGTCCAGAGCCTTTTTAGAGTCAAAATTATGGGTAAGATTGCGTACCTCAAGTACGTTTTTAACTGCCTTTGCCATAATAATATCCATCCTTATAAAACAAGATTATGCAAGGCGCTTTAATTTGCGCCTTGCATCCGAAACCGTAATTATCTGTTAGGAAAATTATACAACGGGCCAGAGCTTGAGCAAACGCTCTTTCTCCGCGGTAGTGTCATTTTCCATATTGCTGTATTTAATCTCTTTGGGGAAATTTTCTACCTCAAAGTCTTTGTCCTTATAAATTTTTTCTGGAGCCCATTTTTCGCAGGAATGGTAGTTGAATTCGCCAATCATATAATCAAAAACCTCTTTAACCTGGGGCTTTGCATCCTTGCCCTTTACCATTGCTTGACCGTAGGTAGAGAAAGGTGCGCCCTCCTCAAAGAAAAGAACCTCTAAAGGTGCGCCGTTTTCGGTCTTTTGTGTTGCGGCGTTGGCAATCATACCAAGACCAATAGCAACCTCCTCCTGAACAAGAGCATTAACAGGGCCGTTACCACCCTCAGTAAACTGTAAAACATTGGTTGCAAGCTTGCCGAAATATTCTACTGCCTTTTCCTCGCCCCAAGCGTTAACAAGACTCTTATAGAACATATAGCCGGTACCTGAAGACTTGGGATCGGGCATAGAAACAAGGCCTTTATATTCGGGCTTCAAAAGGTCTTCGTAGCTTGTGGGTTTTGCAAGCTTTTTATCGGCCAAAACCTTTGTATTAACAATAACACCTCCGCCGGTACGAACCTCGGGCAAATAGGTGGTTTTGGGAACAAGACCGTCTACGTATACAGAGGTGTCATAACCTGACAAATCTGCAAGAAGGCCATTTTCATCTAAAGCATCAAGAGTAAGGTAAGAAAGGTCGTGAATAATGTCGCAGTCGGTATTCTCACCCTCTGCCAAAAGCTTAGATCCGAGCTTACTTGTTGACTGATATTCAACAACAAAGGTGTACTCAGGAAATTTTTCCTGAAGAATTGTCTTCATCTCTGCAATTCTGTCAGAGTTAGCGCAGGAATAAATAACAATCTGCTTGTTGTCGGCCTCGCCGCAACCACAAAAAACAAATACGCACATAAGTACTGCAAGAACTAGGGAAATTAACTTTTTCATAATAGCAACTCTCCGTTCAAAAAAATTTTAATTGCTTTAAAATTGAACAAATTAGCAAATACCATAATTGTTCAAAATTTTAAATCACAAACACATTATATAACGTAAAAAGCGAATTGTCAAGCGATTTTCGTTTAAAAATCGACAAAATATGACAAAATCTGAAAAGATATAAGACAAAGACCGATGTTCATAAAAGTTTAAAACCAAAGCAAAATTGAAAATATCACAAGAGATAGTGTTCTGTATTTTTATAAAATACAAGCGCTTGAAAATGAAGAAAAGCAAAGCGAAAAGTGAATAAAACAACTCACGTTCGCCTTGCTTTTGAAAAATTATTTACCAAGAGGTTATTAAGATTTAACCGTAAATAAGAGATTCTGCGTATCTGGTAGCGATAACACCTTCGGGTTCGCCGGTTTCCTTGGATTCTGTAAGAATTCTCTCAATAGAATTATAAATGTTATCAACCTTTTCCAAAACGGCTTCCTTATTATAAGGTCCGTCTACCTCGGCTGCTGCATTGATAACGCCGCCGCCATTGATAACAAAGTCGGGAGCGTAGAAAATGCCGCGAGCTTTAAGTGCCAGACCGGAAGCATCATCGAGAATCTGGTTATTAGCGCCACCGGCAACTGCCTTACAGTCAAGAGCAGCAATGCTGTCGGGGGTAAGGATTGCGCCCATAGCGTTGGGGGAGAAGATGTCGCACTTAACCTTCATAATTTCGTCGGTAGAAACTATTTTTGCTCCAAACTCCTCTGCTGCTTTTTCGGCAATGGCTTTATTGCTACGGTTAGCAACAATAAGCTTTGCACCGCTTTCACTTAGTAAACGGCAAAGGTCGTAGCCAACCTTACCAAGACCTTGAACGGCAATAGTAACGCCATCCAAAGAATCGGTACCAAGTGCTACCTTTGCGGTTGCTTTAATACCCTGCCACACACCGCGTGCGGTAAAGGGAGAGGGGTCGCCGCTGTTTTGAGGGAGTCCGCAAATGTGGTTTGTTTTGCGGAGCATAACAAGTGCATCGTCGCAGGTGGTGTTTACATCCTCTGCTGTGATATAGTCGCCGCCAAGTCCGTTTACTGCCTCTGCAAATGCCTCAAACATTGCTTCGGTTTTCTGAGAGGGGTCGGCAATAATAACACCCTTACCACCACCGTGGGGAAGTCCTGCTACTGCGTTTTTGTGGGACATTCCGCGGGAAAGACGGAGTACGTCAAAAAGAGCGTCATCGTAGGATGCATAAGGGAAAAGACGGCAACCGCCGATAGCGGGACCGAGGTTTGTGTTATGCACGGCGATAATGGCTTTAAGACCTGCCTTTTCGTTGTTAACAAACAAAACTTTTTCGTGGCGGTATTTGCTCATTTCTGTCATTGCGTTCATAAATTTTCCTCCTATTTTTAATGGCTTAAACAAGCCGAATTTACTACATTTTAAAGTCTTTACCAATGGTTAGTGCCTTTATATTAAGGGCCTTAAGCGCTTCTTTTTTAGGGGGTACCAATTTTTCTACCAATTCGTTTGCGCCCTCAAAGGAAAGCTCGGGGTGGTTTTCTAAAAGGTGCCCTATAATAATCATATTAGCAAGGTTTGGGAGCTCTGCTTCCTTTGCAAGCTTGGTGGCGGGAATGTAAAATACCTCTACGTCGGTTCTTTCTACCTTTGCGTCTATAAGGGAAGAGTCAACGTAAATTTGACCTCCCGGAGCAACCGTATCAACGTATTTTTGAAGAGATGGTAAATTCATAGCAATAAGCACGTCGGGAACGGTTATAATGGGCGAGCCAACGGGGGTATCGGACAAAATTACGTTACAGTTTGCCGTGCCACCGCGCATTTCGGGGCCGTAGGATGGAAGCCATGAAACCTGAATGTCCTCAACAAGGCCTTTATATGCCAAAAACTTTCCGGAAAAGAGTATTCCCTGTCCGCCAAAGCCGGCAATGAGGATTTGTGTAGTTTTCATTTACTTTTCCTCCTTTGCCGCAGTTCTGTCTTTATATACACCGATAGGATAATAGGGAAGCATATCGCTTTCTACCCACTCAAGCGCCTGCTTCGGTGTCATACCCCAGTTAGTAGGACAGGCCGAAACAACCTCGACAAGGGAAAAGCCCTTGCCGTCAATTTGGTTTTGAAAGGCCTTTTTAATGGCCTTCTTTGCCGCATTTACGTTTTTAACGCTATTAACCGCTACGCGGGATATATATTCGGGACCCTCTAAAGTAGAAAGCATTTCGCAAACCCGAATGGGCCAACCGCAGTGCTTGGTATCACGGCCGTAAGGAGAGGTTTGTGTTACCTGGCCGGGAAGACTGGTAGGAGCCATCTGTCCGCCGGTCATACCGTAAATAGCGTTATTAACAAAAATAATTGTAATGTTTTCGTTTCTGGCTGCGGCGTGCACCGTTTCTGCCATACCAATAGATGCAAGGTCGCCATCGCCTTGATATGTAAAGACAACGTTTTCGGGGCGGCAACGCTTAATGCCGGTTGCAACTGCGGGTGCTCTGCCGTGGGCAGATTCAATCATATCGCAGGCAAAGTAATCATAAGCCATAACGGCACAGCCAACGGGGGCTACGCCTATTGCGGTGCCTTCAATACCCAGTTCGTCAAGAACTTCGGCCACAAGGCGGTGGATTATACCGTGTGGACATCCGGGGCAATAGTGAAAGGGAGCGTCGGTGAGTGAGTGTGGTTTTTTAAATTTAACTGCCATATTAAAGCGCTCCTTTCTTTGCGTTTTCAATTGCCTTTAAAACCTCTTCGGGGCTCGGAATCATACCGCCGCAACGGTTACAAAGGTAAACGGGTTTTTTGCAATCGGTGGCAAGTTTAACATCTTCAATCATCTGACCCATACTAAGCTCAACGCTTATAAAGCTGTCAACCCTATCTGCTAAGGCCTTAAGCGGCTTTGTGGGGAAGGGCCAAAGGGTAATGGGGCGGATGAGACCAACCTTAATTCCCTTTTCTCTTGCGGCAACAACTGCATTTTTTGCTACGCGGGCGGCAATACCAAAGGCAACAACGCAAATCTCGGCGTCGTCAACCATATATTCCTCCCACATACTTTCTGTTTCTTCTATTTGTTTATACTTCTCAAAGCGCTCAAAGTTTTTCCTTTCAAGCTCTTCGGGTTTAAGGTAAAGCGAGTTTACAATGTTGTGGGGACGCTTACACTCGGTACCTGTCAGCGCCCAGGGCTTTTCTACCTTCTCTATTTTAATATCATCAAAAGAAATGGGCTCCATCATCTGTCCAATAGTACCGTCGGCCAAAATCATAGAGGTCATAAGATATTTATCGGCAAGATTAAAGCCGTGAACGGTAAGACTCGCCATCTCCTGTACCGAAGCGGGGGCCAAAACTATCATACGGTAGTCGCCGTGTCCGCCACCCTTGGTAGCCTGAAAATAGTCGCACTGGGAGGGCTGAATTCCGCCAAGACCGGGGCCTCCGCGCTGAACGTTTACCACGAAAGCGGGAATATCGGAACCTGCAAGGTAGCTAAGGCCCTCCGCCTTAAGTGAAATTCCCGGGCTTGAAGAGGAGGTCATAACCCTCATACCTGCGGCGGCAGCGCCGTATACCATATTTATAGATGCAATCTCACTCTCGGCCTGCAAAAACACACCGCCGATTTTAGGCATTTTTTTAGCCATATATGCGGCAATTTCGGTTTGTGGAGTGATGGGATATCCAAAGTAGTGGCGGCAACCGGCCAAAATAGCGGCTTCAGCTATTGCCTCGTTGCCCTTCATTAAAATTCTTTCAGCCATAATCTTCTCCTTATTATTAACCTGAATAAAAATCCTTAAATTTTAAAAAGGGTATAAAGGTTTATTCAATAGTAATTATACAGTCGGGGCACATTGTAGCACAAAAGCCGCAACCAATACATTTATCCGTATCTTTCATATAAGCGGGCGAGTAACCCTTTTGGTTAAGGGACCCTTTTTTAATATCAAGGCAACCTTTGGGGCAGGCGTCTACACAAAGACCGCAACCCTTACAAAGCGCCTCGTTAAAGGTTAGTTTTGCCATTTAAATTCCTCCTTGGATTTTGCAGTTTTTAGAAAATACAAACCGCCAAAAACGGTTTATATGCAATATATAATGTAAAAACCAACTTCACCCTTTAAAAAGGTTTTTCCTGAAGAGTAAGAGGGAAAACCTTTAAATCAGTAAGGTTTTTGGCTACCTTTTCTTCTACCGAATGAAACCAAATGGGCAGGCCCGTTAAAGCGCTTAGCGCTTCTGCATAGGGCACAGAAGCCAAAACGGTTTGGGTGGTGGTTTCACACCCTAAATTTGAGTTATTTACAATACAGTCAAATTTAATTCCGCAGGCCGCTTCAATTTCCCGCATAATTTCCACTGCCTCTTCGGGGGTTTTGGTTAGTGGGCGGTAACAGTTAGCAACAAACACAAAACGGTAGTTATTTTCCTTTAAAATTTCGGGGGTGAACCTGCCAAGGGCATAGGCACCTCGGTCGTCGCCACCCACGTCTGCTACTGCAAAGGATGAAAAATCTTCCACAATGCGGTAGCTTTCGGCGGGAAGAGCGGGCAGGTCTACGTTACTGTTTGCAAATTTTTGGGAGATAAGGTCAATACCATTTTCCGTAAGAAGCTTTTCGCTATCCTTGGTACGAAAGTAGGGGTTAACAATATCCAAATCGGCAATGCACACCTTTTTCCCAAGTTTTGCAAGGTGCAGGGCGTAGTTTACGGCTATGTTTGTTTTGCCGCTACCGTAGTGCCCCGCAAAAATTGTTAAGCGTTTATGCTCCATAAAAGTACCTCTTCGTTAGGGCATATTACTCTACCCCAGACTATAAAATGGGTTTTAATTAAAGTAGTTTTCTTATTATTTTGCCGCTTGTAGTTTTGGGAAGACTCTCTTTGAATTCTACAATTCGCGGATATTTGTAAGGAGCGGTACGTGATTTAACGTAGTTTTGAATTTCTTTTTTGGTTTCTTCCGTTCCAACAAAGCCCTTTACAAGCACAATGCTTGCCTTAACCACCTGTCCCCTTACCTCATCGGGCGCGGCCGAAACACCGCACTCCAAAACATAAGGAAGTTCCATAATAACGTTTTCAATCTCAAAGGGTCCAATGCGGTAGCCCGAGGACTTAATAACGTCGTCAGCACGGCCAACGTACCACAAAAATCCGTCCTCATCCTTCCAGGCAAGGTCGCCCGTATGGTAGTAGCCGTCGCGCCAGGTTTCCTTAGTTAACTCCTCGCTTCCCTCGTACCCAAACGAAAGGCCGCAGGGAAGACCGTTTTTGATATTTATACAAATTTCTCCATTTTCACCCGTTTCAACCTCGTTACCGTCTGCGTCCAAAAGGTGAACGTCGTAAAGGGGTACAGGTTTACCCATAGAGCCAATCTTATGGCTATCACCTGCAAGGTTACCTATTATAAGGGTGCTTTCGGACTGACCAAAGCCCTCCATAATCTTAAGCCCCGTTGCCTTTTCAAATTGGCGGAAAACCTCGGGGTTAAGGGCTTCGCCCGCAATAGAGGCGTGTTCTATAGAAGAAAGGTCATATTTTGTCAAATCCTGCTTAATAAGCATACGGTACATAGTAGGCGGTGCACAGAATGTAGTTATTTGGTGCTTAGCAAACAGTGGCAGAATTTTCTCTGCATCAAAGCGGTCAAAGTCGTAAACAAAGTTGGCCGCCTCGCAAAGCCACTGTCCGTAAAGTTTGCCCCAAAGCGCCTTTGCCCAGCCCGTATCCGAAATGGTAAGGTGCAGGCCATCGGGGTTTACTTGGTGCCAATATTTTGCGGTAATAAAATGTCCCAAAGGATATTTAAAGTTGTGTGCCGCAAGTTTTGGGTAGCCCGATGTTCCTGATGTAAAGAACATAAGCATTGGGTCACTTCCGCAGGGAGCGTCCTCGCCCCTTGCAAAGTGACTGCTAAATAGAATATATTCTTCGTCAAAGTTATGCCAACCCTCTTTACTTCCGCCCACCAAAATTTTGTGGGCAAGAAGTGGTGATTTGGCTGCCGCTAAATCAACGCTATCAGAGGTGTCGCCGTCTGCGGTGCAAAGAATGGCTTTAACCTTTCCCGCCGCAAAGCGGTATGTAAAATCCTTTTCGAGCAGCTGATTAGTGGCGGGAATTGCAATAGCACCAAGCTTGTGAAGTCCCAAAATAGCAAACCAGAACTGGTAGTGGCGCTTTAGAACAAGCATAACCCTGTCGCCCTTTTTAATACCAAGGGATTTAAAGTAGTTAGCCGCTCTTGAAGATTCCCTTTTTAAATCCTTAAAGGTGAACCTGCGTTCAGTGTCATCGTTTGCTATATGAAGTAGGGCTAGCTTGTCAGGTTTTTTATCACCTAAAGCGTCTACTATATCAAAAGCAAAGTTGAATTTTTCTTCATTTTTAAAGGAAATAGCGGTTAGTTTTCCATTTTCCTCGGTAGGAATAATAAAATCGTGGTAAATACGGAGGGCGTTATCGCTTTCCCTGCGCTTCGTAGCAACTAAAGGTGTTGCCGCCTGCTCACCCTCGCGAGCGGCCTGGTTGCGAAGAACTATAGCGTAAAAGGCGCAGTCCTCGCCATTTGCGGCAATCATACCGTGGGGGGTGGCAGAATCATAATAAATGCAGTCGCCGGGGTTTAAAATTTCACTGTGCTCGCCAATTTGAATTTTCATCTGTCCGCGAATAACAATATCGCACTCCTGACCCTCGTGGGTAACAAGTTCAATACCGTTTTCAGCGCCCTCTTTGTAGCTTAGCTCCATATAAAGTGGAAGAGCAATACGGTTTTTAAAGCCCGAGGCAAGGTTAAAGCCAACCATATTATGGGCCTCTTCAATACGCTGTCCCTCACCCCTTCGGGTAAGTGCATAGGCGCGTAGCTTAGGGCTTTTACCCTCCAAAATGTCGCCCATATCTACACCAAAGCTTAAGGTGCAGTGGTACAAAAAGGCAATACTTAAATTGCGGTTACCCGCCTCGCACTCCTCGTACTCTTTGGGAGAAAGACCTGTGCGCTCTGCCATTTCCTCCACTGATATACCGGTAATAAGGCGCAGCTCTTTAATACGGGCGGCAATTTCCCTTATTTTATGTTCCATTCCGGTTAAATTTTGTTCCATAATGCACCTCTAATCTCTTATGTAAATAAAAACAAGTATAATAAATAATTATACTAAAAAATCTAAAAGCTTGTCAATAGAATATAGCCCAATTTATAAGGATTTTTTAAAAAAATTAAAGTTTATTTCTAATAATTTTTCCGCTTATGGTTTTCGGAAGCTCTGTGCGGAATTCCACAATACGGGGATATTTATAGGGAGCGGTGTGAAGTTTAACGTAATTTTGAATTTCGGCTTTTAGTTCTTCGGTCGGCTCGGTACCGTTTACAAGAACAATACAGGCCTTAACCACCTGACCCCTAACCTCGTCGGGAGCGGCACAAACGCCACATTCCAAAACGTAAGGGAGCTCCATAATGGTAGACTCAATTTCAAAGGGTCCAATGCGATAGCCCGATGATTTAATAACGTCATCGGCGCGTCCAACGTACCAATAGTAGCCGTCCTCATCCCTCCAGGCAAGGTCGCCAGTGTGGTACATACCGTCGTGCCAAGCGGCATCGGTTGCCTCTTTATTAAGGTAATATCCAAGGAATACACCCGGTGCGGGGCCGTTTTCGGTGCGGATTACAATTTCGCCGTTTACACCGTCTGCAACGGGGTTGCCATCGGTGTCTACAAGGTCAATGCCGTATCCCGGTACAGGCTTACCCATAGCGCCGGGTTTTAGGCGTGTTCCAAAGAGGTTTGCAATACCAAGGGTCATTTCGGTCTGACCAAAGCCCTCTGCAATTTTAAGTCCCGTTGATTTTTCAAACTGGTAGAAAACTTCGGGGTTAAGTGCCTCGCCCGCGGTTGTGGCGTGGTGAATAGATGATAGGTCGTATTTAGACAAATCCTTCTTTATAAGCATACGGTACATAGTAGGTGGCGCACAGAAGGTAGTAATGCCGTATTTTTTGAACATGGGCAGAATTTTCTCTGCATCGAAACGGTCAAAGTCGTAGGTGAATACTGCACCCTCGCATAGCCATTGTCCGTAAAGCTTGCCCCAAAGGGCTTTGCCCCAACCCGTTTCAGAAATGGTAAAGTGAAGTCCGTTTTCCTCGCACAAATGCCAGTATTTAGCAGTAACAAAATGACCCAAAGCATATTTGTAGGAGTGCATTGCCATTTTGGGGTATCCGGTAGTGCCGGAGGTAAAGAGCATAAGCATAGGGTCGTTTCCACACGGGGCATCGTCAGTGCGAACGTATCTTCTGCTAAAGAGCGGATATTCGGTGTCGTAGTTGTGCCAGCCATCACGCTCGCCACCCACCAAAATTTTGGTAAGAGGTGAATTTAGATTTTTCTCTGCAAGCTCAATTTGCCTTGCGGTATCGCCGTCAGCGGTAGATAATACTGCACTAACCCCCGCCGCTTTAAAACGGTATGTAAAGTCGTGCTCTACAAGTTGGTTTGTTGCTGGAATTGCAATAGCGCCAAGCTTATGAAGTCCCAAAATAGCAAACCAGAACTGATAGTGGCGCTTTAAAACAAGCATAACCCTATCACCTTTTTTAATGCCAAGCGATTTAAAGTAGTTGGCACTTTGGGAGGAGGCCTCTTTAATATCTTTAAATGTAAAGCGGCGCTCGGTCATATCGTTTGCTACGTGGAGCATAGCAAGCTTGTCGGGCTCACGTCTTGCAATAGCATCTACCGTATCGAATGCAAAGTTGTAGTTATCTTCATTTTCAAAGCTAATGTCTGTAAGCACGCCATTTTCGTCTTCGGTGGTGTGAACAAACTTTTCGCAAAGAAGGGGTTTATAGGATTTATTTTCCTTGCCCTGCCCAACGTAAAGGGGTTGGTCGGTAGCATCACTTGCCATAATCATAGCAAGGAAAACACAGTCTTCACCGCCTACCGCTATCATACCGTGGGGGGTAGAGGATTTGAAAAATACGCTATCACCTTCGTGTAAAACCTCTTCACGGTCGCCAATGCGAATGCGCATAGAACCCTTAACAACAAGGTCGAACTCCTGTCCTGTATGGGTAACTGTATGAATGGGCTTATCTTGAAGCTCCTTTGAATATTTATAGGTAACCCAGTATGGGGTTGCAAGCTTTTTGCGGAAAAGAGCGGCCATATCTTGAATAATAATTCCGTCCTCGCTCGCGGTTACAAGGCCCTTTCCTTTTCGGGTTACGGTGTAGCCCGAAAGCTTTGCGCTGTGGCCCTCTAACAAAACGGTAATTTCAAGCCCATAGGCCTTAGCACACTTATGTATAAAGGTAAAGGGCAAATCAACACTGCCCGATTCGTATAACTTAAAGGTTTCCTCCGAAACTTCGGTCATCTCGGCCATTTTTGAAATGCTATAGCCCAAAATTTCGCGCATCTCTTTAATGCGTTCTGCGATAGCCATAAGCTGACTTGTGCTGTTTTGGTTAGTCATTTAAATCAATCCTTTCAGTGTAAACTTTAAAAGTCTTGGGAAATGTCTTAATAAAAACAAAAAACGTCCCAAGAAAAAATCTTGAGACGAGTAAATTACACCCGCGGTACCACTCAAATTACGGCAAAACCGTCACTTCAGGCTCCATTAAGCCTTATCCCGTAACGTGGGCAGACGGGAAAACCTGGTTTAAAAAACTCGGCATTCCGGCTCGGAAGTGATGGGTAGCTTGGTGTTTGGTTGTCGGCTCACACCTACCGCCGACTCTCTGAAAACCGAAAAACCGTACCGTCTTCGTCACAGCCATTAAAAATATTTGCTATTATTTTAACACCTTACAGTGCAAAAGTCAAATGTTTTTCTACTAAAGTTGGCCTTTTTTGAAAATAATTTTTTGTGTAATATGCGAAAAGGTGTAAAAAATCTTTTAAAATACTATTGACAAAAGGTTGTTTTTGTGGTTAAATGCATACATATAAGTATAAAAGACGTTGACGGAAAATATGCCTTTTTCACACGCTACAGAGAGCCGACGGTTGGTGCAAGTCGGCGCAAAGGGATTTGGCATTCTCCTTCCTGAGTTGGTTTTGTGAAAGCAAAGGTAAGTAATAAAACACGGCCTCCCACGTTAAGGGATAGAGCTTAATGGAGCTTGAAGAGGTTTCCTTTTAGGAAATAATCAGGGTGGTACCGCGGATAATTGTTCGTCCCTGAGGTTGTTTTTGCAACCTCGGGGATTTATTTTTTGTAAGGAGTATTTATTATGAAACAGATTAAACTTAGCGACGTAACAATGAAGCAGTCGGCAGAGGGATTTTCTCTTTCCTTTAAGGAGAAAATTGAACTTTCCAAGCTGCTTGATAAGCTAGGTGTAGATATTATAGAGTTTGAAAGTATAAAAAATGCGCGCACCGACACACTGCTTATAAAGTCGGTGGCTTCTGTGGTGGAGCATAGTACGCTTTCTGTTTGTGTGGAGTTAAATGAAGAAAGTGTTAGAACCACCTGGGAGGCGCTTAAATTTGCCAAAAAACCCAGACTTTTGGTGTCTGCCCCCGTAAGCTCGGTACAAATGGAGTATCTTTCTCACAAAAAGCCCGAAGCAATGCTTAAGGCCATAGAGGAAACAGTTTCTCTTTGCTGTTCTCTTTGTGAGGATACGGAATTTGTAGCGGAGGACGCCACAAGAAGTGAGCAAGAATTTTTAACAAAGGCGCTTTTTACGGCAATTAAGGCGGGAGCCAAAACGGTTACCCTTAGCGATACTGCGGGGGTTATGCTCCCCTTTGAGTTTGCGGCCTTTGTCGAAAAACAGTATAAGGAACTTCCCACGCTTAACGACGTATGCCTTGGTGTAAGTTGTGCAGACACTCTTGCCATGGCCGACGCTTCTCTTATAGCCGCTGTGGCCTCTAAGGCGGGGCAGGTAAAAACCGCTGCCTTTCCCATTTCAAATGCCAGCTTATTAAACGTTGCAAGACTTTTGGATTCAAAGAAAGATACTTTATCTGCATTTTGCGGCGTAAAGGTAAACCAGCTTTCACGCGCGGTTGACCAAATCGCTTGGATGTGTCAGGCAACCAAGGGTGTAAGCGCAACGCTTGGCGGCGAAGATGCACAGCAGGATAATATTGCTCTTACTGTACGTGATGATATTTCTGCCATTTCGGGCGCGGTGGAAAAGCTAGGTTATGACCTTAGCGATGAGGATATTACAAAGGTTTTTGCCGCATTTAAAGATATTGCCGAGAAAAAGGAAAAGGTTGGCCTTAAGGAATTGGATGCCATTGTTGCGTCATCGGCTATGCAGGTGCCCTCTACCTATAAGCTTGATACATACGTAGTTACTTCGGGTAATAATGCTTCTGCCACTGCACACATAAAGCTTACTAAAAACGGCGAGCTTTTAGAGGGTGTTTATATGGGCGACGGCGCTATTGACGCCGCATTCCAGGCCATTGAAAAAATAACCGGTTACCATTTTGAGCTTGACGATTTTCAGCTTCAAGCAGTTACCGAAGGCCGTGAGGCAATGGGTCAAACTGTAGTAAAACTTCGCTCTAACGGTAAGGTTTATTCGGGACGAGGCATTTCTACAGACATAGTGGGAGCAGGCATTTATGCATACCTTAGCGCTCTTAACAAAATAATCTATGAGGAGGCGGAATAATGAAGCTTTCCTTTTCAACAAGGGGATGGCCGGGATTTAGCTTTGAAGAGCTTCTTGATACGGCGGCCTATATGGGTTTTAAGGGTATTGAAATATATAACCTGTCTAAAAAGGATGAGCTCCTTTCAAAAAGTGGTCCCTTTCATAAATATAATGCGGCCGCAACGGTAAGAACTTTAAATGAAAAACAGCTTACTATCCCCTCTTTTGATACATCTATTGATATTTCGCGTGAAAAATCCGCAAAGGAAGACATTTTAATGCTTTTAGATGCGGCAAGGGATAGTAGAGTACCTTTTTTATCGGCACAAGCGCTAAGCGACAATGAGCAAGAGGTTGCCGGTGTTTTAAAGGAAGTTTTGCCTACTGCTGAAAAATTTGGCGTAACCTTGCTTATTAAAACAAGCGGCATTTATGCAGATACTGCTAGACTTCGCACCTTATTAGATGGCTTTGCAAGTGATAATTTGGCGGCGCTTTGGGACGTTCATCACACCTTTAGGGATTTTGGTGAATCGGCCGATGCTACCATTAAAAACCTTGGCGCTTACGTTCGTCACGTTCATATGCGTGATTCTGATGATAGCGGTAAATATCAGCTTATAGGTGAGGGAACTATGCCTATAACTGATGTTATGCGTGCCCTTTCTTCGGTAAACTACGACGGCTTTATTTCTTTAGAGTGGAAGCCTGAATGGATGGAAGACTTAAAGGAACCTGAAATAATTTTCCCACACTTTGTAAACTATATGTCACGCTTTTCTTCCACCAAGGGTGCTAAAAAAACCCTTTATTTAAACCACGATGGTAAGGGTCAGTATGTCTGGAAAAAGGATGAGCTTATAGACCTTACCTTTTCTAGTGTTTTAGACCGAATGGCGGAGGAATTTCCTGACCAATACTGTTTTAAATATACAACTCTGGATTATACCCGCACCTATGCAGAGTTCAGAGAGGATGTTGACCGCTTTGCAAGGGCGCTTGTATCCCTTGGTGTAAAAGCGGGCTCTAAGGTGGCAGTTTGGGCCACCAATATTCCCGCTTGGTATATAACCTTTTGGGCGGCGGCAAAAATCGGCGCAGTTTTGGTTACGGTCAATACCGCTTATAAAATCCATGAGGCAGAGTATTTGCTTCGTCAGTCAGACACTCATACGCTGGTTATGATAGAAAGCTGTTTGGATTCAAACTATGCTGAAATTATAAACACACTTTGCCCCGAAATTAAAAATACCAAGGAGGGCGAGCCTCTTCACTGTAAAAAACTTCCATTTTTACGTAACGTTATTACGGTTGGCTTTAAACAGGCAGGAAGCCTTACTTTCGATGAGGCAATGGAAAGATATAACTTAGTAAGCAAAAACCAAATTGCAAGAATGGCGGCGGCAGTAAAGCCCGGCGACGTATGTAATATGCAGTATACTTCGGGTACTACGGGCTTCCCAAAAGGCGTTATGCTTACCCACTATAACGTTGTTAATAACGGAAAATGTATAGGCGACAGAATGGGACTTTCCACTGCTGACCGTATGATGATACAAGTGCCAATGTTCCACTGCTTTGGTATGACCCTTTCAATGACGGCGGCTATGACACATGGCGCCACAATGTGCCCAATGCCCTATTTCTCGGCAAAATCCTCCCTTGCTTGCATAAATCAGGAAAAAATCACCTGCTTTAATGGCGTTCCTACAATGTTTATTGCAATGTTCAACCACCCTGATTATAGAAAAACAGATTTTTCCTATATGCGAACCGGCATAATGGCAGGCTCGGGTTGCCCGCCCGAACTTATGCGCCGCGCCGCAAGGGAAGATGAAATGAATATGCGGGGAATTGTAAGCGTTTACGGGCAGACCGAATGTGCTCCCGGCAACACAATGAGCTCTTGGACCGATTCTTTAGAGGTTAGAACAGAAACGGTTGGCTACGCTTTCCCCCACGTGCGCTGTAAAATTGTAGACCCCGAAACGGGTGAAGAGGTAGGCCCCGGTGTTAACGGAGAATTCTGTGCCAAGGGCTACAATACAATGAAGGGTTATTACAAAATGCCCAACGCCACTAAGGAAACAATAGATAGCGACGGTTGGCTTCATTCGGGTGACCTTGCCTGTATGGATGAGCAGGGCAATTTTAAAATAACCGGCCGACTTAAGGATATGATAATTCGCGGCGGCGAGAATATTTACCCCAAGGAAATAGAGGAGTTTATTTATACTCACCCTGCCACCAAGGACGTTCAGGTTATAGGCGTGCCCGACAAAAAATACGGCGAAGAAATAATGGCCTCGATTGTGCTTAAAGAGGGCGCAAATGTTACGGTAGAGGAAATGACCGAATACATTAAGGCGAGTATGGCAAGACACAAAGTTCCAAAATACATTGAGTTTGTAGATAGCTTTCCTATGAATGCGGCGGGCAAGGTGCTTAAATACAAAATGAGAGAGGACGCCGCAAAGCGTCTTGGTCTTGTCGGCGACGGCTCGGATACAGCGTCTAATAAAACAAACTAATAAAAAGGATGTGTAGAAATTCTACACATCCTTTTCTTTTATCGCCCGACCTTAATAATATTTTTACGTTGTTTTGTGGCATAATCAAGGGCAATTCTAGTGCCGCTTTTTCGGAAGGTTGGCGCGCACGCTTCGTCGTAATATATAATGCAATAGCAGCTATTGTCTATCATCTCATAGTTTCGCTCAACATAAGCCGTTCTGCCCGAATTCATTATCCTTTCGGGATAATAGGTATCCTCAAAATCCTCCAGCAAATATTCCCTGTAACGGTCACTAATAAAGGGATATTCAGCCCGTACGTAAATGCGTTTTATGTGCGGGTATTTTTCTTTTATCTCACTTACCACTTTGTGACAAAGGTCGTTAAAACTGCTCTTACTGCCAAAAAGGAAAGTATCGACTTGTTTCTCAACAATTAAATTTTCAATAATTTCATTAAGTTTTGATTTTAATTCTTCGGTTTCGTTTATGCTTCTATGACCAATAAAGCAACAGGTGTTTATTTCCATTTTTGAGTCACTCCCAATAAATAATTCATCACTTATTATACATTATTATTTAATAGAAGTAAATAATCATTTAGTTTAAGAAAGTTATAATTTATTTCGCTTCCTTGTAAACTATAATATGAGGGGGCGAAATGATGAAAACAGAGTTCGCTGATAAATATATAACTTTAGGTTTAAAAATTGCCTATTACCGAAAAAAGGCAGGTTATACACAAGAACACTTTGCAGAACTTATTGATAAAAGCGTAAACTTCGTAGGCCAGGTCGAAGGCACCGGTACGGTTCGCGGCGTTTCTTTAGAAACCCTATTTAAAATCGCACAAGTTTTAAAAATTTCACCTGCTAAATTATTAGAAGAGGATTAAAAAATTCCGTTTACGAATTATAAGGTGTTTCCACTCCTAATCTTTTCCTTGCAACAAGGCGGATATATAATATAGTTATGTTCGATATTATAATACAAAACGTTCAATTTTGCGATATATCCTACACGATATATCGTAGAGGTGTAATTATGAATACTAAAAATGCAGTTGCAGACCGTATTATTGAATTATGTAATCAGAAGAATGTTGCAATTAATGCTTTAGCAAATATGTCGGGTATTTCTCCATCTACCGTTTACAGCGTATTGAATGAGAAAAGCCAAAATCCCGGTATTGTTACTATTAAGAAACTCTGTGACGGATTAGAAATTTCGCTTCGTGAGTTCTTTGATGCAGATATTTTTGATGATATTGAGCAAGAAATTAAATAATATTATACTAAACAAAAACTCTCTGCTGAATTTCAGCAGAGAGTTTTGCTATTTTTGACTTTAAATTTTATATTGCCTCAAGTGCGAAAACTACGCATTCCTCGGCTTCCAAGAATTTTATAAGCTCTCTTGGAGATATATCAAAGCTACGGTTTCTAACGCTTACCTCAAGACCCACGTTACCTGCTGTGCTGCTTCTGGGGGCGGTAACCTCCAAGCTGCCAATGTCGTAATTTTTTTCAAGCAAATCCAAAACGTGGCGCACCTGGTTATCGGAGTTAAGCTCAATATAGATGCTAATGCGCCTGTTTTTCTTGTTGAAGTACCGCTCCAACCTTCCAAGCACCGTAATGGTAAGCATAGAGCAGATAAAAGCAATTATAGCTCCCTCGTAGAAGCCGGCGCCAAGAGAAATACCAATAGCTGCCGCACACCAAAGACCTGCCGCAGTAGTAAGGCCGGTAATGTGGAATTTACCCTTTAAAAGTATTGTGCCGACACCAAGAAAACCAATGCCCGAAACCACCTGCGCCGCAACTCTAAGCGGATCACCGGTCATTTCTAAAACCTGCACTGAGTAAAAACCAACAGCTCCGGCAAGGGCAGAGCCCAGACAAACAAAAATATATGTACGCATACCGGCAGCACGGCCCTGCTTTTTTCTTTCAAGACCTATTGTACCGCCAAAAAGCATGGCAAGTAAAAGTCTAAGTGTGATGGATATTATATTTATATCACGAAGATAGTCCAAAATAGTGTTTAAAATTTCCATAGTAATTCCTTTCTGTTAGGGAGAAACTTTCAAAAAACGAAAGTTCTTATTTGGTTAGATGGCAAAAACATCGGCACTTATTATATATTAATATGTTTTTACCACCCATATTCGCCTTTTTGATCAAAATAACAGTTAAATTTTAGGAAGTTGATTTTATTTTTATAAAGCAAAAAATGCTTAAACAAAAGGGATTTTTTATAATTTTACCATATTGCCTTGCCTTTTTCAAGGAAAACGGTCAAAAAGTCCATTAAATATAAAATAAAAGTACAAAAGTGCACAAAAACAAAAGCAAAGGAAAGTGTGGAAAAGAAAAATCCCGTGGCCAAGACCGCCACGGGAGAATTTTATTTAAATGTTGCGATTACTTTTTGCTTTTTAAAACCTTTTCTCTTATCTTTGTACTACTGGTACTTTTTGTATAGGGGAAATAGATAATTTCTACGTCCTTATCCTCAAAAAATTCCTCATATTTTAAAAAGCGTTCACTGCCTTTGTAGTCGCTGCCAACAAAAAGCTTGTTAAAATGCCAAAGCTCCCAAGCGTCAGAATCCTCAGGAACAGATATAACAGCTTTATCAACGTATTTTACAGAGCCTACAATTTGTAGCCGCTCTTCAAAAGGGATAAAGGTTTCCTTTCCCTTGTGGGAAGCGTCGGGGTGAACACCTACTATAAGGTAGTCGCACTGCTCTTTCGCGCGGCGTATTAAATTAAGGTGGCCAACGTGAAATAAATCAAAGGTACCAGAAAGGTAGCCAATAACTGCGCCACCATTACCGTTTACCCTACCGCCCTTTACCTTGTAATCAAAGCTTTCACACCCAAATTTTTGCGGGTCGGCGTTATAGCGGGAGAGCACGTTCTTATAAATTTCTTCATATTCGGGGATAAAAAGGGTTTGCCTTTCTAGGGAGTGTTTTATAATCTCCTCTGCCAAGGGCAAGGTAATAGAAAGGTCGTTTTCCCCGCCCGAAAATTTTGTTCCTTTTAAAGAGCCGGGCGAAACATTTAAAATGCGGTTTTTAGTCCCCGCCTTTTCAAGTTCTATATTAACACTTTCCAAAAACCTGCAAAGAGCGGCCTTGGAGGCTGAATAAACCGAAAAAAGCGGTGAGCTTACAAGCCCTGCAATAGAGCCCATAACGGCCGTATAAAAATTATCATCACCTTTAATTCGGTCATAAAAAAGGCGAATAAGTTTTATGGTAGCAAGTGTATTAACCTTAAAAAGTTTGTCGATTTCCGCGGTATGTAGCTCTTCAAAGGGGGCAACTCTACCAAGCCCCGCCGTTATTATAAGTGTGTTTATTTCCTCGTCTTCCAAAAGGGGTAAAAATCGACCCTCGTCAAAATCTGAAAGATCTGATTTTATGTAACTAAGATTTTGCTCATCAAAGTTTTCGGCGGGCTCGCACCTGTCAAAAACGTAAACAAAGTAGCCCTTTTGTATTAACTTTTGGGTAACGGCGAGACCAATTCCATTACTGCCTCCCACTACTATTGCTTTAGGCACGAACACACACCTCCCAAACTATATCTATATTATACCAAAAAAGAGTATGTTATTCAAGTATAAAAAGCGTGGACAAATCTGCCCACGCTTTTTGAGGTAAAAGGTAATAGTGAAAAATGCTTCGCTGTGACCTTGGCACGATATATAACGTCGGCTTTGCCGACACCTTAATTATTCATTATTCAATATTCTTTATTCTTTTTTATTTAAAAAAGCGGAGCATAAAGCTCCGCTTTCTTATTAGTAAAGTATTGTTCCTACGGGGAAGTTATGCATATTGGACTGGGTAACTTTTAGAGTGCCGTCGCTTTGAACTTTAAGTTTAAGGGTTACTGTATTTGGGTTGTCGTCCCAGAATGAACCTTTAACAACAATCTCGGCATCGGTAATCTCTAAATTGTGGGGCGTTTGTCCTGCGCCCTCGCGGTAGTACTTAACACCGCCAACGGTAATAAAGGGAGTTTCAGGAGTAATCTCCTCCGGCTCTTTATTATACGTAACCGAAAGAACCACGCAAATGTAGGAGTCGCCATCCTTGGTGAAATTAACGCCCGGGGCCATTTTTATACCGGGGCCGTCGTCAAAGTAAACCTTACCCACGTAGTCTTTATCATAGATTAGTTTATCCTTAGGATTAACGGAATCGGACACACCGCAAACACTGCAAGTGCCGTTTTTAAAGGAGTGGTCGCCCAAATCGCCCTCGGTAATACCGCAAACCGTACAGGTTTTTGCTTTTTTACAGGTGGCGGCCACCCATTTGTGCCCTGCGGGATTACCCTTTGTTGCACCGCAAGAACATTTAGCGGGCTCTGTACAGGACGCGGCACCAAATGAGTGGGTGTGGTTGGCATTAGAACTAGAGGTGGGAGGGTTATTTTCGGTGGAGGAGGTAGAGGAGGTTGAAGAGGTTTCGTCCTCCTTGCTTTCGGTATCTGAGGAGCTCTCGTCTGCTTTGTCTTCCTCTCCCGAATCTTCCGCCTTAGCGTCACTTACAATGCTCACGGCAAGAGAAAGCTCTGTAGCAAGTTCACTCAAAGCGGTAGTAGCATCGGCAAGAATAGCGTTTTTATCCAAAACCTTGCTTTTGAATTCTGTGAATTTAAGGGTAATTTTTGCATCCTCTACAACCATTTTATTTTGGTTTGCGGCGCTTATAATATTTTTAAGAAGCGCGCTTAGTTCGGCATCATCGTGCATAAGAGAATCCACAACGGTTTTTGCGTCGTCATTTAAAGGGCGGGCAAGTAAAACCTTTGCAGTATCATCAATATAAATATCAAATTCGGGGTTAATTTTAAGGTTTAAAATAGCGGTGTAGCCCTCGGGAGGAACGAAACCGTCAACATCGTCGGTTTTGTTTTTGCCGCAAGCTACAAGGGTAAAGATAAGCGCAAGGGAAAGTAAAAGTGCAATGAGTTTTTTCATTTTCTTAAATCTCCTTTAACATATATCTTTTTTTAGGTTTGTTACAACCATAGTATCATTATATCATAGTAAAAAAATTTTATCAATGTTTAAAGCCCCAAAATACCCAATTAAAAAGGAGGGTAAAGCTTAGTTTTTTAGGATAAAATAAATTGTTTACAAATAATGCTTTCATTTTAAGGTAAAATGTAGTATAATAGCGAATGGAATAAAACATTAGTCAAGTGCAGGTGAAAAGCATGACAGATAAAAATAGCCAAAATGAAGAAATGTTTGATTTATATTCCTCCTCAAATATGGAAGAAGAGATATTTTCTTCAAGCACCAAAGAGCATTATTACAGAAGCAAAAAATCTACAAGCCGAAAGGCAAAGCAAAAGAAAAAAATAAAGGCCCTTTTAATTGCTCTTACTTCTATTTTGCTGGTGTTTACCGTTTTTCTTGCCGGCTCAATCTACGTTTTAAAGAACTTTGGTTACAACCATAACGACATAGACACTGAAGACCTTGGTTTCTCGGGAACAATAAACAAAAAAATTATAAATATTGCGCTTTTCGGTGTCGACACCCGTAACGTAAACTCTATGAAGGGCAACACCGACAGTATTATGATTTTGAGCCTCAACACCGAAACAAAAACCGTTAAGGTAATATCGGTTATGAGGGATAGCTTGGTTGAAATTGAAAAAGACAACAAAAAAATCTACCGCAAGGTAAACAGCGCATACGCTTATGGTGGACCTGAGCTTGCAATTAAAACCTTAAACCAAAACTTCAATTTGGACATTTCGGAGTATGCAACCGTAAACTTTTTCGGCATGGCAGAGATTATAGATGCTGTTGGTGGAATTGACGTTGAGCTAACCGCTGCCGAAGCGCAGGTACGTGTTGCGGGCTTTGAGGCGCTTAATGAATGTATTTTTGGCATTTGTGAGCAACTGGAAATTGACCCCAAGCCTTATTATATTACAAAACCGGGCAAACACCATCTAAACGGAATTCAGGCTGTTGCCTATTCAAGAATCAGAAAGGTGCCGAACATTTGGGGCTCAAATAACGACTTTGGCAGAACCGAACGCCAAAGGTACGTTATGGAGCAACTTTTCAATAGCGTTAAAACCCTGCCCAAATCCAAGTACCTTGACCTTATAAAGGCAATGGTGCCCTATACCGAAACCTCGCTTAGCGTTAACGAAATATTCTCTATTGCCACCAACATAATGCTACATTCCCCAACCTTTGAGCAATCGAGAATTCCGCTAGATGAATATAGAATGTCGGCAATGCATTCCATCCCATCGGCCGGCTCCTACGTTTATTTTGATAGGGACTATGCGGCCGACGTGCTTCATGCATTTATTTATGAGAATACTCAGCCCGCCGACTATATGGCGCAAAACCCCGTAAGGAAAAACGACTGGTACGGCGCACTTAATTAAACCTATAAAACCAAAACACCGCACTTTGAGTGCGGTGTTTTTTAATGCGTTTATTGATATTTTTCCTTTTTTACTTCTTTTAAGAATTTTACATTGTTGTTGTAAAATCTCTTAATACGTTTTGGCTCGCAGGCTATTCTGTAAAGCCATTCAAGATTATGCTTAATAAAGAATTTAGAGGCGCGTTTCTTGCATCCGCTAAGCACGTCAAAACTTCCGCCAACACCCATAAAAATACCCTTATCAAAATGCTTTATATATTTGTAAATAAGCATTTCTTGCGCGGGAACGCCGAGAGCAACAAGGCAAATGTCGGGAGAAAGAGCTTTTATTTCTTCAAAGACTTTGTCCTTGTTTTCTACGTAGCCATCACTGTAGCCAACAAGAGTAAGATTTTTATAGTCGCGGGCCAGAACTTCCCGCATCTTTTCCATAACCTCAGGTTTTGCGCCAAAAAGGTAGGCAGTTTTTTGTTGTTCGCTACCAATTTTTAAAAGCTCAGCGGCAAGCTCAACGCCGGGAATACGTTCTTGCACCTCGAATCCCAGCACTCTTGCGCCCTTTACAATGCTAATCCCATCTGGCACAATAGTTGTTTCATCATCTAAAAGCAAATTCTTGGTTTCGGGGTCATCCTTACCGCAGATAAAAATTTCAGGATTTGCGGTAACAACAAAGGTTTTTTTATTTTCTTTAAGGTTTTCAGACAAAAGTTTTGTAAAATCCGCAAAGCTACCTGTATAAAGCTTTTTAAAAAAACTTCTCATAAGCAAATCCTTTCTTCCACGGGGGAGATTTTTGCGGGCGAAACCGTCCGAATTTTGTATAAAGTTAGTTAAAACTATCTTTCTTTGTCAAAATCAGTAGAAAACCAAGCGTTAAACCTAAAATGGAGTTTACAAATATTGCGTCAAGAGAATTTCCGCAATAAAACGATGTTCCAAGCGCTACAGCAACAGACAAAATCGTTAAAACAAGTGGCAACGTGCAACGTGTTTTGAAGCTTTTAAGGCATACAAACACACCGTATAAAAGCATTATCATGTAAGGGCCCATAAGTAACGCGGTCCCAACGGCGCCAAAACTGTAATACTGATATAAAAAATCTCTTTCGAGATTAAAAATACGGCTCGTCCTACTGTAGGTTATACCAAAAAGGTGGTCGCCGAAATTATTATTTACCGCCTTTACCCTTTTTAAAAGCGCTTCTTGCACAAAGCGGTTGTTTATTCTAAGGGAGGTATCCAGGGAAGAGAGCTCTTGCCAAAATTCACCATCGTACTCTATTGGATAGGCCCTTTCGAAGTAAACTGGCTGAATGCCAGAGTCGTAAAGCCAGTCTTTTAGGGCATAGGACGGTTCTCCTGCCTGCTCCTCTAATGTGTTTTCTTCCGCCTTGCCGCTGTCATCGTTTTCAAGCGGGCTTTCGGGGGCATATTTGTCTACAAAGCCCTCGGCCACCCTGCTTCGCCAAACGGCGGGGGATTTTGGGAATATAGCAAGGGTTAAACAAAGTACGATTACAAGGCAAATAACGTTTATAAGTCGGTTTTCGTTTGCCAGTGTTTTTCTTTTAAACAAAAGAAAGAAAAGAAAAATTAAAATGGAGGCACCAAGTGTAAGACAAACGCCGTAGGCTGATGTTTTGGTGCCAAGCATCAGCATTGCTACGCTCTGCAAAAAAACAAGTATAAAACCAAACGGCTTTTCAGAACAAAGAGAAAAGTAAATTACAAGGGGCAGTAGCATACAAAGTACCACGCTCGTGGCATTTGCAAAGTTAAAAAAGCCCTTAGATGCAAGACCGTTATAGATACCCGTTTTATACACGCCACCAAACCAAGAAAAAATGTTATGTGTTATTTTTTCATTTGTGTAGGAATCAAGCGAAAAGCAAAACAGGTTAGAAATTATAATAATTCCCGAAATCTGTCCCGAAAGGGCAAAGATAAGGTTTTTGAAAAAATGTTTTTGGGGTTTGAGCGAAACCACCGCATAGACTAAAAAGGCGGGGTATAAAAGGCGGAAAAGGTAAACCGCCTCGTTTAGTAAAGAAAAATATTTAAGGTCGGGAACAAGTGTTACAAAATCCGCCGCATTTAAAATATGAAACACAAAATACACAAGGCAAAATAGCAGATAGATTATAAAAAGAAGTAGTTTTTTGGTAAGCCCCGCGCACAAAAAGGTTAGCACAAAAAGGGCCAAAACACCTAAAAAGCGCACCACCGTTGCAGGGGAAACACCAAAAACTCCAATAACCTTTTCCGAAAAAAGATATATAGTATCAAGTGCGGGCTGAAGTAGGATAAGCACAAAAAGCAAAATAGCGGCCGCAGATTTTAGCTGTTGGTTATTTGCGGTTTTGTTTAAAAGTTTCTTGAAGAAGGAAAGCATTTATTTTCCCCCTTCAAGAGATAAAATAAAGTCGCGCCACTGTTTTTTTACTACGTCGTAGCTGTAGTTTTTGGACCTTTCTCTTCCGCATTTACCTAAAGCGCAGGCAAGTTCGGGGTCTGAAATAAGCTCGTCTATTGCCCTTGCCATCTCGTCCCAAGAGCGAGACGGAATTAAAATGCCGTTTTCGCCGTTTGTTACAATCTCCTTTGCTCCTCTGGCGCTGTCAAAGGCAACGCAGGGAAGGCCGAAAGACTGCGCCTCTAAAAGTGCAAGACCAAAGGATTCGGTGTGGGAGGTCATAATGTAAACAGAGCAGTCAAGCATAAGCTTTCCAATTTCTTTTTGGCTTTTGGTGCCGTGAAGGATAACCCTGCCTTCCAGCCCGTAGGAGGCGGTAAGCTGCTCTAAGTATGGGCGAAGAAGTCCGTCCCCCACTATGTGAAGATTCCAGTCGGGGTGGTCTGCGGCCACAAGGCGGAAAACCTCAATAAGCTCATCTGGGGCCTTTTCGGAAGAAAGGCGGCCAACCGAAATTATATTTTTGCCCGTAAGAGCGGAAATCTCATTCGGGAAGCGCTCTAAATGGTGGGGAATAAATTTACAAACGGTTTTGCCCTTTACTCTACTGCTGTAAAAGTCGGTAAGTTCTTTAGATACCGGCATGAAAAAGTCCATACCCCGAACAGCTTTGACCTGCTTTTTAATATAACGCTTGTTGCCGTTATGGTGGTTATGCTCCTGAGCAATACAAACGGTACCCTGTTTAGCGTTTTTGGTTAAAAGCTTATGGTATAAATACCTTGAAGAAATGACAATATCGGCATCTAAATTCTTAACCGCCTTTTTCATAAGCGCGGTGCGAAGATATAGTATTTTAGCGCTTTTAACAAGCTCTTTTAAAAGCCACCACGGGCGTAGGGTCTTAATTGCATCTTTGATTTGTTGTTTGTTTGGAGAAACACCTTCAGTAAGATAGGTGATTTTCACCTTGCTGTTTACCTTAAAGGCAGGAACCTTTAAAAGTTTGTAAGCGCTTATAATTTCAACGTCGCAAAAGTCGGAAAGCAGATTGGCTTCAGAAATAACGGCGCGCTCAGTACCGCCGTATCCAAGATGCAGCACTAAAAAGACAACCTTTTTAACCCTTTCAGACATAATATCGCAACCTTTTTAAAAGATAAAACTTGCGGTTTTGCATTTAGAATAAATATATTTATTCTAAGGTGCATACACACTATTATTATATCACATAAAAAATGTGGTGTCAATTGCCGAAAAAGGACGAAAGAAAAAGAAGAGGTTATTCTTTATTATTTTGTCTTTACAAAAACACAAAATTTATTTATAATAGTTAAAAAGCAAAACAAAGGCAGGTGAAAGGGTAAAAATGCTAGCAGTAAAGGTGAAGGAAAAAAGAAAAAACAACCTAAAGCTTTTAGGGGTGATTTTATCTTTGGCGCTTCCCACAATGTTTGAACAGTTAATGCAAACTGCGGTGCAGTATGTGGATATTTTTATGGTGGGAACTCTTGGCACCGCCGCCACCGCCGCCGCAGGAGCAACCACTACCGTAAACTGGCTTATCGGTTCCACCCTTTCGGCCCTTTCAATTGGCTTTTTGGCGCTAATTTCCCGCTCTCTTGGTGCGGGGAACGAAGCAAGTGCAAAAAAATACACCATGCAGGGTGTAATAGTAACTTTGATAGTAGGCGTAGCGTTTACCGCTATTACTTTGGCGATTAGCCCCGTTATTCCCATTTTAATGCAGGTAGACGAGGGCATAAAAAATCTAACGTCGCAGTATTTCTTTATTTTATATTTACCCCTTTTATTTAAGGCCGCAACCATTATTTTCGGCACAATGCTACGTGCGGCGGGGGACAGTAAGACCCCAATGAAAATAGGAATTTTGGTAAACGCGCTTAATGTTATACTAAACTTTTTCCTTATATATAAAACCCGAAGCATTACAATTTTTGGTTTATCCTTTAAAATCTTTGGCGCGGGTCTTGGTGTTGTCGGTGCCGCGGCCGCAAGTGCAGTAAGCATTTTTGTGGGCGGTGTGCTTATAACTGTTTGTCTTTTAAGACACCCCAAAATCTCCCCTAAGGCCGAAAAATTTAAGGCAGATTTTCTTTATTTAAAGCCCTGCCTTAAAATTTCTTTGCCTAATATGCTTCAAAGATTTGCCACCTCCTTCGGCTACGTTGTTTTCGCCTCTATGATAAATTCTTTGGGCGAAATTTCCACCGCAGCACACACAGTTGCAAATACGGTAGAGTCGGCTTTTTATATACCCGCCTATGGAATGCAAACGGCGGCCGCTACCTTGTCGGGCAACTGTCTTGGAGCAAGGGATAACCAAAAAATGAAGGACATAGGCCGCATTATAAACATAGTAGAGCTGATTCTTATGACCCTAAGTGGTGCAGTTTTATTTGCTATTGCACCAAAAATGGTGGGCTTTTTCTCGTCTGACCCCGCGGTTATAGACCTTGGCACCAGGGTGCTGAGGTGGGTTGCCTTTACCGAGCCCTTTTACGGTGTTTCAATTATAATAGAGGGCATACTCCAAGGCGTTGGTGAAACAAAGATTCCCTTTATTTTCAATATAATGGGAATGTGGGGAGTAAGAATTGTAGGCACCTTTATTTTTGTAAGTATTTTACGTTTTGGTCTTACCTTTGCGTGGGGCAGTATGATCCTTCATAACCTTTTGCTCTTTACCCTTTTTCTTGTGTACTATTTTAAGGGAAACTGGAATCCCCTTATGAAGGATAACCAAGGGGTAAAAGAACAAACCCCGCTTAGTCAGAAAAATGACTGAAGCGATAGTTTTTCCTGCTCGGCAATGTGGTTTATAATAAATTTTATTTCCTCGGCCGACTCTAAAATTTCTTCCTTGTCATTGTTTTCCCCCGCCGAACTCATTTTTGCTGCGGCCTTTCCAATGCTTTCCAAACTATCCCTGTTTACAAACAAAAAAAGCGGATAGGAGCGCTTTTCCCAAAAGCTTTCAAAATCATCGATTTTCTCCTTTTCAGGTGCCAGGATTATTTCCTCGCACCTTTTTTTAACCTCTTTTTCGGTGGCCGCCACCCACCTGCTGCTAAAAAAAGCGGCAAGGGCAATGCTTACCGCAATTATAACGGCGGCTATAAGCCGTCTCATACCAAAAGCTCCTTTTTAACCGTTATTATTTCACCTTTTTTATTTAGGGTCATAACAAAAACCTCATCCAGCTTTAATTTGCTTTTTTCTAAATAGGAGCAAAGCCACCTTTTGTCCTTGCCGAAAAAGGTAAGTGAGCTCTCTATCATTTTGCCGTCGCTTATAATGGGTAACGACACACCTTCGTTTTCTACCTTTATCTCCAAATCATCTGCAGTTGGTGGGCTTTCACAGGCTTTTTTGCAAACGCTAAGGCTACCGTTTATTTCTAAAATAGCTGTTTCAACCTCTTTAAAGGAAAACACACCCTGCATTCTAAGCATTTCGGCAAGGTCGAAAACTGTCATTCTGACACTTTTAAGCGCCTTTTGGTCTATTCGCCCGCCCTTAATAACCGGCATCGACTTTCCAAGCAAAATCCGTTTTGCCTTTAAGCTTTTCATAATTAAAACGGAGGCCAGAATTTCAAGGCAAACAAGCACAAAAATTGCGATTATTCCCAGGGAGATGGGTTGGTCGAAATCTTGTAATGGAATTGCGGCTATTTCTGAAATAAGTAGGGTGATAACAAGTTCGGAGGGTTGCATATCCCCAAGCTGACGCTTGCCCATCAGCCGTACTCCTAAAATCACAAAAACGTACATTATAAACGTGCGAATAATTGCTTTAATCATAAAAAAATCACCAACCTTATTGTTACTCGGTTGGTGATTTTTATTCTATTTTTATGGGTGATTTTGCGTTTTATCGCTGAACTCGTCCGGAGCCGTCGCCACCCGCAAGCTTTTCAACCTCTTTAACAGATACGCGGTTGTAGTCGCCCTCAACGGAATGCTTAAGTGCCGATGCGGCAACAGCAAACTGTATAGCGTCGGCAGAAGATTTGCCCGAAAGCAAAGCGTAAATAAGTCCGCCTCCAAAGGAGTCGCCTCCGCCTACGCGGTCAACAATGTGAAGGTGGTAGGATTTGGAGAAGTAGTAATCCTCACCGTCGTAGAGCATACCTGCCCAGTCGTTATCGCTGGCAGAAATGGAGGTACGAAGCGTAATTGCAACCTTTTCAAAGCCAAATTTATCTGCAAGCTGCTTGGCAACGCTCTTATAACCTTCGTGGTTAAGCTTTCCGCCGTAAATATCGGTATTTTCGGCTTCAATTCCAAAAACGTCTTTTGCATCTTCCTCGTTGGAAATGCAAACGTCAACGTATTTGCAAAGTTCGCTCATAGCGGCGCGTGCCTCGTCTCTTGTCCAGAGCTTACCGCGGTAGTTAAGGTCGCAGGAAATTTTAACTCCTTTTGCTTTAGCCGCCTTACAGGCCTCCTTGCAAATTTCTACAACGTTTGCCCCAAGAGCGGGGGTGATGCCGGTAAAATGGAACCAGTCGGCACCTTCAAAAATAGTGTCCCAGTCAAAATCTGCAGCCCTTGCCTCACTAATGGAGGAATGTGCGCGGTCATAAATACAAACCGAGCCACGCTGAGAAGCACCTTTTTCAAGGTAGTAAATACCTACCCTTTCGCCGCCTCTGACGATGTTTTTTGTATCAACGCCAAAGTAGCGAAGACTATCTATTGCTGCCTGACCTATTGCGTGGGCGGGTAGCTTTGTAACGTATGCGCTGTCAAGCCCGTAGTTAGCAAGACTTACCGCAACGTTTGCTTCGCCACCGCCAAAGGTGGCCTGCATCTGGTCGTTTTGGAAAAACCTTAAATATCCGTTAGGGGCAAGGCGCAACATAATTTCACCAAATGTTACAACTCTTTTCATTATCCTCTAATCTCCTTTAAAAGTTCTACTGCCTCTTTTGTGAGCTTTTCAATTTCGTCAAATTCTCCCGTAGTAAGCTTGTCCGCTGGCACCATCCAGCTACCGCCGCATGCGTAAACTGCCTTTATGGAAAGGTAATCGGCAAGATTTTTAGGACTAACGCCACCGGTAGGCATAAAGCGCACCTTTGTATAGGGAGCAGACATTGCCTTAATCATTTTGGTGCCGCCAGCTGCCTCGGCAGGGAAAAATTTGAGGTAGGTAAGGCCAAAGGAAAGGGCAAGTTCAACCTCGGTTGGCGTACAGACGCCGGGTATTATGGGATAACCCTTATCTATACAGTGCTTTACAACTTCAGGGTTAAGCCCCGGGCTTACAATAAATGCTGCGCCTGCATCCATGGCGGCATCGGCCTGCTCTTTGGTAAGGACCGTACCTGCTCCTACAAAAAAGTCGGGAAATTCTTTACTAATACGGCGAATTGACTCGGCCGCCGCATCTGTGCGGAAGGTAATTTCTGCGCAGGGAAGACCGCCGCGCATAAGTGCCTTGGCAAGGGGGATAGCGTCGTCTGCGTTATCAATTTTAATAACCGGAACAACGCCTGTGTTATTTATTCTTTCGATAAGCTTTTCCATAAAATCCTCCAAAAGTTTAATTATAGTACATTATATTTTTTAATTATTTTAACAAGCTCGTCCTTGCTTTGTAAATTTGCGGTTGTAAGCATTTTCTTAATACGGTATTTAACAGTACTGACCGAAATAAACAAATCATCCGCCGTTTGGGCGGTGGTTTCACCCTTTAAAAGGCCCCGCATAATGCGGCGGTCAATATCGTCCCACATACGAAGAAGCTCTTCCGTTTGCAGTATCATAAGCACGTCGTTATCGGTGTCGTAAAGGGGCATGCTTCCGTCGTGGCGGCTTTGATGGTGCATTTTTTTAAATTTCAGCGAGCCGGTAGACTGCCTTTCAATAATGGGGCACTCCACCGAAACGGATGAGCCCTTAATGTCAGTATTTTTTTGCAAAAACTGGTGTAGCTTTACGGCCTGCTTTCCAAGTAGAGAAAAGTCGCTGTCTACCGTTGTTATGGATGGAGTTATACACTCGGCGGCAGAGGAACTGCCAAAACCGATTATGTAAATATCCTCGGGCACCTTAACTTCGCGCTCTTCAAGCCACTTTAAAAGATAAATGGCGGCGGTATCGCTTGTACAAACCACGGCATTATAGCGGTGTAAGCTAAGTTCCAACGTTTTTGCACAGTCTAAAAGAGAGGTATCTTTATAAACGTCGTTAACGGTGGTGTTAAGACCAAAATACCTTGTAACACCCAAAAACTCCTCTGCCTTTACGTTGTCTGAATGTGTTTCCTCATTACCGCCGAAAAGGGCAATTTTGTGCCTTCGGGCGCCTACCAGGCAGTTAACAATGCTATACATTGATTTTTTAATTGCAAAAGAAACGCTACCTGCAGCACCAAGCATTTCGGCATCTTTATCGGGGGCGGCATTAACTAAAATTGGCTCAATTCCCTTTGATTTTAGGCGGATACAGGTGCTTTCCATCCACTGCGATGAATAGCCAACCGCCAAAACAAGCCGCCTTGGAAATTCTTCGCTCGTTTCAAGCCGTCCGCCATTATAATCTAAAACAGTAAGGTTTTTCTTTTGGGCCTCTTTGTCGATACCCACAAGAATATCCGACATCCAGTACCCTTCCAAACCAACCTGCTCACAGGTTACGTAAATATTCATAAAATCATTCCAATATAAATAAGGTAAGGCAAAGTTGCCATTTTTACAAAAGGGGGCAAAATTTTACCCTACTTTAATTATACACCGAATTTTTTGGAAATACTATACCTAATTTTAAAAAAGAGGTGTTTTTTTGAAAAAAGCAGGTAATTTTGCACGGAGATTTTTGTACGGCACGGTGGCAGGGTGCCTTAACGGACTTTTCGGCGCAGGCGGCGGCGTGGTGTTAGTTCCGCTGCTTATAAAAGAGGGTTTTGAAAGAAAAAAAGCCCACAAAAATGCGGTGGCGATAATACTGCCCATAACCTTTTTAAGTGCCACACTTTACATTTTAAGGGGGAATGTTGCCCCTGCAGATGCACTGAAATATGTTCCCGGAGGACTAATTGGCGCTATTGTTGGCAGTTTTTTAATAAACAAACTCCCTGTTAAGGTTATAAGGCGCATTTTTGCTTTGTTTATGATTTGGGCGGGATGGAGGTTAGTGTTTTGAGTGAGGTTTTAGTACTTTTTCTCGCATCCTTTTTGTCGGGGGTAATAGGCGCCATGGGTCTTGGCGGCGGTGGTGTACTAATACTTTATTTAACTATTTTTTTAAAGATGGAGCAGCTTGCCGCGCAAGGCACAAATCTTATATTTTTTATTCCAATAGCCCTTTTAGCGGTGGTTATTTACGCGGCTAAAAGGCAAATAGAGTATAAAAAAATTCTCCCCTTTATTTTGGGTGGACTTCCAACTACATTGTTCGCGGGATTTATAGCAAACAAAATGGATACTACTTTGCTTTCCAAAATTTTTGGTGGCTTTGTGCTTTTGTTTGGACTTTGGCAGCTTTTTAAAAGGGATGATAAAACTAAAAAATCAGAAAAACAGGCAAAAGAACAGACTCTTAAGAGTAATTGACGGGCAATATTCTTTGTGATATAATGGTAAGAAAGAATATAAAAAAGGGGGCCGCTTTAAAAGTGAATGAAAAAAGTGCTTTGAATAAAAATGCCCCCATTTTTCTTACCGATGGCGCAAAACAAGTAATGGATATTTTCGACGCTGCGGGAGTAGAGGCATTTTTTGTGGGCGGTGCAGTAAGGGATAGTTTGCTTTTTAAAAAAAGTGATGATTTTGATATTACAACCGCCGCCACGCCCGATGAAATAGTTTCTCTTTTTAAAGATTTTAAGGTTGTCCTTACGGGCGAAAAGCACGGCACAGTAACGGTGGTTACCGAAAGCGGACCTATTGAGATTACTACATACAGAAAAGACGGAGAATATACCGATAATCGCCATCCTGACAGCGTTTCCTTTTCGTCTGATTTGAAGGAAGATTTGGCTCGCCGCGATTTTACAATAAACGCGCTTTGCTATCATCCGAAGAAGGGTTATACCGACCTTTTTGGAGGACTTTGCGACCTGGAAAGCCAACTCCTAAAGGCGGTGGGCGACCCATATAAAAGGTTTAATGAGGATGCGCTTCGCATTTTAAGGGCTATAAGGTTTTCCGCTACCTTGGGGTTTAGCATTGAAGAAAAAACAAGCGAAGCAATTTTCGCCCTAGCAGAGCAAATAAAAAGCGTTTCAAGGGAAAGAATTTATACAGAATTTAAGAAAACCCTGCTTGGAGATTTCGCAGGCGCGGTGCTTGAAAAATATCTTCCTGCGCTTTCAAACGGCATAGAACCGTTCATGACGGCTAAGGATAAAAAAATAGATTTTTCCGCCGTTGACAACTCCGAAAAGGACGTTGTTCTTCGCATTTGCTGTTTTGTGGTGGCGCTTGGAAAATCGGCAGAATTTTCCAAAGAATTACTTTTATATCTTAAAAGCGACAGAAAAACACAAAAAGACGCCTTTTTCGTGCTTCAGGGCTTTTATGACGGCCTACCTGAAAACAGTTACGATCTGAAGCTACTTTTAAACAGGTACGAAAAAGAAAACACCGTTAAAATTATACTTTTGCATAAAGCGGTGGGAAATTTAAGCAATGCCAAAGCCGAAACGTTGCTTTCAAAGATCTTTAAAATAATAGAAAAGAGAGAATGTTATCGCATTAAGGATTTAGCGGCAAGCGGCAATGACCTTTTACCCTTAGGCTTTAAGGAAAAGGCGGTGGGCGAAACATTAAACACCTTGCTTTTTGCGGTAATGTCGGGAGAAGCGGAAAACGAAAAAAGCGCCCTTATAAAATGGGCAGAGCAAAACAGAAAAGAAAACATAAACTAAAGGAGAAGTGTTTGTCTTGAGAAAAAAGTTGATTTTAGCGGAGAATGCAAACCTGTTTGCAGAAACCGAAAGAAAACAAATAGAAAATGAAACACTTAAAATTAAGCTTGAGGAAGAAAAGGTAAAATGTAAAGATTTGTCTAAAGAAAACGAAAAGCTTATGTCAAAAATAAGCGAACTTTTGCTTGAAATAAAGGAAAAGGACGAAAAAATTCATATTTTGGCAAACTCTCCCAAAAAGATGGATATTTTGGAGAAAAAAGAAGGAACAAGCGAAACACCCAATTTAGCAGAAGAGGTTAAAGCCGAACCGGAAGAGAACGGTCAAACCGTATTAGAGACCGACAGTAAAGAGGAAAAAAGCAGCGAAATAACCGCCGAAGATAGAAAAATACTTATGGAAAAGGGTGCCGCCGCCATTTCTGAGGTTACCAGAGTGGTTGCGGGGGTTTATACAAGATGCGAAGATTTAAGCGCTGAGGAGGCGGAGAAAATTTACAGTCTGGCCCTTGGCAAAAATGAAACCTTTAAAATTAAGGTTTCAAACCTCCTTGTGGAAAAGGGGGAAGTCCAGGCCCTTTTAATTCTCCTAGAGGAAATGACAAGGGACGCAAAAAAACAAATAGAAGAGCTTATTTAGAATAAAATATTAAAACAATAAAGCACCGCAGATTTTTCTGCGGTGCTTATTTTTGCCTTTTACTTAATTAGTATAAATACCTAATTCAATACCTGTATAGTAGTGCTTTAGAATTTGCACGTAGGTAAGTCCGTTTTGCGCATAATAGTTTGCACCAACCTGACTCATGCCTACGCCGTGCCCGTATCCCTTAACAACCAAGGTAAATTTATCGTCGATTTTGTTGTAGGAAATGGTATAAGCGCTGGAGCGTATTTCGTAATTTAAAATATTTGTACGCATATAGGTGCCCTTTTTCTCTGCCCCGCCAATGTTAATTGTTTTAACGTAGACGCCGCTTGAGTCATAGGTGCAGCTAAACCAGCGGGACTTGTCGGCAATTTTTGTAAGGTCAACACCCATGGCCGCCTTTACCCTTGCCGCCAGTTCGGATGCGGAATAGGTTTTAATGGTCTGGAACTTGTCGGCGTTTTTATCAACCGAGGAGTCAACGCTTTTTAAATAGGGCAGTTGAGCCGACCAAATGCTTGAACTGTCAGCCGTTTTTCCTGCCGAAATCGGGAAATAGTAGGTTTGAATAACCTTGCCCTCATAAAGGGCTACAACACCCGCTACGCTGTTAGCGGCCGAAACCGCTCTTGCGCCCGCAGTTTTCATGGGTGCGCTTGGAACGCTGCCCGAAGCGGCGCCGTTGGCAAGAAGCCAGGAGTATGCCGCAACAGCCTGGGCCTTAAGGGCTTCCTCGTGGAAGTGTGAGCCCATTTCCGCCTCAACAACCATAGCAACCGCTTCATTTGCGGGGAGCGAAAGAGTATCACCCGTCAAAGTGTTTTTAATGGTAAGAGTGGGCAGATTTAAGGTTTCAAGCGGCGGAACGCTTGGTGCCGTGCCGTCAACATTTGGAATAGTGGGAGCAGGAGTCGGGGTAATCTCAACGTAGGAGGAGGTTGGTGCCTCTTGCTCAAAGCGGTCGGTATTTTGCGGCGCTTTACTGCTTGTGGGCTCGGACGGAATCGGATTTGAGGAGGTGTCAACAATCTCCTGCAAGGGGGAACTTTCGGTAGATGAAGTGTCGGAAGGATTGGGCAACTCTATGGTCGGATTTGAGTCCAAATCCACCATGGGCATTTCACCTGTGCGCACCTTGCGACCTACAATTACTGTTCTAGAACCTTTTTCCTCGCCTACTACCGTTACAAGCTCGTCCGAGGAGGTAACGTCAATATTTGTAGTTATTTGCGATTTTTCTTTTACCTTTTCAACGTAGTTTAAAAAGGCGGTATCGTCAAAAAAGGCGGTCTCAAAATCCGGCTTTTTGCTATTCGTCTCAGAGTAAACAGCAACAATTTTAAAGCGCTGTTCAAGAAAGAGGGTATCGAAGGTAAAAACGAGGGAGTTTTTATACTTTTCTTCACTTAAAAAGGATTTAAGGTCGGAAAATGCCGAATTTTCGCCGTCGCCCTTACCGTAAATTATAACGTTTCTTGAATATGTATCCTCTTCAATTTCGCAGTGGGTATAGGGGGTGCCAATGGTACTTATGGTCCCCTCAAAGAGATGATTTTTATAGAAATTATCGGGCTTGCCTTTAGAAGAAACAACGGGGAAACTAATATTTGTTTCGGGAATACTTAGCCAACCCACCACGTCGTCGTTGGTTTTATAAAGCATACCGAATTTGTAGTTCATATTTTCGGGAAGCTTATCCCAACTTCTACCGTAAAGGGAGGTAATTTCGGTAAGAACCCTTTGGTAATGCATGGGCTGGTAAACAAATTTATATCCGAAAAATGCTGAAAGTAAAACCAAAAGTACAAGTAAAACGGCAACAATGCTTTTAAGTGCCTTGCGTGGCTTTTTGTGGGGCCTTTCTTCATTTTCTACTATATAGTCAAGGGGGAGCTTATTTTCCTCATAGTTTTCAGGTTGTTCTAAAACCACAAAGCCCTCACCGTTTTTGCCTGTTTTAAGCACAATAGAGGAGTTAGCGTCTTCCTCGGAGCTTTCGGTAGAGATTGGTGCTTCATTTACCTGCTCGGCCATTTTTGGCTCTGAAGTATTTTGCTCTTTTGGCTTTTGTTCGGCAAGCTCCTTTGCGGTAATGCTTTTGGTTTCTATCTTATTTGTGTTTGTTTCATTTATTTCCTGTGCGGTGGGCACCTTGCCCACAAGCATTTTAAGGTAGGGGCAAACAAGGAAGGATAAAAGCTCGTGCCTGATATCCCTGTCGGCGGTTAGCATTATAATGGACTGGTCGTTATTTTCTAGTACACAACCGCCCAAAACACCGCCCTTTGTTATTAAAGGAATTGCTCTTTCGGGCAGGGCATATTCGGTGTCAAGGGGCATATTATAAGCGGTTGTATCCACCGTTTTTTCCACAAAGCCGGTGGCCTTAGAGATAATTGAGGGCAGGTAGTCAGCATCTAACGGATTAAAACTTCCTACCACTATAATAACGCGGCTTCTGACAACACCCTTGCTAAGAGCGGCAAGAAACTGCGCTCTTGAGTGGGTTATATGGCTTAAAAACCTGATATTGGCACAGCCGCAAATATCAAATTCCATTTTAAAATCTGTTGTGCCGTTTAGGTATATAACCTCAAGGGTTAAATCAGGAACCATTGTAAAACCGCCTTTCGTAAAGGTTGTCGAAACAACAAAATTTTTATGCTATTTTGTCCTAATCAAGGCGCAGGGGTAGAGCCCTGTTCTGCGGGAGATGTTGCTTCACCAGAAGTAGTGGTGTTTTCGGCGCCTTCGGTAGTACCTTCCCCTGCGGGGGGAGTTGTTCCTTCGCCACCGGAGGAGGTTGTACCCTCAGAGGGTGTTTCGGCAGCGGGAGGAGTAGTGCCCTCTCCTTCAGAAGGAGTTTCTGCCGCGGGAGGTGTGGTGCCGCTATCGGAAGAGGTTTCGCCGGTGGGTGGCGTAGTAGTCTCTTCTCCGTCGGACGGACTGTTCGGTGTGGGAGTTACAAGTGTAGCACCACCGCCTGTGCCGGAAGCCGATGTGGTGTTTTCGGGTGCGCCAATGTGGTCGTATATATTGGAAGAGGTCTCGATGTCGGTTGGGATATCTAACGGAACGTCGGGAGTGGGAGAAATATCCGACTCGGTGCCGCCAGGAGTTTCATTGGGGTTTTGCTGACCCTTTTTCTCGTACCAAGCCGCAGGATAATGCGGCGCAGGGTTAACCGAAGCTACAATAGGTGTATAGTAGTCATCCTCACTTCTTACCTTTCTTGCCATAACAACAAGCTTTGCGTCTTTAAAATCATAAGCGCAGGTTGAAAGGGTAAGGATTTCATCATCGAAATGAACGTCAATATTGGTAGTAATAACACTACGTTTTCTAAGTTCGCTTACAAAGTTTACAAACTCGGCTTCGTTTTTAAATGCGGATTGTCTATATTCAAAAACCTGTCCGTTATCACTTTCGGGAAGCGAGTTGGTAATAAATACCGCAAACACCTTATATGTTGCCTTATTGTAAATGGTGTTAAAATCAAAGGTGGGGTGCTCTTTGTAGAAGGAATAATCAAGGTATTTTTTAAGCTGACCAAACATAGAGCCATCTCTCATACTATGTCCGTAAATTACAATGTTACGACCATTTCTGGAAGAGCCAATTTGAGAAACCATATCAAGATAGAGTGCACCATAGCGGTTGCGCTCTTTGTTCATATCGTGGTTTAGATAAAAATCGTTATTGTCGGTCTGATAAACAGGGTAGTCTATTTTAGTGTCGTCAATTTTAATCCAGCCCTTAATGTCGGGATTTTGGGCTTTAAGCTCACTAAATGCCAAAAGGTGTCCATCGGCATCCCTTGTTTCACCCTTTGCGGTATCAGCCGCGTGGTAAACGGCCGAAAGGTCGTTATAAATATTTTCCACCTTTGTTCCTGTAGAGATATAGGAAATAAGGAAAACAACCGAGCAAACCAGAACAAGGAATGAAGCAAGGAAAGCGGTTTTTCTAACCTTCTCAGCGCGCGAATCTTTTTTATTTGGGAAAAGCGCAAAAAATGCAGATTTTTTAACCTCCTTGTCAGAAACCGACCTATTTTGTTTAGCTTTTTCCTTTTTAATCTTTTCGGGCTTTGCAGGTTTGGTATTACGTTTATTTTTTTGTAGATTGCGCTTTTTCTCGCTGCGGAAAATATGTGTTTCGCCACCCATTATGGCAAGGTCGTTTGCAAAAAGCAGGGATATATCATTCGTAGGTTCCTTTGCGGTGGCGGTGGCGTTATCTTCGTCTTGCTCTGCAAGTGCAGGGGCCACCTCTGTATCAAAAAGGGAAATTTGGGCGGTGGAATCCTCTACCTCGGTAGACACAGCAGTTTCCTCCAAGGTTTCTTCATACCTTTCCTTTTTGGGCGACTCATCAAAATCAAATTCAGAGTCAAGGTCCTTTTGGTCTGATGAAAGGGGAAACTCGTCATTTTCCATAAGTGCAATGAGGCGAAGCATTTCCTCATCACCAAAGGAAAGTTTTTTCTGAAGCTCTCTGAATTTTTCGGGAATCCTTCCCTCTAATGAAAGGGGTGCGGCTTCAGGGAGATAATATCCCTCCATTAAATTTATGGGGTCGCCAAGATAGGTGCCAAAGGAAAGCAAATCCTCAGCATTTTCAAGGTAGCGGCGCACCATATCAAGAGCCGTAGAGGTTGCCATAATTCGGGTGTTGTCCCTATCCATGCCACGGCACATAATTTTTCTAACGTATACCTTACTACCGTCACTAATTGCAATGTAAACAAGGCCTGCGGGCTTGCCTTCGCTTTGTCCGGGACCTGCAACTCCCGTAATACCAACACCAACGTCGGCCTTACTAACCTCGCGGATGCCAACCGCCATTTGTGCCGCAACCTCACTTGATACGGCACCTTCTTTTTCAATTACCTTTTCTGAAACGCCAAGGGTGTTAACCTTAATGTGGTTTGCGTAGGCGCTAACTCCCATATCAAAAACCAAGGAAGAGCCGGGCACCTCGGTTAAACGGCTGGAAAGCATACCTGCAGTGCAAGATTCGGCCACACCGATTTTCCTACCCTGACGGGATAAAAGCGCCACAACCTTTTCTTGCAGGGTTTCGTCGGTTATAGTATATACGTTTGTACCAAACTGTTTAATAAGCTTTTCTACAAAGGGCTTAACCACAGTTTTTGCTGCAGATTCGCTCTCTGCCTTTGCTGTTACCCTTATTTGCACCTCTCCTGAATGGGCATAGGTAGAAACGGTGGGATTTTGGCTATGCAAAAGCTCACCGCACTGTGTTGCAACCAAGGATTCACCAATTCCGAAAACTCTGACGCTTTCGGAATAAATAACCTCATCGGAAAGGGATTTTAAAAATGGCAGAACGTACTCCTCAAACATAGGAACAAGCTCTTTCGGTGGGCCGGGAAGCAGAATGAATTTATTTTTAGAGTTTTCCACAATATAACCCGGAGCGGTGCCAAATCTATTTTCCAAAACTCTTGCGCCCCTTATGGTAAGGGCCTGTTTTTTGTTATTTTCACTCATTACCCTGCCGGTTTTGGCAAAAAACTGCTCAATTAAGGCAAGGGAACGTGTGTGCAGTTCAAGCGGAAGATGAAGCGCTTCGGCAACCACCTCTTTGGTAAGGTCGTCTTCTGTCGGGCCAAGACCACCGCTTAAAATAATAATATCGCACCTGTTCATCGATTCCTTTAGCTGAGCCAAAAGGCGACCCCGGTTATCGCCCACTACCGACTGCGAGTAAAGGGAAATGCCGCATTCGGCCAAACGGCGGGCAATATACTGCGAGTTGGTGTTAAGGGTATCGCCCAACAAAAGCTCGGTGCCAACACAAATAATTTCTGCATTCATAAATAACAAATCCTTTTTTCAAAGAGTTTAAAGTTTGGGGTGGGTTACTCTGCCTACCCTTCTATTGTTTCAAAAACGGTACCGGCTACGGCGCGTTCAAGCATGGGTTCAAAGTCAAACGCCGACTCGGCCTTTTCTACCGCCTCAAGCTTGGGGTTGGTTCTTGGATGCTTGGGAGTAAATACGGTACAGCAGTCCTCAAAGGGCTCAATAGAGGTTTCAAAGGTATCAATCTTCCTTGAAATTAAAATGATTTCATCCTTATCCATTCCAATTAAAGGTCGGAAAACGGGGATATTTACAACCGCATCGGTGGTAACCAAGGCGGGCAAGGTCTGGCTCGCAACCTGACCAACGCTTTCTCCCGTAATAAGGGCCATACTGCCGCTTTTTCTGGCTAGCATTTCGCTAATTCTCATCATCATACGGCGCATAATAAGCGTAAAATATTCTTCAGGGCAGTTATCCTTAATTGCCTCTTGAATTTCGGTAAAGGGCACAACCCCCACGGGAATAGCTCCCGAATATTTTGCCACCTTGGAGAGAAGCTTTTTAACCTTTTGCTCTGCCCTTTGACTTGTGTAGGGCGGGCTGGCAAAGTGTATTGCGTTTAGCTTAATGCCACGCTTTGCCATCATCCAAGCGGCAACGGGACTATCAATTCCTCCCGAAATAAGTATAGAAGCTCTTCCTCCCGTTCCAACCGGCATACCGCCTGCGCCGTGAAGCTGGCCTGCGCGAACGTATGCGGCAAAGTCCCTTACTTCAACGGTAACAACAAGGTCGGGATTGTGAACGTCCACCGAAAGGTGAGAATAATTTTTAAGTAGCTCACCGCCAAGGGCCATAGAAATTTCGGGCGAGGTAAGGGGGAACTTTTTATCCGAACGCTTTGCCTCAACCTTAAAGGTTTTAACCTTGGAAAGGGGATCTTTTAAATATTCCACCGCAGTTTTTAAAATATTATCTATATCCTTTTCGCACACGGCGGCGCGGCAAAAGGCCGCAATACCAAACACTTTTTCAATGTTGGCAAGTGCCTTTTGGAAAGGAAAATCATCGTCTTTTGGTGTTATAACTATTGTTGATTGCGCCCTTTTGATTTCTACAGCGCCCAAATTTTTAAGAGAGGCTTTTATGTTTTTAATAAGAACGTCCTCAAAGGTCATACGGTTAAGGCCTTTAAGGGCAAGTTCACCGTTTTTAATAAGTATAATTTCTTTCATTTTATCTCCTGCCAACGCTTTTTTTTAGGGCAAGGGCCGATTTTAACCCTTCACACAAAGCGGTTATGTCATCTTTAGTAGTATATCTTGAAAAGCTAATTCTCAGTGCGCTGTCAATACGCCCGGCCGACAGACCCATACTGCCAAGCACTGCGCTTTTTTTGCCCTTACTGCAAGCACTTCCGCTTGAAACACAAATACCAAAGCTTTCTAAATGGTGAAGCAGTATTTCGGAGCGGTAGCCCATAAAGGAAAAGTTAAGTATAAAGGGAAGTGCACTGTTGGGCGAATTTATTTCTATGTTATCAAAGTCTTTTAGCATTTCGCGGCACTGAGTATTAAGTTCCTGGACTTTTTTAAAGGCGTCTTTTTTATTACCAAGCGCCTCTACAGCGGCGCCAAAGGCGGCAATATTGGGCACTGCCTCGGTGCCTGAGCGAATTCCTTTTTCCTGCCCGCCGCCCAAAATAAGGGGAGGTAACGCAATACCTTTTTTAACAAAGAGTGCACCTGCTCCTTTAAGGCCATGTATTTTGTGCGCGCTTATCGAAACCAAATCGGCCGCCAGGTCGCAAACCTTTACGTCTATCTTTCCAAAGGCCTGCACGCAGTCGGTGTGAAGCAGCGCTGGGGAACCTGCGTCTTTAATTATATTTTTAATTTCTTCTACGGGGAAAAGTGCGCCCACCTCGTTATTAACAAGCATAACGCTCACCAAAATAGTATCTTTTCTAACAGAGTTTTTAATACTTTCCACTGAAATGCTGCCGTTTTTGTCGGGAGTGAGGTAGGTAACCTCAAACCCCTGCTTTTCCAAGGCACGCATGGGTTCTAAAACCGAAGGGTGCTCAACCGCGGTTGTAACAATATGTTTACCCCTGCGCGAGAGAAGCCTTGCCGCACCGAAAATGGCAGTATTATTGCTTTCACTACCGCCTGACGTAAAATAAATTTCATCTTCGCGGCAGTCAAGCTCGTTTGCAATAATGCCTCTGGCACCGGTTATAACATCTTCGGCTTCAAGCCCTAAAAAATAAAGAGAGGAGGGATTACCAAAGCAGTTTTCTGCACACTTTAAAAATGCTGCAATAGCTTCTTTACAAGGTATCGTGGTGGCACTACTGTCTAAATAAATTAGCTCACTCACCTTTTATCCCTCCCAAAAACTGATTATACATAATTATTTTAACACAAAACTTTTCTTTACACAAGGTATTAAATTATAAATTATACTTATATTATTAAATATATGCCAAAAATTGGGAACAAAAAAAGCACCGAACAAATTGTTCGGCGCGGAGTAAAGGTTAGGGCTATTATTTTTCTATAAATGTTTCTACGTCTACTCCCCTATGCTCTAAGGCGGTGGAGAAAACAATTTGTGTTTCGGTGTTGCCAAAGGTCTGAAGCTTTCCAATAAAGCCGTCTAAGCTTTCGGTTGAATCAAAGGCCACCTTAATAAGCATAGAGTAATGTCCCGTAACACAGCTACATTCCAAAACGTTGGGGTGCTTTGTTATAAAGGGGTAAAACTCCGGCTTTTGTACAGGCTGAATTTCCAAATTTATATATGCGATGATAGGGCAGCCAAGCTTTTTGTTATCCACCACCGCGCTGTAGCCCTTAATAATACCCTCGGCCTCTAACCTTTCTATGCGGGAAGCAGTGGCTGGGGAGGAAAGAAAAACCTGCTCTGCCAGTTGTTTAAGTGGCATTCTTGCGTTTTTTTGAAGCAGGGAAATAAGCTTTAAATCTATACTGTCCATAAAATCACTTCCAAAGATATGTTTTAATTGAGCTAAGTTCCTAAAGATATTATAATATAAATTTTTAAAAAATGCAATAAAACCGCAAAAAGCGGCGTAAACAAAAAAATTTCACTCAGCATATTGATTTTTAAGTATAAAAGAGATATAATGAATGTGTATGATAATTTATAAGAGGTGTAAGGGCAGATGTTACAGCTTGACCGTTTTAGAACCTGTTGCTTTTCGGGATATAGGCCCCACAAGTTCTCCTTCCCGCTTAAAAGAAACAATGCAGATTTTATAAAACTGGAAAACGACATTACCAACGCAATACTTGAAGCTTATGAAAATGGGTATAGAAATTTCCTTTGTGGCGGCGCAATGGGCTTTGATCTTGTTTGCGGCGAAACCATTGTGCTTTTAAAAGAAAAATTCCCCGACATAAAGCTTATAATGGTTTTACCATTTGTAAACCAGGCTAAACGCTTCCCGATTGATTGGAAACAAAGGTACGACTTTGTGCTTTCCGCTGCCGATGATGTAGATTATTATCACGAAAAGTACGTAAAGAACTGCTTTATAGCAAGGAATGCCAGAATGGTTGCATATTCTTCTATGATGATAACCTACTATAATGGCAAGCCGGGCGGCACCGCAAATACAATTGCAATGGCTCAAAGGGACAGACTCGCTATAGTAAACCTACATACCGTAACAAAGAAAAGGTATGAGAAACTCAACTATTTTATTGGTTACAAGAAATAGCAAATAAAAACAAAATTAAAACGGAGACAGCTTTCACTTAGAAGCGTCTCCGTTTTTCCTTTTATTTGTTTTTCCCTTTATCCGTGATAAAGCTTTTTGGTTTGATATTTGGGCTCGTAGGTAATGTTTACCCCAAGTTTTCTGAAAACACCCTCGTCAACGGCAGACAAAACAACCGAGGAGTGTGCTTCACAACCCTTTAAAAGGGAAAGCTGCTCCACCGCTCTTTCGGCAAGCTCGCTTGTTGCGCCGCAAATGGAAAGCGCAATTAAAACCTCATCGGTGTGTAGGCGGGGATTATGATTGCCCATATAGATAGTTTTAAGGGCCTGAATAGGTTCAATAACCGCTCGTGAAATAAGGTCTGTTTCATCGGGAATATCGGCAAGCGCCTTAAGGGCATTAAGAAGCAGGGCCGCTGAAGAGCCCAAAAGCGAAGAGGTTTTTCCCGTAATAATTCGGCCGTCAGAAAGCTCCAGCGCTACGGCGGGGGCATTTGTAAGCTCGGCCTTGTCGTTCGCCGCCTTTATAACGGGGCGGTCTGCGGCGGTGATGCCAAGCTGACTTGTAAGTAGTTCAAGCTTCGAGACCTCGCTCGGCTCAGAGGTGCCCTGCAAAACGTTGCAACGAGCGGCGTAGTAGCGGCGAAGTATTTCTTGTTTGGAGGCAGTTTCTACCGCTTCCTTGTCAAAAATGCAGTATCCCGCCATATTAACCCCCATATCCGTGGGGCTCTTATAAGGTGATTTGCCCATAATACGCTCCATCATAGCATTAAGTACGGGGAAAATTTCAATATCTCGGTTATAGTTTACAGTTGTTTCGCCGTAGGCCTCAAGGTGATAAAAGTCAAGCATATTAACGTCATTGAGGTCTGCGGTGGCCGCCTCGTAGGCCAAATTTATTGGGGATTTCAGCGGAACGTTCCAAATGGGAAAGGTTTCAAATTTAGCATATCCCGCCTTTACGCCACGCTTGTTTTCATGATAAAGCTGAGAAAGGCAAACGGCCATTTTGCCGCTGCCGGGACCGGGGGCGGTAACAACAACCAAGGAACGCTTTGTTTCAATAAAATCGTTTCTGCCAAAGCCCTCTTCGCTAACTATAAGGGGGATGTTTGCAGGATAATCGGCAATAGGGTAGTGCTTATAGCACTTAACACCAAGGTTGGCAAGGCGTTTTTCAAATTTATCGGCGGCGGGCTGTCCACTATAGCAGGTAATAACAACACTGCCAACAAAAAGGCCAATTCCCCTAAAGGCATCTATAAGGCGCAAGGTTTCCATATCGTATGTAATACCAAGGTCCCCTCTGCGCTTACTCGTTTCAATAGCATCGGCATTTATTACAATAACAATCTCAGCCTGGTCCTTAAGCTCGGCAAGCATTCTAACCTTACTGTCGGGCTTAAAGCCGGGAAGTACTCGGGCGGCATGGTGGTCGTCAAAAAGCTTGCCGCCAAATTCCATATATAGCTTGCCGCCAAACTGCGCAATTCTATCAAGAATTTTTTGCGATTGAAGTTTTATGTATTTGTCGTTATCAAAGCCGATTTTGCCCATAAGTATAGCTCCTTTAAGTATTAAGTGATGTAAGTTAAACCCTATTTGTAAGAATGCTTTTTAAGAAGCGAAAGACGCTCTTCCCAAAGCTGCTGGGAAAGGTCAACGTAGTATTTATGTGGTTTTTCGAAACGCTTAACCTCGTCCCAAAGTGTATCAACCTGCTCGCGGCAGTAGCTTGAAATTTCCTTTAAATCGGGGGAAGTGTAAACCTGCTCGCCTTTTTCAAAAATCTTAACGAGCAGTGGCTTGGCGGTAAAGTTCTCTACAACCTTACGCTTCCAAGTGTGGTCGGGGTCGAAAATTTCATAGGGTTTTGTATCATCAATAACCTCATGGTGGAGGGTAATAACGTCGGCAATGGCTTTATTAGTTTCGTTATCAAAAAGGCGCCATACCTTTTTGAAGGAGGGTAGGGTGATTTTAGCGGTATTTTCGCTAACTTTAATTTTGGGGATAATATTTCCCGCGCCGTTTTGGGTGGCAACAAGCTTGTACACACCGCCAAAAACGGCCTCGGAGGATGCGGTAATAAGGCGCTCGCCCACACCAAAGGAATCTACCTGCGCACCTTGATTTAGCATATCCTTAATAAGATATTCGTCCAAGGAGTTGGAAACGCAGATTTTACAGTCTGGATAACCTGCATCGTCAAGCATTTTGCGTACCTTTTTGGTAAGGTAGGTAATGTCGCCGCTATCAATTCTAATACCCATAGGTCTGATGCCCATAGGTTTAAGCACTTCGTCAAATACCCTAATTGCATTAGGAATACCCGATTTTACAACGTTATAGGTATCTACCAAAAGCAAACAACTGTTAGGATATTTAAGAGCATAGGTCTTAAATGCCTCGTACTCACTGTCAAACATTTGCACCCAGCTGTGTGCCATGGTGCCGGAAGCCTTGGAGCCATAGTCCATAGCCGATTTCACACAAGAGGTGCCTGCGCAACCGCCAATAACGGCCGAGCGTGCGCCGTAAACGGCGGCATCATATCCGTGGGCTCTGCGGGCGCCAAATTCAAGTACTGCCCGGCCTTTTGCTGCGCGGACAATTCGGTTTGACTTGGTGGCAATTAAGGATTGGTGGTTAATGGTAAGAAGCACCATTGTTTCAATCAAAAATGCTTCCAAAGCGGGACCGCGAACGGTAACTATGGGCTCATTAGGGAAAATGGGGGTACCCTCAGGTACTGCCCACACGTCGCAGGAAAATTTAAAGTTAGCAAGATAGTCTAAAAACTCTTCGCCAAAAAGGTTAAGCCCCCTCAGGTACTCTATGTCCTCTTTACTGAAGTGTAGGTTTTTAAGGTAATCAATAAGACCCTCCACACCTGCCATAATGGCATATCCACCTTCGTCAGGGATACGGCGGAAGAACATATCAAAGTAACAAACGGTATCCTTTTCCTTGGAATAGAAAAGGCCATTTGCCATTGTAAGTTCGTAAAGGTCCATAAGCATTGTTAAATTTTCTTTCATTTTGTTCACTCCTAAACTTTTAACAAAAAGCGGACTGTTCTGCAAAAAACAGTCCGTAAAATACGTATAAAACCTTTAGTACAAAGCGCTAAGGCGGACCTTTTAAGAAACTTTAAGCTTCCTTTTCGTCCTCAAAAACCACGTCGGCAACAACAACGTTTACGCGGGTTACGGCGCTTCCGGTCATACCCTGAAGTTTTTCTTTAATGCTAAACTGTACCTTTTCGGCAACCTCGTTTACCTTCTTGGTTTCGTTTATTTTAATGTATGCGGTAACGTTAATAACGCCGTGTTCGGTGCTAACCAGAACAGACTTTGTGCTACCGTTTTTGTTGATTAGAGATTTTACTGTTGTGGGCTTTACAGCCATCGAGGCAACACCCGAGGTTTCAAGTGCGGCCATTTCTGCCATACGGGCAATAACGTCATTATTTATAGCTAGGCCAAAATTATTATCGTTCATACTGTGCCTCCTGATAACAAATATTACTAAATTATATATTATCATTATAACACAATTTTTAAAAAGTACAACTATTTAATTGCAACAATTTTAATTTTTTCTAAAGAAATTTCCATCTGGGAGGTTACGGCGTCTTGTATTTGCAGCGTCTGACTGTTTACCAGTTGTTCGCCCTTTACTATAACGGTTACACCTGCATCACCAATTACAACAACCGCCTTTTCAAATCCCTTCGATTTAACAAGGGTTTCAATGGCTGCCTCTTTCTCTATTCTAAGGGCAATTTCGGCCATCTTGTCAGTGGCGTTTTTTCTTGCCGATTCGTCTGCTTTTATATTTTCGGCGGTTTCTTTAAGCAGAGCAAGGGTTTCTTTTCTTGCGCTCTCCCTTTCGGCTATGGCGGTGGTAAAATAATCGCTTTCAGCGTTTGCGCTAACGCTCTCCCCCTCAGTTTCATTCATAACGTACTGAGTGTCTCCTAAATTTTTAACTGAGGAGGTAGGGTCCTCACCTAAAAATCCACCCTTGTCGGTAGAGTATTCCATATTAAGCCATACCGCACCTGCAAGGGCGACCACAAGCCCCGCCATAACTATTTGTTTTTTACCGAATATTTTTTTCTTTTTCACATTAAAAACCCCTTTAAAATTAAACCTTTAAGATTTATTTGTAATACTTATTTTTCGGGAGGAAATTCCCAAAACAGAGCATACGGCATTTAAAATACCCGCCTCCTTTTTACTGTCAACCCCACTGCTTACAATGGCAACTCCGCGTATTGTGGGCTTTTTCTCGGTAACTACAAGCGGCTCTTCGCCGCCGTTTTTTGATTTTACTATTATGTAGGCGTTCTCGGTCTTCTCACTTTCCTTTGCTCCCGTTTTTTCTCCCCCGTCCTCGCGGTCGGTGTCGGTTTTTTGCTCGGCGGCATAGACGTATTCGCTGCCCGTTTCAAGGGTAACTGCCACAATGCAGTCGTTATCCCCCGTTATTGCGGTAACGATGTTTTTAATTTTATCTTCCAGTTCTGCACAGTACTCGCCGTCGGAATAGGAAGACATTGTGGGAGCAATTTTTTCCTTTTCCCCGTCCGAGAGGAAGATAAGGAAAAATGCAATAACCAAGATAATCCCCAAAATTCCTGCTGTTTTTTTATCTTTTAGTACAGCATCTTTTATCTTTTTAAAATAATCCGTCATTCTACCTCCGCCAAAAGTCCCGTTTGGGATTTTATAATTTCCCGTATTTTTTGCGCATCTTCCGCTTGGTCGGTCTTAACCGTTACTTTAGTAATACTTATGCCGCCGTCCTTTAAAATATCCGTATTAAAGTAAATTTCCTGAACCTCTACGCCATAATCCAAGAGCAGTTCTGTTATCGCCCCTTTTAGTACAGCAAGATTTAGCTCACTTTCACCAGTTGTTTCTATCTTTTCGGCTTCAAATTCAGGCAAGGAAAAATCGACCTTTAAAACCGCGCTTATAATACTCAGCATCAAAAAAAGAGCCATAGCGTACTGAAGCGTTTTTTCAAATCTGCCGTTTGGCGCCAAAAGGCGCAAGGCCGCTATTAAAATTGCGGCGGCGCAAAGACTTAAAACAAAATCTCTCATAACCATTACCTTAAAATTGTTCCAACCGAAATTATGTATATTAAAAGGGTGAAAAACAGCGCACCCGAAAGCATAGACAGACAAAAATCCAAGCTTTTAAAAAGAGCAGTGGCTTCGTCCAGTAAAAAAAGTTCTGAAAGTGCGGTAAGCAGAAGCATAGAAGCCCGCCAACAAAGAAGTGTGCAAAGAAGGGGCAGAGTAATTACCAAAAGGGCAACGATACCGTAAATTCCTACACCCGTTTTTAAAATGTTCAGGCACCCTCCTGCGGTAGTAAGTGTTTCGGAAATAAGAGGACCCATAACCGGCAAAATACCACTTACTACAGATTTTGTTGTTCGAATAAGTGCCCCGTCGGTGGTTTGGGCAAGGGAGGTCCCAAGTCCTAAAATTGAAAGAAAAATTGCCGAAGCGGTGCCAAAGCACCACAAAACGGCGCTCTTAAGGGTGTCGCAAAGGCGGGAAACCCCCTTAATATCGGCGACATTTCCACAAATGCCAAGACAGGTTGCAGCCCTCACTGCGGGAACAAGAAAAACCGATAAAAAGTATGACATAAACTGGCAAACAGCCAAAACGGTAGCAGTCATTCCGCCGGCAGTTAGGATTTTACCAAGTGAAGATAAAATTCCGGCCAAAATGGGAATAAGCACCGTTAAAAAGGCCGAAAGAGTTTTGAGCAGCTCTGCCGTGCTTTCTATAAGCGTGGCTAGCGGGGAAAGCAAAACCGTAATAAGCATAAGGGTCAGAAAAATCCTTTTGCCGCCCGTATCACTCACCTCTAAAAGGGTGGAGCTTAAAAGGGAGAATACAACTATAATTCCCAAGACCGCAACAAAGGTTTTAAGGGGCGCTTTAAAGCCGTCGACAATGCAATTAAATAAAGTTTTAAACAGCTTTTTAAAGCTAAAGGCTTTAAGGGAATTTGGATTTTTAAGGTCCAACCCAAGCTCGTCCAAAAGGGCCTTCGTTTCCTCGTCAAGCGCCTTTAAAATCTCTTCCGCTCCGCTTGCCTCAAACTGCATGTCATACTGCGGATTTACGTCTTTTGCATCCTCTGCCAAAACAGGGGTGATTAAAAGGCATATCAAGGTTATTAATGCAAAAATCAGTTTAAGTGGCTTCATTTCTTCTTCCTATAAAAACAAAATCCTAAATTTTTTAAAGCATTTCGGAAACGAGATCAAAGACAGAGTTTATAAGGGGTAGGGAAAGCAGAAAAACTGTAGCTCTTCCTGCAAAATCGATCTTTCCCGACAAAAGGGTTTGCCCAAAATCCTCACAAAGTTCGGTGGCAAATTTTGTTATATACAAAACGCCGAAAACCTTTAAAAGATATTTAAAAAGGGCGCTGTCAAGATTATAGCGGGAAAGGCTCTCAAAAAGTGTTTGTAAGGGTGAGTATACCCATCCTAAAACCGTAAGGGTCAAAATTACGCCCGCCGCCGCTAAGATAAGCATAGAATATTCAGGCAGACGGTGTTTCAATAAAAGTACCAAAATCAGGGTAATTATAGCGAAGGCAACAACCTTAAACATATCATTCTACCCTAAGCCAAAAAGTTCTTTTATTGTTTCAAAAAGGTCGGCTATAACTCCCACCACCATAAATAGCACCACCACAAGGCCTGCAAGGGTTGTAAGCATTGCCTGGTCCTCACGCCCCGAACGAATAAGCAGCTGGTTTAAAACCGATACAATTATCCCAATGGCGGCAATTTTAAATATAAAATCAATGTCCATTTTAGTACCTCTTCTTACTCCCTTTAAATTAAAATAATAAAAACCAGAGCAGAAAGAGAAAAAGCAAGCCCAATATATAACCGCCCCTTTTTTTGAAACCTTTCTTTTGCTCTTTCCTCTTCGGCAGTAAATAAAGCAGAAAAATAATCTAAATTTGAAAGCTGCCCCTCTAAATCACTCCGCCCAAGGGAGTAAAACATATCGCTCACTGCCCCCACGTATCTTTTTGGGAGCACACAATCTCCCAAGCCCTCTATCGACGAAAAAATTTCGCTATATTCGGATTTTTCTAATATAACGCCAATAATTTTTTCCATTTCTTTTGAGCACTGTGGGGAGGATTTTATAAATTCTAAAATAACGCTAGGTTCGTTTAAGGAGTAACGCATTTGCCCGGCGGTTAGATGAGTAAGTTTTTTAAATTCGCTTAAAATTCGGCACTCTCTGGAGAGGGAGAGGTACTTTAAAATACCTATGGTTATGGGTATCAAAGACAGTATTAAAATACCTAAAAGCCGCATAATTAAAGCTCCTTTATATTTTGCATATTTGGTGAGGGCTCAGTTATATTTATAAGTTCACCCATATCATCTAACCGGTAACTTTCAAAATTAAAACCTTCTTTTCTGTTCAAAAAAACCACCTTTTCTATAGCGCCGCTGTCAAGTAGTGCTTTCGTTTGTTCCCTTTTGTAAAGGTCGGAAAGAGCTCCTATATGGGCAGTGGTTATAATTTTAACCCCTGAATTCATAGAGGAAATTACTCCCCTAACCTCTTCCATACTGCCAAGCTCATCGAAGGCTATAACGTCGGGGAAAAGGGTACGAAGCGCCATTTCCATGCCCTTTGCCTTTGGGCAGGAGGTTATAACGTCGGCGCAGGGGCCCAAATCTATGGTGGGCACACCGCAGTGCATAGCAGCAATTTCACCCCTTTCGTCTATTACGGCCACCTTAAAATATTTGTCCTCAGTTCCGCTTGAAAGGTTTTTAATAAGTTCTCTTAAAAGGGTGGTTTTACCGCTTGCGGGAGGACCGCAAACCAATATGCCGCCGACCAAATTTTTTAAAAGGCAGGCGCAGGGAATGCGCACGGATTTTGCAATTCGTATATTTATGGAGGATATATCTTTTAGCGAGGATATACGGCCCCCTTTTAAAATGGTAGTTCCGCAAACGCCTGCTCTGTGTCCGTCTGGTAGTATTAAATAACCCTCACACAGCTCCTCTATATGGGAATATACCGCACCTCCGCACAGCCTTAAAAAGGTGCTCTCCATAAGTTTATGCGAAAATATTTCGCATTTTGACGTAGGGCGAGCAAACACCCCGCCACGCCCTACAAATAACTGCTCTTTGCCCAAGGTAATACAAAGCGGTCGGTTAGTGCGTAGCCGTATCTCCTCGGTTTCACATTTAATATTAAAGGGTAGTTCCCTTAAAAGCTCTGCCGTTTCGGCGGGTAAAATATTTATAAGGCGGTCAAACCTTTTAACCAGATATTCCTTGTCCATTTTTCGCTCCTTTAGGTTATATTAAAATCTATGCGGCACAGTTTATGGGTAGAACATAGGGGAAAAGAAAAAAGCAGTACAGACAATCTTGTCTGTACTGCTTTTAAGAGTTTAAAATTTTTAGTTTTTGTTTAGCTCATCAAATTTTGCCTTCATTGTGGGGTTGTGGGCAGTAAGCTTTTTTATAGAAAGGTCTTCAACCTTGTTATTGGCAAGGCGAAGATTGTTTTCTGAGGAAAGAAGCGCTTCCTTTGTTTTTTGAAGGTGATCAATTGTTTTGTCGATTTCATCGATGGCTTTTGCGAATTTTTCGCTTGCGAGGCGGTAGTTCCGTCCAAACTTCTCCTTAAAATCGTTCATATCCTCTTCGAAGTGTGATATGTCAATATTTTGGTTTCGAATAGTTATTAGCTCCTTGCGGTATTCTAAGCTGGAAAGGGCCGCATTGCGAAGAAGTGTAATCATAGGAATAAAGAACTGAGGCCTTATAACGTACATTTTAGGATATTTGTGTGACATATCCACAATTCCCGTGTTATAAAGCTCACTGTCGGCCTCAAGCAAAGATACCAAAACCGCATACTCGCAGCCCTTTTCTCTTCTATCCTTGTCAAGCTCCTTTAAAAAGTCCTCGTTTTTGTGCTTGGTGGCGGTGGTTTCCATCTCATTTTTCATCTCAAACATAATGGAAATAAATTCGGTGTTATTTTCATCAAATTCTCTGAAAATAAAATCACCCTTGCTACCGCTTTTTGCGTCGTTGTCCTTTTCGAAGTATGCGTTTTTAAAGCCGGTGGCACGAAGACGGTTAAACTCGGTCTCGCAGTGCTGCTCCAAGGTTTCACCCACCATTTTTGTAGACATTTTGGTTTTTAAATCTTTATAATAGGCAATTTGCTCATCCTTGGCGCGAAGCTTTTCTTCAAAGGTTTCTTTAAGGGATTTTTCCAGTAGGGCGGCTTCCTGTTTTCCGGCGGCAAGCTTGCTCTCTAGCTGCAAAACCTCTTTTTCCTTTTCGCTAAGCTGTTCCTTCACCGAGTTCTCGGCGCTTAAAACGGCAAGCTTTTTCTCGTTCTCACTGTTTAGAAGTTTTGATTTAAGCTCGGCAATTTCCCTTTCTTTCTCTGCCAAGGCCTCAGCCTTTTGCCGTTCGGCGTTCAAAGAGGCAACCTTCAAGGCGCTTTGCTTTTCGTTTTCGAAGGTTATTTTTTGCCCCTCTATTTCGGACATAAACTCCCTGTCGCGCACCTGCTTTACAATGGCGGCATAGCCGGTGCCATCTACCTTAAAAACCTCGCCGCATTTAGGACATTTAATTTCTTCCACCGCATCTACCCCCAAAAGAATGGTTTTCTTTATTTTACCATAAAAAAAGATTGCTTTCAACAAAAATGTTCAAAACGGGATATATGGGAAAAATCAAGTATGTATTGGCGGCCGATAAAGACCGCTTATTTTTCACTATAAATTACAGTTACGTCGGGGTGGAGCTGCAAAACGGATGCAGGAATTTTTGGGGTTATGGGACCGAAAAATGCCTTTTCCAGAATATCCTTTTTCTCTTTACCGTTTGCAATAAGCAGAACCTTTTTTGCGCCCATAATACCGCCCATACCCATTGTAATTGCTTTTCTTGGGACTTCTGCTTCGTTTTTGAAAAATCTTGCATTTGCCGTAATGGTGGAGGGGTCAAGGTCTACCATGTGGGTTTCCTTTATAAAGCGGTCGTCCGGCTCGTTGAAACCAATGTGGCCGTCAATACCAATGCCAAGCAGTTGCAGGTCAATTCCCCCTGCATTTTTAATGGTTTCGTCGTAAAGCTCACACTCCTTTTTAAGGTCGGTGGCGGTGCCGTTTGGAACAGAGGTGCGGGTAATATCTAGGTTTATTTTTTCAAACAGATTGTGATTCATAAAATATCTGTAGCTTTGCTCATGCTCTGCAGAAAGGCCCACGTATTCATCTAAATTTATGGTTTGCACCTTGCTGAAATCCACTTCTCCCGATGCACATTTTTCTGCCATTTCCTTGTAGGTGCCAAGGGGCGTAGAGCCGGTTGCAAGGCCTAAAACAGAATTTAGCTTCAGCGCAACCTGACCGCATATAACTGCGGCGGCTTTTTTGCTTAAAATCTCATAAGAATCTACGGTAATAAAGTTCATAAAAAATCTCCTTTAAAGTTTTAATTTCTTTGCTCTCGTTCTACCACAATCTTTGTGGCCTTTACAATACAGTTTGAGGGGTAAACTCCACGAAGAGAGGTAAGCGGATAAACGCTAGTGTTTTTGCCGATTACGGTACCGGGGTTTATAACTGCGCCGCATCCAACGTCGGCGCCATCACCCAAAAGCCCCCCTATTTTTCTAAGCCCTGTTTCAATTTCGGCGTCTCCGTGTATTACTACCGCACGCCCATCTGCCTTTAAATTAGAACAAATTGTTCCTGCGCCCGTATGGGCTTTATTTCCAAGCACAGAATCGCCAACGTAGTTATAATGTGGCACCTGCACACCGTTTAGCAAAATGCAGTTTTTAAGCTCGCTGGAGTTTCCAATCACGCATCCTTCACCTGTAATTACGCTACCTCTTATAAATGCTCCGGGGCGCACTTCGCAGTTTTTACCTATTATGGTAGGCCCCTCTATGGTGGCGGTGGGGTAGATTTTTGTGCTTTCGTGCACCAAAACGTTTTCTGCTATAAGCTTAAAAGATGGCAGGCCCTCCTTTATAAGAGAAAGGATGTAGCTTTTGAGTTTTGGAAGCATATCAAAGGGATATTCGCTTTCTTTAAAAAGAGGTATTAAATAGTCGGTCTCGCATGAGTAAAGCTCGGATGTTTTTATTTGTTTAATCAGCACTGTGTCCTCCCGAAATTATCTTGTCGGCAATACGCTCGGCATATTCTGTACATTTTTCTTTTGTTTCGGCCTCAATCATAATTCTTATAACCGGCTCGGTACCGCTTTGTCTTAGAAGTGCCCGGCCCCTGCCATCGATAAGCGCTTCAATTTTCTTTATTTCTTCCAAAACGGCGGGGTCATCCATTACGGCTTTTTTGTCCCTCACCCTAACATTTTTAACGTATTGAGGGTAAAGCTTTACGTCGGCCGCAAGTTCAGAAAGTGTAGATTTTGTATCACAAATTTCTTCGGTAAGCATAATAGCGGTAAGAAGTCCGTCCCCCGTGGTTGCATATTTTTTAAGAATAATGTGGCCTGACTGTTCGCCGCCCAGTGAATAGTCGTTTTCTTGCATGCATTCATATACGAAGCGGTCGCCAACCTTGGTGGTTGCAATATCTATACCAACATTTTTAAGACTTTCAAAAAAACCGCTGTTAGACATAACGGTTGCTACAACTGTGTTTTTGCTAAGCATATCTCGCGCTTTTAACCGGCGGGCAAGAATGTACATAATTTTGTCGCCGTCTACTACCCTGCCGCCTCCGTCAACCGCTATTAGTCGGTCGCAGTCGCCGTCAAAGGCAAAACCGAAATCAAGTCGTTTTTGACGTACGAGCTCTTCTAACTTTTTTGTATTTGTAGAGCCACATTCAAGGTTTACGTTTAGTCCGTCGGGTTCGGTGCCAATGGTGTAAACCTGCGCTCCAAGGGCGCTGAAAACGGTTTTTGCAAGGTTCCAGGCGGCGCCGTTTGCACAGTCAAGACCGATTTTAAGTTTTTTGTAGGAGTGTGATGCAAGGGAAATAAGATATCCTACGTAACGGTTTCTGCCCGAAACAAAATCCACAATTTCTCCCACACGCTCCCTTTTTGCAAAGGGTAGGTCGTCTTCTTTTATCCCAAGGGCTTCGAGATTACCATCCAGATATTCTTCAACAAAGGCTGTCTCGTCGTCGGAAAATTTTTCACCAAATCGGTTAATAATTTTAATTCCGTTGTCGTAAAAGGGATTATGTGAGGCGGTTATCATTACCCCGCAGTCAAACCCCTCGTTTCTTGTGACGTACGAAACGCTGGGGGTTGTAGTAACGTGGAGCATATAAGCATCACCGCCCGATGCGGTGATGCCTGCCGCCACCGAATATTCAAGCATATAACTTGAACGCCTAGTGTCCTTACCTATTATAATTTTGGGACGGTAACCCGCCTTTTCACAGCCCGAAAGTTTATTTCCAAAATACCAACCTAAAAAGCGTCCTACCTTGTAGGCTTGCAATGAGGTGAGTGTGAGGTTTGCCTCTCCTCTGAATCCGTCGGTGCCAAAATATCTGCCTTCAAATGCGGGCGAAGCATTAGACAAAGAGCGGTCCTTCATAAATTTCCTCCTTAAATTTTGTTCAAAGGTAGTTTAACCCAAAAATTTAAAATAAAACAGAACACTTGCAATTATGCGGGCTTTGATATATAATAATTTGCAGAATAAAAAAGGGAAAATTTTGATTTTTCATAAGGAGATATAAAATGAGTTTTGTTAAAACCCCCGTCAAAGGTATGAACGATTTTTTGCCGTCAGATATGCGTCTTAGAGAATATGTTTTGTCGGTTATTAAGGACACCTATAAGTCCTTTGGATTTGCGCATATTGAAACCCCTATTGTGGAGCATATAGAAAATCTTCAGAGCAACCAGGGTGGAGAAAACGAAAAGCTTATTTTTAAAATTTTAAAGCGGGGCGAAAAGCTTAATATGGAAACAGCCAAAAGCGATGCAGATTTGGTGGATAGCGGACTTCGCTACGACCTTACCCTGCCTCTTGCCCGTTACTATGCAAACAATGCCGAAAATCTTTTCACTCCATTTAAGGCGCTTCAAATTGGTAGCGTTTTCAGGGCAGACAGGCCTCAAAAGGGACGTTTTCGTCAGTTTACACAGTGTGATATTGACATTTTGGGCGACGACAGTATGCTTGCCGAAACCGAGCTTGTAAGCGCGACCTCTACACTACTTTTGAAGCTTGGATTTAAAGATTTCCGCGTTAGAATTAACGACCGAAGAATTTTAAAGGCAATGGCAAAAAGCTGTGAACTTTCGGATGAGCTTTTATCTTCTGTTTACATTTCTCTTGATAAGCTTGATAAAATCGGTGCTGACGGTGTAAGGAAAGAGCTTTTAAACCTTGGCCTTTCGGAAACTGCGGCCGACAAATATCTTGCAATGTTTTTGAACCGCGAGGGCAAAACCGCAAAGGAAATTTGCAGTGGCCTTGCCGAGTTTATTGATGAAAGTATCCCTGAGGGAATTGATACCCTTATTAAAAACGTATCGGCATCACTTGGCGGCGGCTGTGAGCTTTGTTTTGACCCCACACTCGTTAGAGGTATGGGTTACTATACCGGTACGATTTTTGAAATTGAGATGAAAGAGCTTGGCTCGTCTGTTGCGGGCGGCGGCCGATATGATGAGATGATTGGTAAGTTCGGCTCCAACCCCACCCCCGCTTGTGGATTTTCTATTGGATTTGAAAGAATTATTACCATACTTAAAGATAAGGGCTTTGTAGTGCCCGAAAAAGCGGAATGTATTGCCTTTTTGGTGGATAAAAAGGCAGGAGAAGATGCAGTATCAAACGCATTTGCCGAGGCATCAACCTTAAGAGGAGAGGGCAAAAGGGTTATGGTTACCAAGCGCAATAAAAACTCTAAGCGCCAAAAGGAGCTCCTTATCAGCGAGGGCTACAGTGATATTCGAGAGGTGTTTTAATTGGCACCGAAAACCTTTAAAGGAATAATTTTTGATTTTAACGGCACCTTGTTTTTAGATTCTCCCTTGCACGAAAAGTCCTGGCTTTTGTACGTAAAGGAAAAACTGGGTCGAGTTTTGAGCAAAGAAGAATATTATAAAAATATGCACGGCCGACCCAATCCGCTTATCTGCGAGTACCTTTTTGGAAAAATGCCGGACGCAGAAACAGTGGAAAAATACGGCAGAGAAAAGGAAGAGTGGTATAGAAAGCTGTGCGAAGAGGAAAAAAGCAAAAAGGGCAAAATCGACCTTTGTCCCGGTGCGGAGGAGCTTTTAGATTTTTTAAACGAAATGGATATTCCTCACGCTATTGCAACCTCCTCCGAAGCGGTGAACGTGGCATTTTTTAGGAAAATTTTCGGTCTTGATAAATGGTTTAAGGACAGAATAGTTTTCGACGATGGTACTGTAAAGGGCAAGCCCCACCCCGATATTTATCTTAAAACGGGCAAACTTTTAGGACTAAATATGTCTGACGTTATTATTGTTGAGGATTCGGCTTCGGGCGTACAGTCTGCAAAAGCGGCTGGTGCAGGCATGGTAGTTGGTATTGCCCCCTACGGCAAGGAAAAGTTTGTAGGGACCGAATATACCGACCTGATCATATCAGACTTTACTGAGCTAGATCGTGAACTTTTTGAAAAGTAAAAAGGAAAAGAAAAAAGCAGTGGACTTTTTGGTCCACTGCTTAATTTATTGTTTCATTTTAAACGCCAAGAAGCATAGCCGCAATCTGGAAGTAGATTAAAAGTGAAATCGCATCTACTATTGTGGTTATAAAGGGGCTTGCCATTACTGCAGGGTCGGCGCCCAGCTTCTTTGCCAGTAGCGGCAAGGAGCAACCAATAAGCTTTGCAATTACAACGGTAAAGAAAAGGGTTATACTTACAACCGCCGCAACCATAAGGGAAACGCCCTCGCCGAAAATAAGGTTATCTATTAGAAGAATTTTGCCAAAATTAACCACGGCCAAAACAATACCGCAGATAAGGGATACACGAAATTCCTTAAACATTATTTTAAAAATGTTTTTGAATTCAATGTCACCAAGCGCCAGACTTCTTATAACCGTAACTGAGGACTGACTACCCGAATTACCGCCCGAATTCATAATCATTGGAATAAAGGAGGTAAGAATTATTGAACTAGCCAGTGCAGATTCAAACGAATTTATAATAAGCCCCGTAAAGGTAGAAGAAATCATAAGTATTAAAAGCCAAGGAATTCGGTTTTTAAATATTTCAAAAACACCCGTTTTGAGGTAGGGCTTATCGCCCGGTGAAATAGCCGCCATTTTTTCAATATCTTCGGTGGTTTCTTCCTCAATAACGTCCAAAATATCGTCAATGGTGATAATACCAACAAGGCGTTTTTCGGTGTCCACTACCGGCAAAACGGTAAGATCGTATTTTTGGCACATATCGGCCGCGGCCTCTCGGTCGTCGGTGGTAAATGCAGAAATTACGTTGGTTTCCATAAGGTCGCCAATGATAGTGTTGCTGTTTGCAAGCAGTAAATCCTTAACCGTTACAACACCCTTTAGCTTTCTGCGGGCATCTACAACAAAGCAGGTGTAAATGGTGATTTTGTCGGGGCCGTGTTTTCTGATGTAGGCAATGGCCTCCTCCACCGTCATGGTCGAGCGCAAGGCTACAAACTCAGTGGTAATAAGACTACCTGCGCTGTTTTCGGGGAACTTTAAGATTTGGTTGATTGTTTTTCGGTCTTCGGGGGAAACGGCTTTCAAAATACGTCGCACAACGTTGGCGGGCATTTCCTCCAAAAGGTCGGTAACATCATCAATGTAAAGCTCCTCCAAAATACCCTCAAGCTCTTTGTCAGTAAAAACTCGGATAAGAGCTTCCCTTGTGTCGGCGTCCATATATGAAAAAGCATCGGCTGCCGCCTCTTTTGGAAGAAGGCGAAAAATTACTATTGCTTGCTCGGCGGTTGCTTCGTCTATAAGCTCGGCAATATCAACCGTGTTCATATCCAAAAACATTTCTCTGAGCATTTTAAACTGTTTTTGTTCAATAAGTGTCGATACTTCGCTAAAAAGCTCTACTGACATAAAAAAATTGCCTCCTTTTTTTACAAGGCGGCAAGGCACATAATATATAAGGTAAGGAAAAATACCAAACCTTTAGAAAACGTCAGAGCACAAACCGCCTATTAATATGTAATACTTTAAACTTCGCCCACCATAACTACTATCACAGTCCATGCTCTCAACTCCTTTTTAAAAATTTTTGAAATTTATAGTAAGATTATACCACCAGCAATAATTTTTTGCAACAAAAATTTTTAAAGCCAAAAAACCTTTTAATTTTGAAATTATGCTTGACATTTTGAAAAAGAAGTAGTATAATGC
>JAZQSV010000006.1:0-11617 GCA_045630265.1 Acutalibacteraceae bacterium
GTGCTCCTTGACGTTTTGGAGGAAACCACACTTACAATTTCCACTATTGATGCGTAAAATTTTAAAAAAGGAATTTTTAAATGAAACAGAGTTTATTTAAAATTATTCAAAATACCCCACTCACTGAAAACGTTTATAAAATGCGCCTTTTCGGTGATGTTAGCGACATTACCGCTCCGGGACAGTTTATAAATATTAAGCTGGAGGGCAAATACTTACGGCGCCCTATTTCGGTTTGCGACAGGGACGAAAACACCGTTACCATTATTTACAAGGTGGTGGGTGCGGGTACTGAGCAGATGTCCAAAATGGAATACGGCGAGCTAGATGTTTTAACAGGTCTTGGCAATGGCTATGATACCTGCATTTCAGGCCAAAACCCCGTACTGCTTGGCGGCGGTGTTGGTGTACCACCTCTTTATATGCTTGCTAAAAAGCTAATAGAAGAGGGCAAAAGTGTAACTGTTATTTTGGGCTTTAACACCGAAAGTGAAATTTTCTACGAAAAGGAATTTAAAGAGCTTGGCGCAAAGGTTTATGTAACAACTGTCGATGGCTCTTACGGTGTAAAGGGCTTTGTAACCGATGCACTTAAAAGTGTAGATTATTCTTACTTTTACACCTGCGGTCCTGAGCCAATGCTAAAGGCTGTTTACAAAAACACTGTTACAAGCGGCGAGCTTAGCTTTGAAGAGCGTATGGGCTGTGGCTTTGGCGCTTGTATGGGTTGCTCTTGTAAAACTATTACAGGTTATAAGCGTATTTGTAAAGAGGGTCCGGTTATGAAAAAGGAGGATATACTATGGGAAGACTAAGTGTTAACCTTTGCGGAATAGAGCTTGATAATCCCATTATCCCCGCAAGCGGTACCTTTGGGTACGGATACGAATTTGCAGAGCTTTACGATATAAACAAGCTTGGGACCTTCTCCTTTAAAGGTACGACCAAGGAGCCACGCTTTGGTAATCCGACACCGAGAATTGCAGAGTGTACGGCAGGAATGATAAATGCCGTAGGACTTCAAAATCCCGGCGTGGAAAAGGTAATAAGCGAGGAACTGCCAAAGCTTTCAAAATGCTTTAACAAAAAGGTAATGGCTAATGTAAGCGGTTTTTCTGTGGAGGACTATGCATACACCTGCGAGCGACTAGATAAAGAGGAACAGGTGGGTTGGCTTGAAGTAAATGTTAGCTGCCCCAACGTGCACGGCGGCGGTATGAGCTTTGGTACCGAAGCTAAAGCCGCGGCTGAGGTAACTAAAGCGGTTAAAAGGGTTACAACCAAACCTGTAATTATAAAGCTTTCTCCCAATGTTACCGATATTGTGTCCATTGCAAAGGCCTGCGAGGATGCGGGGGCAGACGGTATAAGTTTAATCAATACCTTGCTTGGTATGAGAATTGATCTTCGCACCAAAAAGCCGGTTATTGCTAATAAAATGGGCGGTTTTTCGGGTAGCGCAATTTTTCCTGTAGCGGTTAGAATGGTATATCAGGTTGCAAACGCGGTTAAAATTCCCGTAGTCGGAATGGGCGGTGTTTCCTCTGCCGAGGATGTAGTGGAAATGATGCTTGCGGGCGCTACTGCCGTTGAGGTTGGTGCAGCCAACCTTGTAAACCCCTTTGCATCTAGTGATATTGTAGATAATCTACCAAAGGTAATGGATAAATATAATATAGAAAATTTAAGTGATATTATAGGAGGAGTGAAATAATGGGTAAGGACGTTATTGTTGCTTGCGACTTTTCGAGCGCCGAAAAGGTTTACGATTTTTTGGATAAATTCAAAGGCAGAAAGCCCTTTGTTAAAATTGGTATGGAGCTTTTTTATGCCGAAGGACCACAGATTGTTAGGGAGATTAAGAAAAGGGGACATAAAATCTTTTTGGATTTAAAGCTTCACGACATTCCAAATACCGTTAAAAAGGCAATGAGTGTGTTGTCGGGTTTAGACGTTGATATTACGAACCTTCACGCCGCAGGCACCGTTTCTATGATGGAGGCGGCACTGGAGGGACTAACCAGGGAAGACGGTAGCCGACCACTTTTGATTGCCGTTACTCAGCTTACCTCCACCGACCAGGAAAGAATGGAAAGAGATTTGCTTATAAAAGAGCCAATCGATAAGGTTGTTATGCACTATGCAAATAACGCTAAAATAGCAGGGCTCGACGGTGTGGTTTGCTCTCCTCTAGAGGCGGGCAAGGTCCACGAAACCTGCGGAAAAGAGTTTTTAACCATAACCCCGGGTGTTCGCTTTGCAGACGGAGATGTGGGTGACCAAAAAAGGGTTATGACCCCCGCAGAAGCCAAAAAAATTGGTAGTGACTACATCGTTGTTGGTAGACCTATTACCGCTGCAGAGGACCCGGTTGCGGCATACGAGCGCTGCGTGGCAGAATTTGTAGATTAGGAGATATAAAGATGGAAAGCTATAAAAGAGAATTTATAGAGTTTTTAGAGGGCGCAGGAGTACTGAAGTTTGGCGATTTTACTGCAAAGAGCGGTAGAAAAATACCCTACTTTATCAATGCCGGAGATATTAAAACAGGCGAACAAATATGTAAGCTTGGCGAGTTTTATGCTAAGGCATATTTTGAAAAGGTAGGAAATAAAAAGACTGTGCTTTACGGCCCTGCATATAAGGGTATTCCTATTGCTGTGTCCGTGGCGGTAGCCCTTGCTAAAAACGGCCTTGACGTACCGTTTTTCTTCAATAGAAAGGAAGAAAAGGACCACGGTGAGGGTGGAGTTTTTGTTGGCTACAAGCCGAGCGCCGGGGAAGAGGTAGTAATTGTTGAGGACGTTATTACTGCAGGTACCGCTATAAGGGAAAGTATGCAAAACCTCTCTCACCTAGAGGGCGTAAAGGTTGCCGCAACCTTTGTTATGGTTGACAGAAAGGAAAAGGGCCAAACCGAAAAGTCCGCTATGGCAGAGGTTGGAGAAGAGTTTGGTTTCCCCGTATATTCGGTTGTAGATGTTTATGATATAATTGAGTATTTAGAAGAAGACGAGAAAAATAAGGAAAACGTTGACCGTATAAAGAAATATCTTGAGATAAACGGTGCAAAGGAATAAGAACGTTTGATAAATTAAACAGGAAAGGAATTTCCGTTTTATGAGAAGTTTAATTGATATTGTAGATTTTACCCCCAAGGAACTTGATGACCTTATAGATACGGCTTCTGATATTATAGAAAATCCGCAAAAATATGCCGAGAGCTGCAAGGGTAAAAAACTGGCTACACTCTTTTTTGAGCCATCTACCAGAACAAGACTTAGTTTTGAGGCCGCTATGTATGAACTCGGAGGCAATGTTTTAGGATTTTCAGAGGCAGCGAGTTCCTCCTCCGCTAAGGGAGAAAGCGTTGCTGATACCGCTAAAATCATTAGCTGCTATGCCGATATTATAGCAATGCGCCATCCGAAGGAGGGCGCACCCTATGTGGCGGCAGAAAATGCTACCATTCCCGTTATAAATGCGGGCGATGGTGGGCACTGTCATCCCACCCAAACGCTAACCGACCTTTTAACCATTAAGTGTGAAACAGGTCGCCTTTCCAACCTTACAATAGGTCTTTGCGGCGACCTTAAATATGGCAGAACAGTACATTCGCTTATAAACGCTCTTTCAAGGTATGAGGGTATAAATTTTGTGCTTATTTCTCCTAAGGAGTTAGCACTTCCCGGTTATGTTTTGAGGGATGTTTTAGAAAAAAAGGGACTTACATATAGTGAAACCGTAAGTTTGGACGAGGCAATTAAAGACCTTGATATTCTCTATATGACCCGCATACAACGTGAGCGCTTTTCTGACCAGAATGAGTATTTAAGACTAAAGGATAGTTATATTCTAACTCCCGAAAAGCTTGAAAGCGCCAAAAAGGAACTTAAAATTCTCCATCCGCTTCCGCGCGTAAACGAAATAAGCGTGGCAGTAGATAACGATGAAAGGGCTTGCTATTTTAAACAAGCGCTTTATGGAAAGTTTATAAGAATGGCGCTTATACTTAAACTTTTGGAGGATAAGGCTAGAAATCCCTTGTCCGAAGAGGATGTTATTACTAATAAATTTATTTGTAAAAATCCTATGTGCATTACTACGGTGGAGCAGGAACTGGAACATAAATTCAAACTTGCCGATAAAGAGAAAAATATTTATCGCTGTGTTTATTGCGATGCGGAGGTAAAATAAGTAATTTTATTTTGTCAAACTGTACTTAAAAGTTTATCTATATACCTTATTTTTAGCTAAAGTGCGCCTTGACATAAAATTGACCTAATGTTATAATGTTAAGGTAATTTAAATAGTAAATTTTTTCGTTACTGACGGATTTTAGTGGAGCACCACATGGAGCGAAAAAATAAGTTAGCCGACCGTCTGGGTGCATTTGCTTTGGGAATTAGGAGCAAGTGCGCCCTTTTAATTTTTTGGGGAGGATTTTTTATGAAAAAGATTGCAATTATTATGGGTAGCGACAGTGATTTGCCTATTGTTAAAAAGGCAACCGACATTTTAAAGGAATTTGAGGTGCCCTTTGAGGTTCATATTTTCTCGGCTCACAGAACGCCTGTAGAGGCACGTGATTTTGCGCTTTCTGCCCGTGAAAACGGTTTTGGCGCTATTATTGCGGCGGCAGGTATGGCGGCCCATTTGGCGGGAGCTATAGCTGCAAACACCACACTTCCTGTTATAGGTATTCCTTGTAGCTCTTCTAATTTGGATGGACTTGATGCCCTACTTTCCACCGTTATGATGCCGACAGGTATTCCGGTTGCTACCGTTGCTATAAACGGTGCGGGTAATGCGGCGCTTCTTGCAATCCAAATTTTGGCGGTAGAGGACAAAGGCCTAGCCGAAAAGCTTGATGCAAAGAGAAAAGCCGATGCGGAAAAGGTGCTTTCAAAAGATAAAAGTGTTATGGAAAATCTTTAATTTAAAATACATATAAAGGAGCAAAATTATGAAAAAGGAACTTATGTACAAAGGTAAAACAAAGGACGTTTATGCCCTCGAAAACGGAAATTGTCTTTTAAAATTCAAGGACGACTGCACCGGTAAGGACGGCGTTTTTGACCCCGGCGAAAATGCAGTAGGTCTTACTATCGACGGCGTGGGCGACGTTAACCTTCGTATGTCTATATACTTCTTTGAAAAGGTAAATGCTGCAGGCATTAAAACCCACTTTGTAAACGCAAACCTTGAAGATACAACAATGGAGGTTTTGGCCGCTAAGGTATTTGGTAAAGGTCTTGAGGTTATTTGCCGCTATAAGGCAGTAGGTAGCTTCTATCGCCGTTACAGCGACTATGTTGAGGAGGGCGCAGACCTTGATGCTTACGTTGAAATGACCTTTAAAAACGATGAGAAGGGTGACCCCCTTGTTACAAAAGAGGGCCTTGTACAGCTTGGTGTTATGAGCGCAAAGCAGTATGACGACGTTGTTGATATGACACAGAAAATTACAAAAATCATTGCTGATGACCTGAGTGAAAAGGGACTTGACCTTTACGATATTAAGTTTGAGTTTGGTTATGATGAAAACGGCGACGTAATGCTTATTGATGAAATTGCTTCGGGCAATATGCGAGTTTACAAAAACGGTGAGTATATTGACCCAATGACTCTTTCGGAGCTTTTCTTCGCATAATTTTCACAAATCATTTTAAAGGCAAATTTTAAATTTAGGAGTACAGTATGGGCGGTTTTTTTGGCGCAGTAACAAAGGATGACGCAATAGCAGATGCTTTCTTTGGCGCAGACTATCATTCGCATTTAGGCACACGCCGCGGCGGTATGGCGGCTTATGATAGCGAAATAGGTCTTCAAAGGGATATACATAATATTCAAAATTCTCCCTTTAGAACTAAATTTGAAAAGGTTTTCGAAGAAATGAAGGGTAATTCGGCAATAGGTTGTATAAGCGATTTTGAGCCGCAGCCACTTCTTATTCGTTCAAACCTTGGTACCTATGCGCTTTGCGTTATCGGAACTATAAACAATAAGGACGAGCTTATAAATCAGTTTCTTTCCTTTAGCGGCGGCCATTTTGGCGTAATGACGGGTGGCCATGTGAATATGATAGAACTTGTTGCAGCACTTATAAATCAAAAAAGTGATTTTGTAGAGGGAATTAAATTTGCGCAAAAGCAAATTGACGGCACTGCTTCAATTTTAATTTTAAAGGATGACGGAAATATTATAGCGGCAAGGGACAAAGTAGGCAGACTTCCTATACTCGTAGGCAAAAGCGATAGGGGATACTGCGTTTCCTTTGAGTCCTTTGCTTATGAAAAACTAGGGTATGAATTTTATAAGGAGCTGGGCCCTGCCGAGATAGTAGAAATTACCGCAAATGAGGTAACTGTACTGTCCGCTCCCCTAAAACGCAAAAAAATATGTTCATTTCTTTGGAGCTATTACGGTTATCCCACCTCAATGTATGAGGGTATAAACGTAGAAATGATGCGTTATCGTAACGGCGAGATTATGGCAAGAAATGATATGGCTGTCGGCAACGCCTTGGAGGTTGACTATGTTGGCGGCGTTCCCGATTCCGGCACTCCCCACGCTATAGGATATGCTAATGAAAGCCATAAAAAATTTGCAAGGGCTTTTATAAAATACACACCTACTTGGTCTAGAAGCTTTACTCCTACCCATCAAAGCGAGCGTAATAAGGTTGCCAAAATGAAGCAGATAGCAATTCACGACCTTATTAAGGATAAAAACCTGCTTTTTGTTGATGACTCAATAGTTAGGGGAACTCAGCTAAAGGAAACGGTTGATTTTCTCTATTCAAATGGTGCAAAATCGGTGCATATGCGCTCGGCTTGTCCACCTATTATGTATGGTTGTAAGTATTTAAATTTCTCCCGCGCTACAAGTGATAACGACCTTATTGCAAGGCGGGTTATTTTGGAGCTTGAGGGTGAAGAGGGCTTTAAGCATTTAGATGAGTATGCCGATTCCTCTACAGAAAGAGGAAAGAAGATGCGACAGGCAATTTGTGAAAAGTTCCATTTTGCCTCGCTTGAATTCCAATCCCTTGAGGGAATAATTGAGGCAATAGGTCTTGACGAAAGTGAACTTTGTACCTATTGTTGGAACGGAAAGGAATAAAGTAATGGAAAATAAATCTATGTCTGAAAGCTACGCAGCAGCGGGCGTTGATATTACCGCAGGTTATAAATCTGTTGAGCTTATGAAAAAACATATAGCACGTACTAAAAATAAGGGTTGCCTTGATGACGTTGGTGGCTTTGGCGGTTGCTTTGGCCTCGACCTTAACGGTATAAGCGAGCCCGTTTTGGTGAGCGGCACCGATGGTGTTGGTACTAAAATTAAACTTGCAATGATGCTTGATAAGCACGATACAATAGGTATTGACTGTGTTGCTATGTGCGCCAATGATATTATTTGCTGCGGTGCCAAACCGCTTTTTTTCCTTGATTATATTGCTTGTGGAAAGAACTTTCCTGAAAAAATTGCGGAAATCGTAGGTGGCGTAGCAGAGGGATGCGTGCAGGCAGGCTGCGCCCTTATAGGCGGAGAAACTGCAGAGCACCCCGGCCTTATGCCTGAAGACGATTACGATTTGGCGGGATACTGCACAGGCGTTGTAGATAAATCTAAAATACTTGATAATAGCTCTGTTACAGAGGGGGACATTATTATAGCCCTTGCATCTACCGGCGTTCATTCAAACGGTTTTTCTTTAGTTCGAAAGGTGTTTGATATTGAAAATGCCGACCTTACTGCACCTATCGAGGCGCTTTCGGGCAAATCCCTTGGCGAAACACTTTTAACCCCCACTAAGATTTATGTAAAAAGTATGCTGGCTTTAATGAGTGAGGTTAATGTTAAGGCAGTTTCCCACATTACAGGCGGCGGCTTTTATGAGAATATTCCCAGAAGTCTACCAAAGGGATATTCCGCAAAAATAAAAAAGAGTGACGTTAGGGTGCTTCCTATTTTCAGTCTTATTATGGAAACAGGCAATATCCCCGAAAGGGATATGTTCAACACCTTTAATATGGGTGTTGGTATGAGTGTTGTAGTACCTAAAGAAGATGCCGAAAGAGCGGTAGAAATTTTAAATAGAAACGGCGAGGATGCTTATCTCCTCGGCGAGATAGTAAAATCTGACGAGGGCGTTATTTTAGAATAGACTTATATATCCTAAGGAGTTTAATATGTCCGAAAAAATCAAAATCGCAGTGCTTGTGTCGGGTGGCGGAACAAATCTACAGGCGCTTATTGACGCTGAGAAAAGCGGAATAATTAAAAGCGGTGAAATAGCCCTTGTTGTTTCAAATAATATAGGTGCCTTTGCTTTAACCCGTGCCGAAAATGCGGGAATTAAAAATATTGTAATTCCTAAAAAGATTGTTGGTGCAGAGAATTTTGAAAAAGAGCTTATAACACTGCTTGATAGCGAGAAGATTGATATAATTGTACTTGCGGGCTTTATGGTTATTCTTAGCGAAACATTTACTAACCATTTTAAGAACCGTATTATAAACGTTCATCCTGCGCTTATTCCTTCCTTTTGCGGCGAGGGGTTTTATGGACTAAGGGTTCATGAGGCGGCCCTTGAATACGGCGTAAAGGTTACGGGCGCCACAGTACATTTTGTTAATGAGATTCCCGATGGCGGGAAGATTATTATGCAAAAGGCGGTTGAGATTTTGGAGGATGATACTCCCGAAACCCTGCAAAAAAGGGTGATGGAACAGGCGGAGTGGAAAATACTCCCACTAGCGGTAGAAAAGGTATCAAACGATTTATTAAATAAAAGGGGTAGATAATATGGAAATTAAAACTCTTGAAAATGAGCTTGGCTCACTTAAATATCACGGTCGCGGAATTATAATCGGGAAAAGCGCCGACGGCAAAAAGGCTGTTACCGCATATTTTATTATGGGTAGAAGCGAAAATAGCCGTAATAGGGTTTTTGTGGAGGACGGCGAAGGCATTAGAACTAAGGCGTTTGATGAATCCAAAATGGTTGACCCCCATCTTATTATCTACGCGCCAGTTAGGGTTTTGGGCAATAAGACCATTGTTACTAACGGCGACCAGACCGATACTATTTATGAGCTTATGGATAGGCAAATGACCTTTGAGCAGGCCCTCCGAACAAGGGAATTTGAGGACGATGCCCCGAACTTTACCCCCAGAATTTCCGGTATTATCCGCAGGGAAAACGGGGATATGAATTTTGCAATGTCTATTTTGAAATCGGCGGAGGGTGATGACAGCTCTTGCCAGAGGTACACCTTTGCTTATTCAAATCCGCTCCCCGGCAGGGCAAAGTTTATACATACGTACAACGGCGAGGGTAATCCGCTACCCAGTTTTGAGGGTGAGCCCAGAAGTTTAGAACTACCCGATACCGATATTGATACCTTGACCGATATAATTTGGAATAATTTAAATGAGGAAAATAAGGTTTCCCTTTTTGTTAGATATATTGATATTGAAAGCGGAAAATACGAGTCAAGAATTGTAAACAAGAATAAGTAATTGGAGATTTAAAAATGAAAGAATTTGAACTTAAATACGGTTGTAACCCAAACCAAAAGCCTGCTAAAATTTTTATGAAGGATGGGGGAGAACTCCCCATTGAAATACTTTGCGGCAGACCCGGTTTTATTAACTTTTTAGACGCTTTTAATTCCTGGCAGCTTGTAAAGGAGTTAAAGGGGGCACTTGGTCTTCCCGCAGTAACCTCCTTTAAGCACGTAAGTCCTACCTCTGCAGCAGTTGGAATTCCGCTTTCCGATAAGCTTAAAAAGGCTTGCTTTGTAGATGATATTGAGGGTCTTGATGATTCGCCCTTGGCTATGGCTTATGCAAGAGCGAGGGGTACCGACCGTATGTGTTCATTCGGCGACTGGGTTGCTCTTTCAGACGTTTGCGATAAAACTACCGCACTTATGATTAAACGTGAGGTTTCTGACGGTGTTATTGCACCCGGTTATGAGCCCGAGGCACTTGAAATTTTAAAGACAAAAAGAAACGGTAACTATAATATCGTTAAAATTGACCCATCTTACATTCCGGCCGAGGTAGAGAATAAGGACGTTTTCGGCATTACCTTTGAGCAGGGTAGGAATAACTTTAAAATTGATAAAGAGCTTCTATCTAATATTGTTACCGACAATAAAGAACTTACTGAAGATGCTGCGCGTGATCTTATAATTGCGCTTATTACTCTTAAATATACACAGTCCAACTCGGTTTGCTATGCCGTTGACGGACAGGCTATTGGTGTAGGTGCTGGTCAGCAGTCACGTATTCACTGTACGCGTTTGGCGGGTACAAAGGCCGACACCTGGTTTTTGCGCCAACACGATAAGGTACTAAATCTACCCTTTAAGGCAGATATTGCCCGTCCTACCCGTGATAACGTTATAGACGGTTATATCAACCGTAACGAAGAGGACGTTTGCGCCGACGGTAACTGGGAAAAATATTTTACCTCTAAACCCGCACCCCTTACTGACGAGGAAATTAAGGATTACCTTTCTACTATCGACGGTGTCGCTTTGGGCTCTGATGCATTCTTCCCCTTTGATGATAACATTGAAAGGGCAAAGCGTAGCGGTGTAAAATATATTGCAGAGCCGGGCGGTTCCATCCGTGATGACGTTGTTATAGAGTGTGCAAATAAATACAAAATGGTAATGGCCTTTACAGGAATGCGCCTTTTCCATCACTAATATATACTTTGGGGAAATACTATGAAAATTATGGTTGTAGGCGGTGGCGGCAGAGAACACGCCATCATTAAAAAGCTTAAAAAAAGTGAAAAAGTAAGTAAGATTTTTGCACTGCCCGGTAATGGTGGTATGGCAAGTGATGCTACTCTTATAGATATTTCGGCTACCGATATAAAAGGCATTGTGGATTTTGCTGTAACAGAGAAAATCGACTATGCCGTTGTGGCCCCCGATGACCCGCTTGTTTTGGGCGCGGTAGATGCTTTGGAGGAAAAGGGCATACCTTGCTTTGGCCCTAAAGCCAACGCCGCTATAATTGAGGGCAGTAAGGTGTTTTCTAAAAATCTTATGAAAAAATACGGCATACCTACCGCAAGGTACGAGGTATTTGATAGCGCTGAAAAGGCAATTTCTTACCTTGAAACCGCACCTATTCCAACCGTAATCAAGGCCGATGGGCTGGCCCTTGGCAAGGGTGTTATTATTGCAACCACATTAGAAGAGGCAAAGCAGGCCGTTACCTCTATTATGGAGGATAAGACCTTTGGTAAAAGTGGCGACCAAATTGTGGTTGAAGAGTTTTTAGAAGGTCCCGAGGTTTCGGTGCTTGCCTTTACAGATGGTGAAACAGTAGTTCCTATGGTTTCTTCTATGGACCATAAAAGGGCAGGGGATAACGATACGGGTCTTAATACTGGCGGTATGGGCACCATTGCCCCCAACCCCTACTATAATGAAGAAATTGCTAAAGCCGCAATGGAAACTATATTTTTACCAACTATTCACGCCATGAAAAAAGAGGGAAGAACCTTTAAAGGTTGCCTTTATTTCGGACTTATGATTACGAGTGACGGCCCCAAGGTTATTGAGTATAACTGCCGCTTTGG
>JAZQSV010000007.1:0-3030 GCA_045630265.1 Acutalibacteraceae bacterium
ATGGGTTATTATCGATAGTAATAAGCGAAGCCTTGTTTCCGCGCCCGATTTGTATAAAATTGACGGCGATTATTACGAGGAAATGCTACTAGATAAAAAAATGGGTAAGGTGCCCGATTTTGAAGCGGTCGGCACACCCTACACCGTAACCCCCGGCTTTACCGAGCTTGATTTAAACAATCACGTTAACAACACAAAGTACGCAAACTACGTTTTAGATGCAATAAGCCCCGCTGAGAGCGATACTATCAAAACCTTCCAAATTGATTACCGCAAGGAAGTGTTAGAGGGCGAGCCGCTGCAAATTTTTAGTACAAGGCAGGATGGCTCTATTTTAGCAAAGGGCTTAAACAAAGACGGAGACACAATGTTTGCCTGTAAATTAGAGATGGAATAAGGCGACCATATTTAGTCTTGCAGTTTATAAATTTTTATATTCAATAAAAATGTGGGGGAAAACTCGCCTTCCTTGCCCTAAGGGAAAGATTTCCCCACGGTGTGGGGAAAATGTCGGCAAAGCCGACAAAAGGGGACGGGTCTGTCAGAGCTGTCAGGGGAGCTGACTGAGGGATTTCGCGTGGCGAGGGGATGGAAGACGGAAAGGGTAAATCTATAATTTATTATTTTAATATATAATTTTTAACGATAAACATTAAAAAACTATTGACAAACATAAAAACGCCTGCTATAATGTGTTCAAACATTAAGGAGGATTTTTTATGAACAAATTTAACACTATTGCAAAAAAACTTGACACATTTATTAAAGTAATATCGTTAATACTAATTATAGGTTTAGCGGTATCTATTCCTATTTTTATTCTTAATATCTTAATATTAAAATTTGACCCAAATTATTCAATTCTTACGGATTTTATAGAATTAGGAAATTTTAAATTTACTCTTTCCCCACAAAACGCTCCATCCACAAACGCCACCATGCTTTATTTTACTTTAGATTTTGCCTTTTTATTCTTATCTGGTATTGTTTGCTATATTTTTCTTAGAGTTATAAGAAATATTTTAAAACCCATTATATTAAAGCAACCTTTTCATTTAACTACATCTGTTAATATGAAAAAATTAGGTTGGATATACATTATCTTTGGCATAGTTGTAAACATTTTTACAATTGCGGAAAGTTTAATTTTATATTACAGCTATAATTGGGATAAAATCCCTACAAACGATTTCTTCACAAAAATAACACCACAATTTACATTTGATTTTGGGTTTATCATTATTTCAGCATTTATGTTCCTATTTTCATATATTTTTAAATATGGTTCTGAACTTCAACAGCAAGTTGATGAAACATTATAAGGAGAATTAAAGTGCCAATAATTTTAAGACTTGACAGGGTTATGGCAGACCGCAAAATATCACTAAATGAACTTTCAGAAAAAGTGGGTATAGCCAACGTCAATCTATCAAAAATAAAAACCGGAAAAATCAGTGCCATTCGCTTTTCAACCTTAGAAGCAATTTGCGAAACTCTCGACTGCCAACCGGGGGATATTTTAGAATTTAAGAAATAAATCAAACACCCAAGGCTCGCCTTTTTGGAGGACATTGGGTGTTTTATAAATAATAAAAATTTGAATAATTAATATTTTCGGAGTTTTGCCCTGCGAAACAAATAAAATAATATATAAAAACGAGGCTGTCTCACTAAGTTAAAAATGCACAAATTATAGGATTAGCAATAGTCACTGGCCCCCTCTGACGAGGGGGCTGTCATTTTTAAATGACTGGGGGAGAGAAAAAGTGAGAAGTTGTAGTGTTTAATGTTTTTTCTCTCTCCGTCACGGCTAATGCCGTGCCACCTCCCTCGTCAGAGGGAGGCAAGGGATTTTCTTATAATTTATACGGATATAAAAAACCACCCAAGGAGAAAATTCTCTTTGGGTGATAAAATTTTGTCGATATATTTATCTTGCGATAAATTAGAATAAGCTGTAGTTAACAACCAAGCTTGCGAATACGATGGAAACCATTGAAAGAAGCTTGATAAGAATGTTAATAGCAGGACCGGAAGTATCCTTGAAAGGATCACCTACGGTGTCGCCAACAACAGCAGCCTTGTGTTGATTGCTGCCCTTACCGCCGTGAACACCGCTTTCGATGTACTTCTTTGCGTTATCCCAAGCACCGCCTGAGTTAGACATAAAGATTGCTAATAAGAAGCCGCTTACAGTAGCGCCTGCGAGCATACCAACAACACCTGTAAATCCGAGCACCATACCAACAATTACGGGAGCTATAACAGCTACGATGGTGGGTAATACCATTTGACGAAGGCTAGCCTTTGTGCAAAGGTCAACGCAGGAAGCATAGTCGGGTTCGGCTTTGCCTTCCATAAGACCTGTGATTTGCTTGAACTGACGGCGAACTTCAACAACAACTGATTGAGCAGCCTTACCAACAGATTCCATAGTTAAAGCAGCGAATACGAAGGGAAGACATGCGCCGATGAATAAACCAACCAAAACGGTAGGGTTTGTGAGGTCGAACACAGTAACGATTTCCTTGCCGGTGCTAGCAGCAACTTCCTTAACCTTATCAATGTAAGAAACCATAAGTGCTAAAGCAGTTAAAGCAGCAGAGCCGATTGCAAAGCCCTTACCTGTAGCTGCGGTGGTGTTACCGAGTGAGTCAAGAGCGTCGGTTCTTTCTCTAACCTTTTCGTCAAGGTTTGCCATTTGAGCAATACCACCTGCGTTATCGGCAACGGGGCCGTAAGCGTCGGTAGCCAAAGTAATACCAAGGGTTGAAAGCATACCAACTGCGGAAAGAGCGATACCGTAAAGACCGGTAGAAGCAGAAGCCTTACCGCCCGATACAAAGTAAGAAACCATAATACAAATTGCTACGATTAAAATGGGGAGAAGGGTTGAAAGCATACCAAGACCCAAACCGCCGATGATGATAGTAGCGCTACCTGTTCCAGACTTGTCGGAAAGCTTTTTGGTAGGTGAATAAGAATCGGATGTGTAGTATTCGGTAACCTTACCGATAAGCACGCCTGCTA
>JAZQSV010000008.1:0-21202 GCA_045630265.1 Acutalibacteraceae bacterium
AAAAGCAGAGAATTTTTGTCGCGGCTAGGCAAAAACGCAGCCAATATTTTCTATATTGGCGAGTATTTTAACAACGAAGAAATACTCAATTTCATATTCCCACATTAAAAAGCAGAGAATTTTCGTTTATACGAGGCGAAAGCGCAGCGCGTCCTTTAGGACTCGCGAGCATTTCAACAAAGTAGAAACGAAAATTATCGCTTTTTAAAATTGGCGATATTTTTTTAGACGCTTAATCGCCTCTTCGGTGAAGTCGGTGCGTTCAAGCTCTTTGGCCGTTCCAAGTACTACGCAATCTAAAGGATTGTCCGCAACAAAAACGGGAATGCCTGTTTCCTCGCTCATTAGCTTATCGAGGCCACGAAGAAGTGCGCCACCACCTGTAAGAGTGATACCACTGTCGATAATGTCGGCCGAAAGCTCGGGCGGAGTTTTTTCAAGGGTAAGGCGAACTGCATCAATAATTTGAGAAACTGTATCGCGAATGGCTTCTCTAACCTGCGCTGCAGTAATGATGGCGCTTTTGGGAAGTCCGTCTACCAGGTTTCTACCCTTAATTTCCATACTGCCTTCATTTTCGAAGGGCTTAGCCGAGCCGATTTCTATTTTAATTTGCTCTGCGGTGCGCTCACCGATTAGCATGTTATGAGTTTTTCTAACGTAGTTTATGATAGCTTCGTCGAGCTTGTCTCCTGCAATACGTACCGACTGAGCGGTAACAATGTCGCCAAGGGACAAAACGGCAACCTCACTTGTACCACCGCCGATATCTACAACCATACAGCCCGCAGATTCGTCTACCGGAAGTCCCGCACCGATTGCGGCGGCCTTTGGCTCTTGAATAAGACAAACGTTATTGGGGCTAACGCCGGCTTGAACGGCAGCATCGTGCACCGCGCGGCTTTCAACCTCGGTAACGCCTGCGGGAACACAAATCATAACCCTAACACGGGTGAAAAGACTTCCGTGCAGAGCTTGTTTAATAAACTTTTTAAGCATTGCAGCGGTAACGTCAAAGTCAGCAATAACACCATCTTTCAAAGGGCGAACCGCCATAATAGAGCCGGGAGTACGGCCTATCATCTCCTTTGCTTCGGTACCTACAGCGCGGACAAGGTCATTCCTTGCCTCGTATGCTACTACCGACGGTTCACGCATTACAATGCCTTTACCCTTAACGCAAACTAAGGTGTTGGCTGTTCCTAAATCTATTCCAATATCACGGGTAAACATATTATGTCCTCCTAGAAAGCTTCTTTGAATTTAAGGTTTATTTTTTAGGCACTATTAAATCTATTGCCTCGTGCAAGTTTTCAATTACTACCGTTTCACTACCCTGCTGATGCTCACCGTCCAAAGTCCAGTCCACCGGGCTTTCGGTTTTAACCGTTACCCTTTCAGTGTGGTGAAGTTGGACCAGCTCGCCCGTGAACTTTTGGGTTAAAAGTTCACTTATAATTTGCTGAAATTCGTTTAAATTTTCAGGTTCTTTAATAAGCAGTACCTCGAGCAGTCCGTCGGTCAGTGAAACAAGCTTCGGGTCTAGCTTTAAAACACCGCCCGCCGAGGTGGTATTGGATACCGCGGCGAAGATGAAATTGCCCTCAACCGTTTCGCCCTCTGCAAAAGTAAAGGTGGCCTTTGTAGCCCTTATATTGCTTATACTTTTTATGCCCTCGATAAGGTAGGCGGCATGACCTATTGCATTTTTAACCTCCTGCGGAGCCAGATAAGATGCTTCGGTAAAAGCCCCAAAGGAAGCAATATAGTTAAAGTTTCTATCCAAAAACTTACCAACGTCAACCTTTAAGACGTTTCCGTCTATTATGTTTTTTGTGGCTGCAAGAACCCCCTTTGGAATGCCAAGACTTGTTGCTAAATCGTTAGTTGTTCCTACAGGGATGTACCCTAAGGTATGGCGAACAGGATTTTTAAGGAGTCCGTTTGTAACCTCGTTTAAGGTTCCGTCACCGCCCGCGCAAACCACAAGCTTATATTCTGGCCCACAGGTTTTAGCAACCTGCTCGGCATCTCCCTTTTTCTGGGTAAAATGCAGGGTTGGCACCAGCCCTGCGGCGCAAAACATATCCACAACCTGCCATATTTTTTGTTTTAATGCAAGCCTTCCAGAAACGGGGTTTACAATGAATAAAATTTTGTCTTGCAAGGGGTGCTCACCTCCATAAATTTTGAAAAGATTATAATATTCGCATAATAATATATTTTATTATAACTACTATTTATGAACAATTCAAGTACCAAAGCCAAAATTTGAGTTTTATTTTTTAAAGGGCTTTAAAAATAAAACTATTGTATTTGTGGTCGAATTTTGTTATAATTTAACTGTAATAATTTATTGGGGTGATTTTTTTGCCACAGTTTGGATTTAAAACCTCATTTTTTGGCTTTAAAAAAGAGGAAGTAAACGCTTACATCGGACACGTGATGACCGAGCACAAGGACAAGGTGCGCTCTTTAGAGGGTGAAAAGGCCGATCTTAAAGCGGAAATTGAAAAACTAAACGAAGAACGCGACGCATTAAAACAAAAGGTTGATTATTATACTGCCAAGGAAGCGGAAATAGAGAAAATGAGCATAAGCATTGGCACTATGTATATGCTTGCTAAGCAAAATGCAAGGGAAATTGTGGGCGAAGCAGAAAAGTGCGCTAAGGAAATTGCCGATCATTCTAAAAAACAGCTGGCTGCCGCTGGTGAGGCTGACGAAAAGCTTAACCTCCTTAAGGCCGAGCTTACGGGTGCGGCCGAAAGGTTTTCGGGTAGCGTTGCCGCAATGAGCGACTCTTTTGAACAGATTAAAGGCCGCCTTGAAAACGAGCTTACAAAACTTGAAGGCAAGCCCGAAATCGAACTTTTTATTGAGAATTTGTAATTTTAAAAAACAACATCGAAACAAAAAAACACCGTCATCTTTGACGGTGTTTTTTTATTTATTTTTTGCCCTGTTTTTAGTATGCAACACCCTGTGCAATCATTGCCTCTGCCACCTTAATAAAGCCGGCGATGTTTGCGCCTGCAACGAGGTCGCCCTCCATACCAAACTTTTTAGCTGCTTCGTAGGAGGTTTTATAGATGTTGGTCATAATCTGGTGCAGCTTTGCATCAACCTCTTCTGCAGTCCAGCTGTATCTCATAGAGTTCTGGCTCATTTCAAGACCTGAAACGGCAACGCCGCCTGCGTTAACCGCCTTAGAAGGAGCAATAACAACCTTGTTTTCTTTAAGGAGTGCTACTGCATCGGCAGTTGTGGGCATATTAGAAACCTCAACGTAGTACTTAACGCCGTTTGCAACGATTTTTTCTGCATCAGCAAGTGTAACCTCGTTTTGAGTGGCGCAAGGCATAATAACATCAACCTTTTCACCCCAGGGCTTTTGACCCTCAAAGTAGGGAACGCCAAATTTGTCGGCATAATCCTTAACCTTATCGTTACCCGAAGCACGCATTTCAAGCATAAAGTTGATTTTTTCATCGGTATTTATACCGTCTTTATCGTAAACGTAGCCGTCAGGACCGGAGATGGTAACAACCTTACCGCCAAGCTCAGTAATCTTTTTAACGGTACCCCAAGCAACGTTACCGAAGCCCGATACCGCAAAGGTTTTACCCTTAATGCTCTCGCCAAAGGATTTAAGCATTTCTGCTGCATAGTAAACTGCGCCGAAACCGGTTGCCTCGGGGCGGATTAAGGAACCACCAAAGGAAAGGCCCTTACCGGTTAAAACGCCTGTAAACTCATTTCTAAGACGCTTGTACTGACCGAAAAGATAGCCAACCTCTCTGGCACCTACACCAATGTCGCCTGCTGGAACGTCGGTGTCGGGACCGATATGCTTAGCAAGCTCGGTCATAAAGCTTTGACAGAAGCGCATAATCTCTAAATCGCTCTTGCCTCTGGGGTCAAAGTCGGAGCCACCCTTACCGCCGCCCATAGGCAGACCGGTAAGACTGTTTTTAAAGGTTTGCTCAAAACCTAAGAACTTAATAACAGATGCGTTTACAGAAGGATGGAGTCTGATTCCGCCCTTGTAAGGACCAATGGCCGAATTGAACTGAACGCGGTAGCCCCTGTTAACCTGCACCTTGCCGCTATCGTCCACCCAGGAAACGCGGAAGGAAACCATTCTTTCGGGCTCTACTATTCTTTCCATAATGCCCCACTTTTCAATTCTTGCATCCTGCTCTACTACCGGTTCTAAAGACTCTAAAACCTCTAAAACGGCCTGCAAGAACTCTTTTTCGCCTTCGTTACGCTTACAAACCTTTTCGTAAACGCTTTTAAGATACTCATTTTTAAGTGCCATAGCTACTATTCTCCTTGCTTATTTCATATTAAAAAATTAATTATTTTTTAGTTTAAACCCTTTGATTTAATATGTCAATACTTTTCTGTAGTAAAGCGGAAAATTTTTTTATACGTTTTGTAATATTATTACCAATTTTTATCAAAAAGTTATCCACTGCCGCGGTGGATAAAAAGCCGTTTTTATCCAATTTATCCACCTAGATATGCACACTTGGAGAAAAATTTTGGCTTAAATAAAGATATTCCAAGAAAATTCCGGTTGATAACTATGTGGATAACTTTAATTACTATTTGTATTGTTACATAATGCTACATTTGACGACGGGACCTTTCGACAAAGAATTTTTCTAATTTTTTTCACAAATTTCAAAAAACACTTTACTATAGGGGGTAAAATGTGTATAATTACTATGTATGATGTATTTTTACGTTTTTAGGAGAGACAATATGCAGCGCTTTAAAAAACTTATAAGCTTAACACTTTGCGCTTTGCTTTTTGCCGCTATGCTTTGCGGTTGCAGTGCTAAGCGTACGCCCTCCCCCTTGGAACTTTGTAATGACATTATTTCGCAAAACAGTTTAACCGACCTTACTTCCCTTTCGGGAGACAAGCTTGAATCTTACTTCGGTTTTAAAAATTCTAACATTAAACGCTTTTCGGTTATGATAAGTACTTCAAGTGAAAGGGCCGACACTGTGGCGGTATTTGAGGTTTCTAACAAAGAGCAGCGCTCTGCGGTTATAACCGGTGTTTCTAAATATGCCGCAAGTCTTGCAGATTCTATGCAGTCGGTAGAAGCGGAGTATAAAAAGGTTTCCTCCCTGCTTATTATGGAGCTTGATGACCTTATTATTTTTATTATATGCCCCGACACAAAGGCGGTAGAACAGCAGCTTATTACCCTTGGTGCTAAGGCGGTTTACTAATATGAAACCTGAGGTTTTGGCTCCGGTTGGGAGCCGTGAGTCGCTTATTGCGGCGGTTTATTCGGGCGCCGATGCAGTATATTTTGGCGCCAAACAGTTTAATGCAAGGCGAGGTGCCGAAAATTTTGACGACTCTTCGCTTCGTGATACCATATCATTTTGCCGTCTTTTTGGCGTTAAAAGTTATTTAACCCTTAATATTCTCATTAAAGAAATTGAAATGGCCGATGCGCTTTTGCTTGCAAAAAAAGCAGCCGATTTTGGTGTGGATGCAGTAATTGTTCAGGATTTAGGACTGGCCCGTCTTATAAAAAAGCATATCCCAAATTTGCCGCTTCACGCCTCTACCCAAATGTCGGTGCATTCCCCGGCGGCATTAAAGCTTTTAAAAGAGCTTGGGTTTACCCGCGTCGTCCCTGCAAGGGAAATGAGCAAGGATGAGCTTGAAGTATTTTGTAAAGAGGCAGATAAACTTGGCATTGAGGTTGAAACCTTTGTGCACGGCGCACTTTGTATGTGCCTTTCAGGGCAGTGTTATTTTAGCGCCCATTTGGGTGGCAGAAGCGCTAACCGAGGTCTTTGTGCCGGCACCTGTCGGCTTCCATTTTCAGCAAAAGGCGGCACGGGTTATGACCTTAGCTTAAAGGATTTATCGCTTGTAAATAAAATTGCAACGCTTACCAAAATGGGTGTTGCCTCCTTTAAAATTGAGGGCAGAATGAAGCGCCCCGAATACGTTGCGGCAAGTGTAAACTGCGTAAAACAAGCAATTTCGTCAGAAAAGGTAGACTGTGATGATTTAGACCTTTTACAAAAGGTGTTTTCACGTAGCGGCTTTACCGACGGGTACTTCAGCAAAAATCTAGGTAAAGATATGTTTGGCGTTCGCACCGAGAAGGAAAAGGAGATAGCCGAAAAATCCTTATCCAAGCTGCACGAGCTTTACAGAAGGCCAAACGGTAAAGTAAAGGTGGATTTTGAGCTTTCTCTTTTAAAAGGCACCCCTGTGAAGCTTACCGCTAAGGCAGACGGATTTTCCGTTTCGGTTATTGGCGAAAAACCAATGGTGGCAATAAACAAACCCACCACAATGGACAGCGTCAAAACTCTGCTTTCAAAGCTTGGCTCTACACCCTACTGCTTAGGTAGTGTTTTATCTAATATCGAAGATGGGTTAATGCTGCCCGCCTCTTCTATAAATGCACTTAAAAATAGCGCTTTAGAGGAACTAAACAAAAAAAGAACCGCACCCAAGGTTGGCGCGGAGGTTGACTTTGATTTTACACCTAAAGCACGCAAAAAAGACATAAAGGGCTATTTTTTAAGGTTTGCAAACGTTTCACAAATGCCAATCCTTGAAAATGATATCGTAGGGTTTTCACTGCCCGCAAATGAAATTTTGCGTTTCGAAAGCATAGAAGAGCTTTTAAATGCCACAAACACTAAAACTCTTCCCTTTGCAGAGCTTTATAGAGGGGCGGAAAATGACGGACAAACGCTTTCCACACTTCAAAATCTAAAGGGCTTTGGCATAAAAGGTGTTGTTTGCCAAAACCTTTCAGAGATAGTTTTGGCAAAGGAAATGGGCTTTGCCATTCTTTTAGGTTTTGGGCTTAACCTTTATAACGGATTTGCCATAGAAACCATAAAGGGCTTAGGAATAAATGGTGGTGTTATTTCGCCCGAGCTAAGTCTTAAAGAGCAACCCCTTATAACAAGAAAAGACTTTGAAACTTACGCCTTTTTATATGGAAGGTTTCCTCTTATGCTTACCAAAAACTGCCCTGTTAAAAATGGGGTTGGTTGCAAGGAAAAGGGAAACGGTTGCACCATAACCGATCGCTTGGGAGAAATCTTTCCCATTGTTTGCGGTGGTGGGTACAGTGAAATTTTAAATTCCCGCCCGACAAACGTGGCCGACCAACAAAATTTGGTTAGCGCCGACTACTGCTACCTTTACTTTACATTGGAAGAAAAAGCAGAGGTAGAAAAGGTTTTAGAGGGCTTTAGAAATGGAGTTATTGCCTCAAAAACCTTTACAAGAGGTCTTACAAAAAACGGAGTTTTGTAAAATAAAAATCCCGCCTTGAAGACGGGATTTTGGAGCTGATGATCAGAATCGAACTGACAACCTGCTCATTACGAGTGAGCCGCTCTGCCATTGAGCCACATCAGCATATAAAAACTTTAAAGATATTATACCAATTAAATTTTAACTAGTCAAGACCCGCAAATAATAAATTAAGGAGTAAAATAATGAATACTTTAGGAGAAAACCTTGCAAGACTCAGAAAAGCACATGACCTTACCCAGCAGCAGGTTGCGGATATTTTAAAAATTAAGCGTTCTACCTATGCATATTATGAGCACGGCGTTAACCCCGGCAACGAAAACATTAAAAAGCTTGCGGCCATTTTCTCGGTTTCCACCCACGCACTGGTTTACGGAGAAGAAGACCTAGGCTTGGACAGTCAGCCCCTTATATTTCATGACGACAGCAGTATTTTTAAAACTCCCGAGGTCGAATCTGCTCCAATGGGCTTTGCCTCCCTTAACTTCCAGGAAAAAATGCTTGTAAGCTACCTTAGAATGTTGCCCATCCCCTACAAGGAAAAGCTTTTGCAGGAAGCGGCTAATCTGCTTGAAAAGTGTGAGGACTAAATTTAAAATTTTAAATAAGTTTTTTAAAAAAGGCATTAGGAAAACTAATGCCTTTTTTGTTTTCTATTCAATATTAAGAAAATACTCAACTACTCCCTTAACAATAGCGTCGGCACAACTTTCATTCCACTGCTGACTTAACATATTATTAAAATCCGAAGCATTGGACATAAAGCCGTTTTCGGTGAGTACCACGGGGCAGTCACTAATTCTGGATAGATAGAAGTAATGCCACAAAAGCTTGGAGGAGGTATAGTTTCCGCTTGCCGCAGTGTGTCTGTTTATACAGTCGGCCGCCTCTTGGGTAAAGGGATAGAAATAATAGCTTCCGAATCCCCTTACCTTACTGCTTGTCGAACCGTTTCTATGCACCGAAATTGCCAGGTTGGCGTTTGCATTTCTGACTATATTCATTCGTTCATCCTGACTTAAAGCTACATCTGCGCTTCGAGTCATTACCACCTTTGCTCCCAAAGCCCTTAGCTTTGTTTCCAAAATCTGAGCAAGATACAGATTGCGGTCGGCCTCATCATACCTTGGGTTGGAGCCAACTGCGCCGCCATCACTACCGCCGTGGCCTGCATCTATAACTATTGTTATTCCGTTTAAGGTGCCACCGTAGGAATTGGCCGCAGGCTGCGCCTTTATGGGATTTAAGAATTTAAATACTAAATTGCCATCACCGTCATACTGTGCGCTCCAACCGTAGAACTTACCCATTTTCTTAAGATGTAATCTTAAAGTATAATCGGAGCTACCCTTAATAATTTCGGCCGAGGAGAAGATGGGACTGTTTTTAAACTCCTCTAAATCCCCCTCAAAGGAGGTTGCATAGCAAAACTTAATATCAATATACTTAAAAGTTCTACCGGTTATAGAGCCCCTTTGGTCACTTGTTCCGCCCAGATAGCCTTGCGGCGCATAGTCCAAAATGAAGGGAGCGTGCCACATGCTGTTAAGTGTTAAAACCGTATACTGCCCCGAAGTTGTTACAGATGTAGCTTTAAGGGTATTAAATGAAGGCAGTGTGCCACGGAGCACCTCTATATTACCCTTACTTTCCTTGGCGTAAACCCTTCTTCCGCAACGAAGTGTGCGGTAGGTATTTTTAGAATCAGGGTCATAGCTTGTTCCCTCACTGCAGTAATCAACCGTACCTAAGGGCAAGTAGTTATTAAAGGGCTGAGAAAGATCGTCGTAGGTGTTACCACTAAAGGTTTCTATCTGCCTTTTTATAACCTTGGCAATAAGGTTGTTGCCAACGCTTATGTACTCATGGCTTGGGGGAATTACTCCGTCCACTATTCCCGGTTTTTTCCTTACAGTTACCTTACCACTTTTAAAGGTATCTGTAACACCGTTGTGAGTGCCTTTGAAGGTAACTGCTCCAAGCGGGGTGTCAGTATAATATTCTCCCAAGGTAAATGCTCCAACGTAGGTAGCAAAATCGGTATCCTTTTCATCCTGGGATTTTTCCATTGTAACGGTCTGTCCGTTAAAAGTTGCAGTAACCTTGCTTCCGTTTCGCGCAAGCACCTTAACAATAAGAGTAGAACCGCTATCCATTGTAACGTCGCCGCTTGGGGAGTGGGATTTAATTACAACGTACTTATAATTTACGGTATATGTTTCCTTAGCGCCCTTATGTTCAAATGTAAATGTGTTTTTACCAACCTTAAGTTCCTTGGTAAGGGAGAAATAGCCGTATTCAGTTCGCTCTAGCGCTTCACCATTTAAAGAAATTTTAAAGTTGGGGTCAGATGCGCCGACAAAGGAAACAATATTATCGTAAACGGTGGTACTCTTTTTCTTTGGGGAGGTTATGGTAAGGTTGGAAAGAATATAATCCTCCTCTATGCCGCCGCTTAAGTATTTATATGCAACAGAAGAGGCCTCGGTTTTGTCGTTTTCCATTGCGCTAAAGCTATTAAAACAAAAGGTGTAGCGGTTTAGGGTGTTTATAGACATAAGCTGCCTTGTAATCTGATCGGGGTTTTTGAATATCCCCTCTCCCTTTACGGCCTCGGTGGATAGTAACATAAAGCCCATATCACTACCCTCAGGCAGATTATCGCTCCACCATCTTGCCACGTCAGTAAAGGAGGGGGTTTTGCCCTCTGTGGAATGAGAGCAATTTATAAAAACTCCGTCAAAATATTTTTCTCTTAGCCACAAAAGAACGTCAGCATTTTTGTCCTTTAAAAGCTCTGCCTCGCCGTTTGTTGCCAAACCAACTTCGCTGGTAGCAGTGCTTGCGTAAATATCATCACAAATAATACCTAAATAAAGGGTGGGGTTTGCAGATTTTACCGCATACCTTATTTCCTTTACCAAGTTGGTTACTACCTGCTCGCTGTACTTTTTGTAGCCCATAAAATTACCAAGGGTTAGATATTCGCCAAAATCAGCACCGTTTTTTTGCCTTTCGGCGCCTTTAACCATTATGCCGCTAAGCCCCTCGGTTTTTGCCACCGCGTAAAGACGGTTGGTAATTTCGGTAAAGGTGTCGGGGTTTAGCATTTCTGCGGGGGATAGACTGTTTAAATCCAAAACCGCAAACACAGACATTTCCTTAGAGGCGGCAAGGGTAACGAAATCTTCAAAAGCTTTTTTGCCGTTTTCGGTTTCTATGAAAAGTTTCTCACCGCTTATATTAACAAAAATAGTGGTAAGACCTTTTGCCTTAACGTTATCTATTAAAAGACCCTTTTCCTCAAGGGTAGAAGCTTCGCCAAAATCGCTCCCCGCAAAAACGGTGGTTGCAAAAATTTTTGTAGGACGGTTTGGCTCGGTATAGGGTATCTCCTCCACACCTGTAGATTGCTGCACGGCATCTACTGACAAAACCTTGTCGGGTATAAATTTAAAATCACATACTCCGGTTTTATCGAGCACTAGTGTAGTACCGAAAAACAAAACAACCGCCAAAAGTAAAACCACGCCTAGTTTTAACGCGGCATTTCTTTTATACATATGCCTTTTGCCTTGCTTATACCTTTTGCCAATTTCTTTTTCCTTTTTGGCAAGTTCTTTAATATAGCGGTCAATTACACTGTTTTGGTTTTCCATATTGTCGCTATTTTTTTTGAGCATATTTGCCTCCGATGAGTGTATTTCAAAACCTATGGGACATAATAAAAATTGCACCCAACAAATTGTCTTTAAGTTATATGATATATTTTACTACTTTTAAAGACCAAAATCAACCGTTTTAAAGCAATAACTTTAAATAACAGCCCTTTAAAATGTCCTAAATTTATATCTATTAAAAAGGAGAAAACATATGGAATATACCGTAGAAACACTTAAAACCGCTATTTCAACCTGTCTTTCACACAACTTTGCGCTTGAACCCGCTGAAGCATCTGACGAAATTTATTATAAAGCGGTAACGGTGGTGCTAAGAGAAATTATGCGCACCCGCAGAGCAAGCTTTAGAAAAGCGGTTGAAGAAAAAGGTGCCAAAACGGTATATTACCTTAGTATGGAGTTTTTAATGGGGCGCTCACTGAAAAACAGTTTATACAGTTTAGAGTTGGAAGAAACAATGAGAAGTTCGCTAAAGGACTTTGGTGTTGAGCTTGATAACCTTTATAAGCTGGAGCCCGACCCAGGCCTTGGTAACGGCGGTTTGGGACGACTTGCCGCTTGTTTTTTGGATAGTCTTTCCTCCTGCTCCTACCCCGCCATGGGCTATTCTATTTTATACGAGTTTGGCATTTTCACCCAAAAAATTATAGAAAACGCACAAAAGGAACTGCCCGATTTGTGGCTAAACAGCGGAGGTAAAATATGGCTTGATCCCCACCCCTCCTCGGCGGTGGAAATCTCCTTTGGCGGCAAAATGGAAGAGGACTGGAGCAACGGATATCACAAGGTAGAAATTATAAGCGACACAAAGGTTCGTGCTGTACCTTACGACCTTTTTATTGCAGGGAGCGACGGTAAAACCGTAAACCTGCTCCGCCTTTGGAGCGCCGAAAACAAGGGGCTTGATATGGCGGCTTTTAACCAGGGCGACTACGCCCTTGCCCTTAAAGACCAGTCTATGGAAGAGGTTATAAGTAAGGTTCTCTACCCCGAAGACAACCATAGACAAGGGAAAGAACTACGCCTAAAGCAACAGTACTTTTTGGTTTCGGCATCTGTGCAGGATATATTAAAGCGACACCTGAGAGTATATAAAACTCTTGATAATTTGGCAGAAAAGGTTGCCATTCATATTAACGATACTCACCCCGCTCTTGTAATCCCCGAACTTATGCGTTTCTTTTTAGACGAATGTGGATACACCTTTGAAAAGGCCTTTGAAATTGTAAGGAAAACCACCGCCTACACCAACCACACCGTAATGAAAGAAGCGCTGGAATGTTGGAGTGAGGAACTAATTGCCAAAAAACTACCCCGCATTTTTAGTATTATAAAGGAAATAGACAAACGTTGCAGGGAGGAAATCTATAAAAAATCAGAAGATTGTGCCCTCGCCGAAAACACCGCAATTATTTCACAAGGTGTTGTTAAAATGGCCAACCTTTGCGTTAACACCTGCCATAAGGTAAACGGTGTTTCTGCCCTTCACAGCGAGATTATAAAGCAAAGCGTATTTAAAGAACAATCTACCCTTTACCCCGATAAATTTATTGGTATTACCAACGGAATTGCCCATAGACGTTGGCTTTGCCTTTCAAATCCACTGCTTACCAACTTTTTGAAGTCCCTTATTGGAGATGGCTTTGTTAAAAATGCGGGTGAACTATCACGCCTTTTGAAGTATAAGGAAAATGATGAGGTTTTAAAAACGCTTGAAAACATTAAATACCAAAATAAGGTGCGACTTTCTAATTTTCTTGACTCTTATATGAATAGTGCCCCTGACCCGAATTCTATTTACGATATGCAGGTCAAGCGCCTCCATGAATATAAAAGGCAACACCTAAATCTTTTTGGAATCATTTCAGAGTACCTTAAATTAAAGGAAAAACCTAATATGGATTTTACCCCTAAAACCTATATTTTCGGTGCAAAGGCGGCGCCGGGTTACTTCCTTGCAAAAAAAATAATTGAGGCAATTTGCGCTATGTCAAACCTTCTAGAAAGCGATACTTCGGTTAGGGGTAAGCTAAAGGTTGTCTTCGTAGAGAACTATAGTGTTTCCCTTGCCGAAATAATGCTCCCCGCCGCAGAAATAAGTAAACAGATTTCACTTGCAGGAACCGAAGCCAGCGGCACAGGCAATATGAAGCTTATGCTAAACGGCGCAATAACCCTTGGAACCGATGACGGCGCCAACGTTGAAATAAGAAAGGCGGTGGGGAACCACAATATTATTACCTTTGGTATGTCGGCCACTGAAGTAGATAACCTAAAACTTTCGGGTTATTTCCCAAGACAATATTACGAAAATAATCCCGACCTTAAAAAGGTTATTGATTTTCTTAAAAATAACCTCGAGAGCGGTAAATTTTACGACCTTGCCGAGCATTTTATAAATACCGACACCTATATGGCTCTGCCTGATTTTAGTGCCTACAAAGAGGCTCAAACAAAGGCAGAACAAATCTATAAAGATAAACATCTTTTTAACCAAATGTCGCTTGTCAATATTGGCTCGGCAGGTATTTTCTCTTCTGACCGCACAGTGAAAGAATATTCCGACAAAATTTGGAATTTAAGTAAAATTTTGTAGGTATTCACCCTTGAAAAAAACTGCCCTTTGTTTTATAATATTATCAATAACTAAAGTAAAACATTTAAAGGAGATTATTATGAACATTGCAGTTGCACAGTCCGGCGGTCCTACCTGCGCTATAAATTCCTCCCTTCTGGGTGTTATAAAAGGGGCTCTTGGTAGTGATAAAATTGATACCATTTACGGTGCAGTAAACGGTATTGAGGGCATTATTAACCAAAACCTTATTGACCTTACTGCGGCAAGTAAGGAATACGATTTGGAACTTTTAAGACAAACTCCTTCAAGCGCACTTGGCTCTTGCAGATATAAGCTTCCCGACTTCAGTAAAGAACCGGCTGTTTTACAAAAAATTATTGACTGCTTTAAGGCATTTGGTATTGAGGCATTTTTCTATATCGGCGGTAACGATTCTATGGATACCGTTTATAAGCTATCTAAGCACTTTATGGCAAACGGTATTGATATTAAGGTTATGGGTGTTCCCAAAACTATTGATAATGACCTTTGTGAAACCGACCACACCCCCGGCTTTGGCTCGGCGGCTAAATACGTTTCCACCACCATTAAAGAGGTTATCAGGGATAGCTCGGTTTATGATATGAAATCGGTAACCATTATTGAGATTATGGGAAGAAATGCAGGGTGGCTTACTGCTTCCGCTTGCTTGCTTCACAAATCCGAGGTTGCTCCCCACTTAATTTACCTGCCTGAATGCGATTTCTCTTTAGCTAAGTTTATTAGCGATATTGAAAAGGTTCAAAAAACACATCAGTCGGTTATTGTAGCTCTTTCTGAGGGTGTTAAAATTTCCGATGCTAATATGAGCACTGAGGGTGCAGCTGTTGACTCTTTCGGTCACACAATGCTTGGCGGCGTTGGTAAATTCCTTGAAAATGAGGTTAAAAAGGCGCTAGGTTGTAAAGTTCGTTCTATTGAGCTTAACGTTATGCAAAGAGCGGGTAGCCACATCAGCTCCCTCACCGATATTGACGAAGCTGAAAAAGTTGGTACCGCCGCAGTAAAGGCAATGCTTAAGGGCGAAACCGGTAAAATGATGGCATTCAAGCGTGTTTCAAACGACCCCTATAAGGTAGATATTGAGCCCGCCGATGCTTCCATGGTTGCTAACCACGAAAAAATGTTCCCTAAAGAGTGGATAAATGCCGAGCAAAATAACATTGAAGATGAGGCAATTTCCTACTTTGCACCCCTTATTATGGGTGAACAGAACATTAAAACCGAGGATGGTCTGCCCGTACATTTAGTATTTAAGGGCCTTTTAAAATAGATATATTAAAACTAAAATCACCGCCGTAGGCCTCCTTAAAAGGAGCAGTGTTTAGCGGTGATTTTTTTATAGACAAAAAAAGGAAAATGGTGTATAATCATCTTATAAGTTCCAAAAGTAAAATATAACCTTTGGAGGAAATTTATGAAGCTTAACACAAAAAGAACTCTTTTGGTGGGTTTTGCCTTTTTATCCATCTCGGCCTTTTGGCAGATGTACGACGGCATTATTCCCAAAATACTGATTGAAACCTTTCACATACCCGAATCTATTGCGGGTTACATTATGGCGGCCGATAATATTTTGGCCCTTTTCCTACTACCCTTTTTCGGTGGCCTTTCAGACAAATGCAAAAGCCGTTTAGGTCGCAGGCGCCCATTTATTTTGGTGGGTACGGTTATGGCTACCGCTTTAATGCTTACCTTGCCATATCTTGACAACAGTTATTTTGCAGTGCCAAGCAGTACAAAAATCCTGCTTTTCATTATTGCTCTGGCCCTTGTGCTTATTGCAATGGGTATTTATAGAAGTCCCGCCGTTGCACTTATGCCCGACGTTACCCCCAAACCGCTTCGCAGTAAAGGAAATGCAATTATTAACCTTATGGGCGCTATTGGCGGTATTTTGTACCTTATTATTACAAGCGTGCTTTATTCTGCCAAAAGGACCGAGGGCCTTTCCCACATTAACTATTTCCCAATTTTTATAATAGTTGCAGCAATTATGCTTATAGCGTTGCTTGTTCTTATGCTTTTTGTTAACGAACCGAAGCTTTATGCAGAGCAGCTTGAATTTGAAAAGGCCCACCCCGAATATACCCTAACCGAAACAAATGAGAAAAAAGGCAAGGCGGTTTTACCAAAGCCGGTTAAGAAAAGTCTTATCTTCCTGCTTCTTTCTATTGCGCTTTGGTTTATTGGATATAACGGAATTACCACCTGGTTTACCACCTACGCAAAACAGGTATGGAATATGAATATCGGCACCGCCTCACTCTGCCTTACCGTAGCAACTGCAGGTGCTATTGTAAGCTACCTGCCCGTTGGCAATATTGCCGGCAAGGTGGGTCGCCGCAAGACAATTAAGTTTGGCGTTTTACTGCTTGCCTCTTGCTTTGCCGCCGGCTTTGTTTACACACTATTTATGAATAGATTTTCGCCCATTCTTTTCGTGGTATTTGCACTTGTGGGCGTTGCCTGGGCGGCCATAAACGTTAACAGTCTTCCAATGGTTGTTGAAATGTGTTCGGGTAGTGACGTTGGCAAATTTACCGGTCTTTACTACACCTTTAGTATGTCAGCCCAGATTGTAACCCCCATTATTGCGGGTTATCTGCTTGAAAATATAAGCTATAAAATACTTTTCCTATATTCGGCAGTTTTTGTTATGCTTAGCTTTGTTACAATGTGCTTTGTAAAACACGGCGATAATAAAATTGAGGTTAAAAAAGGTCTTGAGGCCTTTGACGTAGAGGACTAATATGAAGATTTTAATTTACATTGTTTTAATCCTTATCCCCCTCTCTCAGCTTTATTTACTATCCCTTATGGGCCGCGGAGGAAACCCCGAATTCGAAAAATTTAAAAAGTGCCGCTACGCTCATAGAGGGCTACATAAAAAACCCTCTATCCCCGAAAATAGTTTAAATGCCTTTTCGGATGCAGTAAAAGCGGGCTTTGGCATTGAGCTCGACGTCCATCTTATGGCCGATGGAAAGCTTGCCGTAATACACGACTCTTCGCTTCTTCGCACGGCAGGAGCAGACGTTAAGATTGAAAATCTAACTGAAACCGACCTTAAAAAATACTACCTTGAGGGCACCCGTTCTAAAATTCCAACCCTTTCGCAGGTCCTAAAAAAGGTTGGTGGCAAGGTGCCGCTTTTAATCGAGCTTAAAACCGAAGGCAATACCACCCCGCTTTGCGAAGCGGTTGTAAAGGAGCTTGAGGGTTATAAGGGCGATTATATGATAGAATCTTTCGACCCTAGATGCATTGCCTGGTTTAGAAAAAACTGCCCCGAGGTGGTAAGAGGACAGCTTGTAGAAAACTTCTTTAAAGATAAGCAAAGCAATATTTCGTTCTTTCTTAAGCTTATTTTAAGCCCCCTTATTTTAAACGTTTGGACCCAGCCCGACTTTGTAGCAATTAAATTTCCCGACCGCAAAGGCCTTTCCAATAAAATTGCCAGAAGGTACTGGAAGCTTGGCGGCTTTGTATGGACAATAGATAAAGCTGAGGATTTAGAAACGGCCGAAAAAGAAGGCTACGGAGTAATTTTTGAGAATATTGAGATATAAAAACATAAAAGCACCAACCAATATTTGGTTGGTGCTTTTATGTTTAGTATTGACAAACACAAAGTATTTTCTTTTTCTAGTCGTTGTCCTTTTCCTGATTTTCAAGAGCATACTTACAGCACTGAAGTACAAGCAGATTAAATGAAATATCATTTTCCGCAGCAGTTTTGTTTAATTTTTCGAAAAGCGGTTCGGTAAAACGAACCGTGCGAGAAATATTTGCACTTTTAAATTCATTATCAATTTTAAACATACTATCAACCCCCACTACAATAATATGCTCAAAAACCACTATATTTATATAACCATTTATGGTTGCATTTTTGCAACATATAATGTATATTATATGTTGATAGTGGGGTGTTTTTATGGTAAAAAGGATAGTAATTGCAGGTTGCAGAAACTATAACGATTATAATACGGCAAAGGAATATATATCTTCTTGCCTATCTAACATAAGCAAAGAGTATGAAATTATTATTCTATCGGGCGGCTGTAGCGGAGCGGATATGCTGGGAGAACGATATTCAAAAGAAAATGAATACAAAATCGAGCGACACCCCGCCAATTGGCAAAAATACGGCAGGGCTGCGGGGCCTAAACGTAACGAAGAAATGGCTAAACTTTGCGATATGGCTATTTGCTTTTGGGACGGGAAAAGCAAAGGCACAAAATCTATGATAGATTTTGCCAAAAAGCACAATAAACCTTTAAAAATAAAAATCATTGAATACTAACAAAAACAGACTCCAATGCGTATATCATTGGAGTCTGCTAAGCTTTTATTTCAAACTATCCACAAACCTACAAGCGGCTACGGCGGCTACGGCGCCATCTCCCGTTGCGGTGGTAACCTGTCTAACCTGCTTTGTTCTGCAGTCACCCGCCACAAAAATGCCGTTTGTTTTGGTCTTTGGCAGGCAGTCCTCGCCCGACACAATATAGCCGTAATCATTAAGCTCTACCACTGTCTTAAAGGCGTCATTTTCGGGGACCTGGCCAATGGCAACGAACATACCGTCAAGGTTTAAAATGGTTTCCTCTTTAGTTTCGGTATTTTCTATTTTAATACCCTTAAATGCGGTTTCATCTAAAATTTCGGTAACCACGTTTGAAAGGATAATCTCAACATTTTCCTTTGCCTGGAGCTCCCTTTGCAGTGCACCCTCACCGGTTAAAAAGCCAAGGTTTTGCACAATATAAACCTTTTTACACCCCGACGACAAAAGCACCGCTTCTTGAAGGGCGGTATTACCGCCGCCAATAACTGCTACTGTTTTGTCCTTATAAAACGCGCCGTCGCAAACCGCGCAAAACGAAATATTTTCGCCAATGTACTGTTCCTCACGCTCTAGCCCCAAATGGCGGTGTTTAGAGCCGGTTGCTATAATTACACTTTTGCACTTATACTCATTTAATTTTGTGAGTACGGTAAAGTCACCGCTCTCGCCCTCAATACCGGTTACCTCATCCAGCTCAATATCGGCACCTTGAAGCATAACCTGATCTAAAAGTTTTTCGGCAAACTCGTTACCGCTCATAACCGCAAAGCCGGGGTAATTTTCCACCCTTGGGGAATAGGTAATCTGCCCTCCAAAGGTTTCCTTTTCTATTACAAGCACCTTTTTATCAAAGCGTCTTGCATAAAGCGCGGCGGTAAGTCCGGCGGGGCCTGCGCCCACCACTATAATATCGTACATTTATATTCCTCTTTTTACTTTTAATACTTAACCCTAGTACGTATTTGTACTAGGGTTAGGTTTTGTTTTTATGCTTTTAAGCTTTAACTACCTGCTCGGTAAAGGCCTTAATATTTGAAAGGTTAGCATATTTTTCTACCTGACCGTCCACAACGCGGATAAGTGTGGGTGCGCCCTTAATGCCAAACTGCGCCACAAGATCGGGATTTTCGTCGGCCATAACCTTTTCGAACTGAATGCCTGCCTTCTCAAGGAAGGTGGCTGCCATTTTACAGTTGGGGCAGGTTGCAGTTGCAAAAAGCATTACTCTGTCTTCCGATGCGGTGCAGGTGCATTCCTCTGCCGCCGCTTCTTTTTTGCTTACAATCTCCCTTTCAAACTTCTTATCGTTATAAACCTTTCTATCCTTATACTCCTGTGCCTTACCGTCGTTCCAGTTCTGAACGGGCCTGTAGTAACCGGTAATACGGCTATAAACCTCGGTCTTTTCACCGCAGGTGGGGCAGGTATAAACCTCGCCCGAGATGTATCCATGGCTCTTACATACAGAATAGGTAGGAGAAAGTGTATAGTAGGGAAGCTTATAATTTTCAGCAATCTTACGGATAAGGTTTGCCGCCGCCTTCCAGGTAGGAAGCTTTTCACCTAGGAATGCGTGGAAAACGGTACCGGAGGTGTAAAGGGTCTGAAGCTCGTCTTGAATATCAAGAGCATCAAAAATATCATCGGTAAATCCAACCGGAAGGTGCGAAGAGTTAGTATAGTAGGGTGTTTCGTCCTTTGTGGGGTCAGATGCGGTGATGATTTCGGGATAGCGCTTAACGTCGTGCTTTGCAAGGCGATAGCTTGTAGACTCTGCAGGGGTTGCCTCAAGGTTGTAAAGATCGCCATACTCCTCTTGGTAGTCGGAAAGGCGCTCTCTCATATGGTTTAAAACCTCTTTAGAGAATTCCTGTGTTTCCTTATGTGTCATATCCTTGCCAAGCCACTTAGCATTAAGACCAACCTCATTCATACCAACAAGACCGATGGTTGAGAAGTGGTTATCAAAGGTGCCAAGGTAACGCTTGGTGTAGGGGTAAAGTCCCTCGTTGAGAAGGTTAGTAATAACCTTTCTCTTAATTTTAAGGGAGCGCGCTGAAATGTCCATCATACGGTTGAGGCGCTTATAGAAGTCCTCCTTGTCCTTTGCAAGATAGGCAATTCTGGGCATATTGATGGTAACAACGCCAACAGAACCGGTGCTCTCTCCGCTACCGAAGAAGCCACCCGACTTTTTGCGAAGCTCACGAAGATCCAAACGAAGTCTGCAGCACATTGAGCGAACGTCGCTGGGCTCCATATCGCTGTTAATATAGTTAGAGAAGTAAGGTGTGCCATATTTAGAGGTCATTTCAAAGAGAAGCTTATTGTTCTCGGTCTCTGACCAGTCAAAATCGGCAGTAATTGAATAGGTGGGAATGGGGTACTGGAAGCCGCGGCCGTTAGCGTCGCCCTCTATCATTGTTTCGATAAAGGCCTTATTAACCATATCCATTTCCTTTTTGCAGTCCTTATACTTAAAGGGCATTTCCTTGCCGCCTACAATAGCGTTAAGCTCTGCAAGGTCGTTAGGAACGGTCCAGTCTAGTGTAATGTTGCTAAAGGGTGCCTGTGTGCCCCAACGGGAAGGTGTATTTACGCCGTAAATAAAGGATTCAATACACTTTTTAACCTGGTCGTAGGAAAGGTTGTCGGCCTTTACAAAGGGTGCTAAATATGTATCAAAGGAGGAGAATGCCTGTGCGCCTGCCCATTCGTTTTGCATAATACCAAGGAAGTTTACCATTTGGTTACAAAGCGTGGCAAGATGCTTGGCGGGGGCGGAGGTGATTTTTCCGGTAACACCGCCAAGACCCTCTTGAATTAACTGTTTAAGTGACCAACCTGCGCAGTAACCGGTAAGCATAGAAAGGTCGTGAATGTGAATGTCGGCATTGCGGTGTGCATTTGCGATTTCATCGTCATAAATCTCAGAAAGCCAGTAGTTAGCAGTGATGGCGCCCGAGTTACTTAAAATAAGACCGCCTACCGAATATGTAACGGTGGAGTTTTCCTTAACGCGCCAGTCCGAAACCTTAACGTAGCTGTTAACTACTTCCTTATAGTCAAGGATGGTGGAGCCCAAATTACGGAGCTTTTCCCTTTGACGGCGGTAAAGAATATATGCCTTGGCAACGTCGGAATAACCTGCCTGACCGAGAACTTCTTCAACGCTATCCTGAATATCTTCAACCGCAATATGAAACTCCTTTATCTTGGGCTCAAAG
>JAZQSV010000009.1:0-24408 GCA_045630265.1 Acutalibacteraceae bacterium
ACAAAAGGTTGCGATGGATTTACACATTTCGCGTGAATCTTTATCGTATTATGAAAACGGCAAAAGAGAACCTTCCCTTTCGTTATTAGTAGCAATGTCAAAATATTTTAATGTTTCTATCAATTTTTTGATAACAGGTGAAGAATTCGAGAAAAAATAAACCTTCCGATAATTGTCGGAAGGTTTATTTAATTTAATAAGCAAAACTTCTTTACGAAGTGTCTCCCTTTGGTGAGTGTCTGTTTTTCATTTCGAGATAATATTTTGAACCTACGATCGACGGGTTCCCTGGGAAACACCTAAGCACGTCCGATGGACGGTGAAGCGCCCTAAAGGTAGATGGGAAACAAAAATGAATGTTTCGCTTTGTTTTGCCGTTGCAAAAAACATGAAAATATGCTAAACTTAAAGAGCAAACAGCTATTACCTACATTGTAATTCTTGAACGAAATTTTGAATAAAGGAGTTTGCATATTGGAAAATAAAGAACCGAGCGAACGTTTAATAAACAATGCAAAAACAGTTGCAAAGCTGGCACTGAGTACAGGTCTGCAGGTAGGAACTATCCTTGGGGCGAAAGCCGCGTACGATTCCTTCTTCAAAAGATATGAAAAACGGGATATTAATACGGTGTTTGGTGAATTCGATTATAGTCGCATAGCAAAAAGACTGTCGCGAACCACTTTTTTCTTTCCCAGCGGTCGGTTAAAACTCCAAGGTTATTTTTATCCTTGCAACGATGCCAAGGGCCTGGTTGTAGTCTGCCACGGTATGCATGCCGGTGCGGATGATTACCTTCCGTTTATTGAATACTTTGTGCGCAATAAATACGCCGTGTTTACCTACGACTGCCAAGGCACCTATGCATCCGAGGGTGATTCTACCGTAGGAATGTGTACGCCACTTGTGAATTTGGACCATGCATTAACCTATGTTGAAAACGACAAACAGTTATCTCGATATCCTCTGTTTTTGTTTGGACATTCCTGGGGCGGCTATGCGGCAACGTCGGTGCTTTCTATTCATAAAAATATACGTGGCTGCTCTGCTGTAGCTCCTTTTAATAGCGGTTATACGCTCTTTGTGGAAAAAGGAGAACAGTATATGGCTCCTTTCTCGGACATGTTAAAATTCGATTTCCCAAAAGATTTTTTAAATACATATCAAACGCTATTGTTCCAAGACTATACAAAATATACTGCCGTACAAGGTATAAATAGCACCGACGTGCCTGTCTATATTGCCCATGGTAACCGGGATTTTGTTATCAGTTTTGATCATCAATCCGTTATTTCCCATAGGCATAAGATTCGGGGAAATAATGTAACGTATTATATAGGTACCGGTATCCAAGCAGGGCATAATACCATTTTGCACTCACCGCGAGCGATTGCCTATCAAGATAAGGTCAAAAAGGATTTGAAGCTACTTAAAAAGCAATACGACCGAGACCTTACGCAGGAGGAGCTAACCGAATTTTGTAATGGTGTTGACCATACCCTATATAGTGAAATCAACATGGAAATGATGCAGGAAATTCTGAATATGTTTAATAAGGCGTTAGAATAAAAAACCTGCTTTTAGTGTGATATCTGAATCAGTTCAACCTACAAATAAAATAAACGCTCACTGAAAGGTGAGCGTTTATTTTATCATATTAACTATTTATAACCCCTTACTCCTGCCCTTTAAGTATCCTCTCTATCTGGGTTTTTACCAAGAGGAATGCCTGCTCGTTTTTGCCGCCGTTTAAAATAATATCGGCAAATACCTTTGTGGGATTGACATAGGTGTTATGCATTGGCTTAACGGTGGTAAGATACTGCTTAATTACACTGTCAAGGTCGCGACCGCGCTCCTTTATGTCTCTGCGCGCACGGCGGAGAATTCGCTCGTCCGCATCGGTTTCCACGTATATTTTGAGGTCCATACAGTTCCTTAACGCTTCGTCGTGAAAGATAAGAATGCCGTCTATTAAAATAATGGGGCGGGGCATAATTTCTACTGTACGGTTACTTCTGGTATGCAGAGTAAAATCGTAAACCGGGCAGTTTGCTACCCTGCCGTTTTTAAGATCATCTAAATGGCGCACCATCAAATCAAATTCCAGCGCTTCGGGTGCATCGTAATTAAGATTCGCTCGCTTTTCAAGCGGTAAATCATCGTGCGGCAGGTAGTAATTATCACAGCTGATAAGCGAAATTTGGGTTGGAAAGGCCTCTTTAAGCCGACCCGCAAAGGTAGATTTGCCCGAACCGCTACCACCTGCAATACCAATAATGTAAGGTTTCATACTATTGCTCCTAAGGTTGGTTTTTGTTTTGCTTTTAACTATCTAATAGTATATCTTATAATGCGGCGGGGTGTCAAGTGTGGAACTCTTTAAAAATGAAGATAGATACCCTGTATTTTCAATTGAAAAAGCCGATTTACTATGCTATAATAATGAATATTAGTAAAAATGTTAGGAGAAATGCGCTTTGAAGCATAAACAAAACCTACATACTCATACGACCTACGTTGACGGAAAAGATTCCCCCGAAGAGATTGTTCTTGCGGCTATTGATAGGGGCTTTGACTCTATTGGTTTTTCCGAGCATTCATACCTGAAATATTCCACCTTCCCCAATCAGCTTACCCCGAACAAAATAGACGCTTACAAAAAAGAAATATTGTCCCTTAAAGAGCAATATAAGGATAAGCTGGAAATATTTTGTGGCCTTGAATATGAATTTTATTCAGACCTTGAAACAAGTGGGTTAGACTATTTAATCGGTTCGGTCCACTACCTTGACTGCGACGGTGAAATTGTTAGCTTCGACAAGGGGCTTGACAAAACTATTGATTATATCAATACATATTTCGGCGGCGACGGCTTTGCATTTTCCAAAAAATACTTTGAAACAATTGCTCGCCTGCCCGAAAAAAATATTTTTGATATTATAGGCCATTTTGACCTTATAACCAAAAATAATGAAAAGGGCAAATTTATTGATGTTTCTTCAAAAGAATATCTTGCTTTGGGAATAGAGGCCATTCATGCACTAAAGGGCAAAATACCGCTTTTCGAGGTAAATACGGGCGCAATTTCGCGCGGGTATAGAACTGCCCCCTATCCGCAAATGGAATTTTTAAAGGAATTTTTAAACTGTGGTTTTGGTGCGGTTATTACTTCCGACTGCCACGATAAAAACTTTATTGACTGCCACTTTAATGAGACAAAGGAGCTTTTGTTGGCGGCGGGCTTTAAATCTAAATGGATTTTAACTAATGACGGTTTTAAGGAGGTAGCGCTTTGAACGCAATATCAATTATAGTTCTTATATTTTGTGTAATAGGTGCCACCGACTGGCTTTTAGGTAACAAAATTGGTATGGGTAAGGAGTTTGAGAGGGCCTTTTCAATATTTTGCCCTATGGCTTTATCTATGCTTGGTATGATAGTTATTGCCCCCGCTATAGGCGTTTGGCTTACCCCCGTTTTTGAAGGGTTTTATAAGCTATTTGGTATAGACCCGTCTATTATACCCGCCTCACTTTTTGCGAACGATATGGGCGGTATGACTCTGGCACAAAGCATTTGCAAGGAAAACGGTATTGGAAACTTTAATGCCTTTGTGGTTTCTTCTATGATGGGTTGTGTTATATCATTTACCATTCCATTTTCAGTAGGCGTTGTAAAAAAAGAACAGCATAAAGAGCTTTTCTTTGGACTTCTTTGCGGCATTGTAACCATTCCCATAGGCAGCTTTGTGGCGGGACTTATTTGCAAACTAAACCCCTTTGCACTTATTATAAATTTGCTTCCACTACTTATTGTTGCAACGGTTGTTGCGCTTGCGCTTATTTTTGTTCCGAAGGTATGTATTAAGTGCTTTTCGGCTTTTGGCGTTTTTATGAAATGTCTTGCCATTATAGGTCTTATCTGCGCAATATTTACATTCCTTACCAAAATAGAAATCACACCTCATTTTGACAGCTTTGAAAATGCCGCCTTTATCTGCGCCAATGCCTGCGTTACCCTTTCCGGCGCGCTCCCTCTTATGTTTATTATTTCAAAGATTTTAAATAAACCGCTTAACAAACTCGGCTCTAAAATCGGTATTAACAGTATATCGGCGCTTTCATTTTTAGGTAGCTTGGTAACAAATGCTTCTACCTTTGGTGTTATGGAAAAAATGAACAAAAAAGGTACTGTTTTAAACTCTGCCTTTGCAGTATCGGCCTCCTTTGTGTTTGGCAGTCATCTGGCCTTTACAATGGCTTTTGATAAAAACTACATATTACCCATGATTTTGGGCAAACTAATTTCAGGCGTATGCGCTGTTATTTTGGCACTTTTGATTTATAAAGATGATGCTGAGAAGACCGTGATAACCCAAGAGGAAGTGATTATTTGAAAAAATTCGAGGGTATGCTATTTTGCACCGACCTTGACGGAACCCTTTATACCGGCGACAAAAGAGTATCTAAAGAAAACCTTGAAGCCATAGAGTATTTTAAATCCGAGGGGGGACTTTTTACCTTTATTACGGGCAGGGTGCCGATTACGGCAATGGATATATATGAGCTTATAAAGCCCAATGCTCCCTTTGGTTGCATTAACGGAGGCGGCATTTACGACGGTGCGACGCGTTCTTACGTTTGGAACACCTTTTTAGCAAACGGCGTGGAAGAGCTTGTAAAAATGGTAGACAAAGAGCTTCCCGAAATGGGCATACAGCTAAATGTAAAGGATAAGGTTTATTTTAATAAGGACAGTTCCGCCATGGAGCACTTCAGAAAGGTTACGGGGGTACCGAATATTTCCTGCCCCTTTGAAAAACTTAATGAGCCGCTTATTAAAATAGTTTTCGGCTCTGATGACCCTGAGCAAATTGATGCTCTAAGCAGACTTTTAAAATCCCACCCGAGGGCAAAAGACTTTGACTTTATTCGTTCTGAGCGGCGGCTTTATGAAATATTGCCCAAGGGCGTAAGCAAGGGCACGCTACTTAAAAAAATGGCAGAGCTTTTTGGTATAAAAATGGAAAATACCATTGCAGCAGGCGACTATAATAACGACGTAGCTATGGTGAAAATTGCGGGCAGGAGCTTTGCAGTTTCAAACGCCGTGGAAGAAGTAAAAGCCGTTGCCGATTTTATAACGGTGAGTAACGAGGAAGACGCTATTGCAACAATTATTTATGGTATTGAAAAAGGGATTTATTAAACCTAAAGAGAATTTTATGGAGCGCAGTTTTGAACGCTGCGCTATTTTTTTACCCCAAAATGAAAAATTATCGAAAAACGATAAATTTTTATTGACAAACAATAATTTATATGGTAATATATGGATATAAACCTAGGACGCTCTAGTAAAAAGGTGGTAATAAAAATGTGGAAAGCTAAACATTCGGTAACCCTTTCTTTAATCGTTTGCGGTATTTTATCTACGGCTTTACTGGCCCTTGTGTTTTTTGGTCCAAAGCTATTCACCCTATATCTAACTGCTTTTCGCGGTTGGAAGCCCAACACCGAATCAATAAGATATATGGGTAAGGTTTTTGCCTTTTGCTTTTATCCCTGCAGCGGTTTTGCGGCAATTATTTTAGGTTCACTTATACTGCTGCTTTTAAATATTAAAATAGGCAGGGTATTTATTGGTCAGAACGTTGCTCTGCTAAAAATAATTTCGTGGTGTTGCTTTATTATTGCCGCCATTACCCTTGCGGGCGCATTTTTCTATATGCCCTTTGGTTTTGTTGCTTTGGCGGCCGGCTTTGTAGGAATGTTACTGCGCGTTCTTAAAAACATTATGCAAAGTGCAGTAGAGCTTCGCGAAGAAAACGACCTTACTATATAAGGGGAATTTAAAATGATAGAAATAAACTTAGATATTATGCTGGCAACAAAGCATATGACCTCATCCGAGCTTGCCGAAAAAATAGGAATAACACAAGCAAACCTTTCGGTGCTTAAAACGGGAAAGGCAAAGGCAGTACGCTTTTCCACCCTAGAAAGCATTTGCGAGGTACTAGGATGCCAACCGGGCGATATAATTAAATATACACCCAAATAACCTTTTAGACCCATAAGGAGTGATTTTAATGAACGAACAAAACATAAATGTGCAAAATGAAGTAGAAACCGCATCAGAAGTAAAACAAAAAACCTCTTGGCTTTTTAATCTCACAAAAAGAGATATTGTTTTTGGTTTTATTATAGGGCTTGTAACCATTCTTTTCTCCACCCTTGCCCTTTGCGGTGATTTTCGTGTTGGTTACACCGTTACCTCCACACTTTTTACCCTTTTCTTTAGCATTTATTTGTGGAATAAAAGCAGCAGAATTCGCCTGTTCCCATTAATCTGCGGAATTTTAGGGCTGGTTCTACCCGCCGTTTTTACAATAACCTCTAACGAAGGAGTCAGATTTTGGAGCTTTGTGGCCACCACCCTTTTGTCGGCGGTATGGCTTGGCTCATTAGTTAGCAGTAAAAAGCGCGAGGGCGATTTAGAGCTTGCTCAAAATATAGGCGAACAGATAATTGCTATGTTTGCAAAGCTGCCAAAGAGCGTTGCTTCCTTTTTCGGTTCTAAGGGCGCAAGGCAAAGCGGTATTGGTAAAATGTTTTTAGGAATTGCTTGCTCAGTACCCGTTTTATTTATAGTGGTACCACTGCTTATTAAATCGGATGCCGCCTTTGCGGGACTCACAGAAAGATTTTTTGAGAACGCATTTAAAACCTTTTGGGAGGTTGTTTTAGGCCTGATTATTGCCCCATTTATGGTGTCCTACGCCTTTTCCCTAAAATTCAAAAAGGAAAAAGAAGGCGAAAAAAGGTCATTTAAAGGCATAGACAAAACTATTGTAATCTCCTTTTTATCTATGCTCTCAATCTGCTACCTTACCTACCTTTTCTCACAGCTTGCATACTTCTTCAGTGCATTTAGAGGATTTTTGCCAGAGGAATTTAAGGTTGCCGACTACGCAAGGCGCGGTTTCTTTGAGATGACGGCAATTGCGGCAATTAACTTTGTGCTAATCTTCGCGGCCATTTTGCTAACAAGGAAAAAAGAGGATAAAACTCCGCTGGCAGTACGTCTGCTCTGCCTTTTTGTTAGCATCTTCACCCTTATAATAATTGCTACTGCTCTTTCAAAAATGGCGCTCTACATTGAAAGCTTTGGTATGACACTTCTTCGTATTACTACAAGCGCCTTTATGGTATTTTTAGGAGTAGTTTTCATAAGCATAATTTTAAGACTTTTCATAAAAAGGGTAAAGGTTTTACGGGCTGCTCTACTCTCTGCCGCCTGCATTTTACTTATCCTTGGTAGCTTAAACGTAAATCTTATTGTTGCAGATTATAACTATAATGCATTTGTAGACGGAAAATTAGAGGAAATTGATATGGAAACCTTAAGTGAGCTTGGTGATGAGGGTGTGCCCTACCTAATAAAGCTAAGTGATCATCAAAACGTTGAGCTTGCCCTTGCCGCAGAAAAACATATTACGGAGCTTATTGAATATGACTACTATGAAATTGATTACCAGATAGAAGATTCGGACTTTAGTATTAATGATAGCACATGGCTTCAAAACTACACCGATGAAAGCTCAGAGGTAACCAAACAAATAGTTGGCAGAAGATATTTAGACCTGAAAGATTACAGTATTTCAAGAGCGAAGGCATACGAAGCACTTGATGAGTTTATTGATAAACGCGGTGAGTTATACGGCTTTCAGTGGAAATAAATTTAAAATAAACTAGGTCCTCTCTTTTACACCCTCAGTTCTTTTTAAAAATAGGACTGAGGGTGAATTTTTTGCACTTCATTTTGCCGCTTGATAATAAAAAACGTTTATGCTATACTTGTTTTAAAGGTGGGTGTTTTAAAAATGTCTAAACTTTATTTTAAATTCGGTGCAATGGCTTCATCCAAAACGGCCAACGCCCTTATGACCCGTTTTAACTACGAGGAAAAGGGCAACCACGTATGGCTTATTAAGCCCGACCTTGATAATAGGGACGATTATTTGGATGAAAACGGTGTAAGAGTAACGATTGTGAAATCCAGAATAGGTCTTTCAGCCGTAGCCGACGTTGTAAAACCGGAAGAAAATATAATAGACAGGTTTTTGTCCCTTGGCGGCAAGGACAAAATAGACGTAATTATCTGCGACGAATGTCAGTTTTTGACCGAAATGCAGGTTGACCAGATGAAATATATTGCCGAATTTTTAGACACCCCTGTTTTGTGCTTTGGGCTACGCTCAGACTTTCTGACAAAGCTCTTCCCCGGTTCAAAGCGCCTTTTTGAGTTGGCCGACAGTATAACCGAAATAAAATCGGTTTGCCGCTGCGGCAAAAAGGCCATTGTAAACGCAAGGTTAAACGAAAGCGGTAAAATTGTAACGGTGGGAGACCAAATTGAAATTGGCGGCAACGATAAGTACGAGGGTATGTGCTGGGGCTGTTGGAAATCACGCATCGAAAACGAAGGTAAATAATTAAATAAATAAAAAGACCTTAGATGGTGTCTACACCATCTAAGGTCTTTTACTTTGCCTTTACTCCTTCTTTTGAAAGACTCTCCGTCAACTCTTCAAAAGTTATAAACTTATATCCCTCTTTTTTGAGCATTATAATAATCTGCTCTATATGTTTTTTATACTCCGAAATTCCGTGCTTAATATAATACCTATCATGCGGCTTTAAATCCTTAACAAAGGGTATTTTTTGGCGGGTAAGCTCAAATGGATGCAAATAAAAAACATAATAGTTATTGTTCTTTACATATTGTTTTATAACGCTCTTAATAACTCCCCAGGGGTTCAGTCGTACGTATCCACCACCCGAAATAGGAAACTCCTGTCCAAGGATTTTTTGCTTTGGCATACCAAACTCAAAGAAATCTCCATTTTGGAAAATATCCTTGGAAAGGGGGGCAAAATCATTTAAATCAAGCTCTACGGTATGCCTTGCCTTAGGAAAATCCAAATGACTTGAATCATACCTAAAACCAAGCTCCTTTAAAATACTAAGGCGACTGTTATCCATACTAAAAAATGGTGCACGAAAGCCCATAACCTCGGTGCCGAAAAGATTGCTAAGGTGCTCCTTGGCCTTGGAAATCTCCCTTTTAAAAGTATCGGTGCTGACGTCCATAGGAGCAATATGCTCATAACTATGAAGGGCTAAGCGGTGCCCGTTCTTTATGCACTTTTTTAGTTTGCTAGCAATTTTCGGAGCAAGTGAGCCAACCGTAAAAAGAGTACCCTTGATTCCGTATTTATCCAAAAGGGATATATACTCATCAAAACCATCCATTAAATCAACCTGCACGTCCTCAGAAGAATTTGCTATACATTCGGTATCGGCAAAGGTTTCCACGTCCATTGTGAAAACTGCAAATTTTTCCTGCATAAATTATTCCTCAAAAAAATCTATTATTGCTTGGTCATATTTTTCCTCATTATTTATTCTAAGGTGGGAATGACCGCCCCTATTAAACCAAACCAGCTTTTTATTACCACTGGCACATGCGTCAAAAAGCTTTTTCGATTTTTCAGGTATGGAAAAAATGTCCTGCTCGCCGTAAAGGAAAAGCGCAGAAGTATTTTTCTTTATTCTTTTAATTGCCTTTATCGGCTTTTGAAGATAAACGTTTGTACCGGTATGGCGGTTAATTTGTAACATAACAAGGTCCAAAACGGGAAAAAGGGGGCGCTTTTGCGCCATCATATGCCTTTTAAAGGTTTCCCTAAAGGATACAAAACAGCCTTCGGTTACAAAGCCCTTTACAAAATCAGGGCAGTTTTTACTGCTAAGAGCAAATATCGCCGATGCCGTTCCAATACAAATACCGTGATAGTAAACCTCGCTGTTGCCAAGCGCTTCTACAGCCAAGTTAGACCAAGCAATTACGTCACTTGACTCCTTAACGCCAATGGTGTTATATTTGCCGTCGCTTTTGCCGTGGCAACGGGTGTCCACCACCAAGATGTTAAAGCCTGCTTTTTTGTAAGGCGGAGCAAAATAGTAGGAATAAACTAAGGATTCACATCTGCCGGGTAGTATTATAATGCACCTCTTGGCTCCAAAATCAAAATATTCGCCATAAAGATGAAATCCGTCGTTTTCTATATCTACCTCTCGTTTTAAAAGCTTATTTTCCTCTGCCCACTTTATACCTTCATTCCACATTGAAAGTTGTTCTTCATTTTCAGGGGCCGAGCAAACCCTGCCCCACTTGTCCTTATCTGTTCTTACAAGCTGTTCTTTATAAACTCTTTTTGCAATAGGCAGGGTGTAAATAAGCATAAAAACAAACCCCGAAAACAAAAGTCCTAATGCTATTATTAAAATGGTCCAAAACGTTCCCATAATGTCCTCCAAAAGCTCGAAAAATAAACATCATTTTGTATTGTAACATATTCGCCACAAAATTTCACTATTTTTGTCTAAAAAAAATTAAAATTGTTGAAAAATGTTTTTGGCTATGATATTATAATATAGTATATATTAAGTTTTTATAAACAAATATACCAACTACCATTTGGAGGAACATTATGTCAAATTTTGCTATAATACCCGACACTTCCTGCGACCTTGTTCGCCCCCTGCGTGAACGGTTTGGCATTGACAATTATATTAGGGGCCTTGTTTATTTTCCCGACGGCCGATGCGAAGAAGCGGATTTGGACTGGGAAAAGTACAACCCTAAAGAATTTTACGAATCCATGCGGGACAAAAAGGCAAACTACAAAACCGCCTGCGCCGCTACGGGCGATATAATAAAAATATTTGAAAACGTGCTAAAGCAAGGTAAGGATATTTTATGTATAACCCTTTCCTCTGCCCTTTCAGGCACCTTTCAAACCTGCGAGCTTATTAAAAAGGAGCTACTTTCAAAATATCCCGAAAGAAAAATAATTTGTGTTGACTCCTTGCGTTATTCCACCGCTCTTTCAATGTTGGTTATTAAAGCGGCCGAAAAACGCAATGCAGGATGTTCCATTGAAGAAACGGCAGAATATTTAGAAAATAATAAGCATTGTCTTCACCAGATTGGCCCTATGGACGATTTATTCTTCCTTTGCAAAACCGGCCGAATTTCCAACTTTAAGGCATTTTTCGGCACTTTGGTTGGCATAAACCCAATGGCTGATTTTAACCGTAAGGGTCTTGCTGAAGTGCTTGGGAAATTCAAGGGCAAAAAGGCAGCCTTTGATGCAACAATTAAATATATGCACAAAACCATTAAAAATCCGAGCGAGCAAATTATTTTCATTGCCCACTCCAATCGCGAAGCGGCGGCTGAGGTTTTAAAGGAAATGATTATAAAAGAATTTTCTCCCAAAGAGGTTATTATAAATCCCGTTGGTATGTCCTGCGGTGTTTCAATAGGTCCCGGCCTTTGCGCCGCATTCTATTGGGGAGATGAGATAAGCGAGGATATGTCCAAAGAAAAAGCAATTATGAATGAAATTATTGAAAATCAAAAATAATCGGAGGATGCTAAAATGAGCCAATTTGTAATTTTTGGTGATTCCACCTGCGACCTTACTAAAGAAATTAGAGAAAAATTTGATATAGATTACGTTGCTATGGGCTTTTCTGTTGACGATACCGAGTACGAGGCATCTCTAGACTGGGAATTCCATAGTGCTAAAACACACTACAACCTTATGCGTGGTGGCAAAAGGGTATTTACCTCTCAGGTACATAGAAACACCTATTACGACAAGTTTAAGGCAGTTTTAGAAAGCGGTAGGGACGTTCTTTACATTTCATGTTCCTCCGCCCTTTCGGCATCTATCAATACCGCAATTTTGGTTTCAAAAGAGCTAAATGCCGAATTCAAAAACAATAAGGTTTACTGTGTTGACTCGCTTATAAGCTCTTTAGGCCAGGGCTATTTACTTATGGAGGCCTCCAGAAAAAGAGAGGCCGGACTTTCTGCCGAAGAAACGGCAAAATTTATTGAAGATATACGCCTTAGCATTAACCAGTGTGGAACGGTGGAGTCCTTAGAGTATCTTAAAAGAGCGGGCAGAATTAAGGCATCGAAAGCATTTTTTGGCAATCTTTTCGGTGTTAAGCCCCTTATTATTTCAGATATTAAAGGACAAAATTACGCATATAAAAAGGTTAAGGGCACCGCAAATGCAAGAGTGGCTATTGCAGAACACCTGGTAGATGCCGCCGACGGCATTTACGACACACTTTTAATTTCACACGCTGACTGTGAAGAGGAAGCTATTCTCCTTCGTGATGAAATTTTAAAGCTTGCGCCCTTCAAAGAGGTTATTCTTGGTTACATTGGGCCTATTGTTGGCGCCTCTGTAGGGCCGGGCACAGTTATTGGCTTTACATTTGGCAAAGAAGTTACTATTGAGGGGAATGAATAAAAATGCAGCAGTTTATTGACGGTATAACCCTTAATTTTATATTTACCGTCGGTTACCGCAACCTTAAAAAGAATATGTCGGCCATAAACGACCTTAACGTTTTCCCTGTCCCCGACGGTGATACCGGCACAAATATGGTGCACACCTTCGGTGGTGGACTGGGCTCAGTTACTCCAAAAGAAAACGTAGGAGAATATATGAAGGAGCTTTCCCGCGCGGTACTGCTTAGTGCCAGGGGGAATTCCGGCGTTATATTCTCACAGTTTATACGTGGTCTTGGCCGCGGCTTCGAAGGCAAGGACAAGGTTTGTTTTAAAGATTTAGACTTTGCTTTTTCCTGCGCCAAGGAGGACGCATACGCTTCCATTATAACCCCCACAGAGGGTACTATTTTAACTGTTATAAGGGAAGCCGCCGATTTTCTTTCAAAAAACGGCAACAACTTTCAGGATTTCAAAAGCGGCATAGAAGCGCTCCTTAACTGCATGAAGGACACCCTTGCTCGCACACCCGATATGCTCCCCGTTTTAAAAAGCGCAGGAGTTGTAGATAGCGGCGCGGCAGGACTTATTTGTGTTTTTGAGGGAATATATGCGCATTTTTGCGGTATAACCCTTGACGATATTGAGGATTTGGAGCTTACCGCAAAGCAGGGCACAGTGAACACATGCTTTGGCCCCGACAGTGAGCTTACCTACGGTTACTGCACCGAATTTATACTTCAGCTACTTAATGCTAAAACAAACATAAGTACCTTTTCAAGGGATGAGTTTGTAAAGCCCCTGGAAATGATGGGCGATTCTATTGTTGTAGTAGCAAGTGACGGCATTGTAAAGGTACACATTCACACCTTTACCCCCGAAAAGGTTTTGGGATATGCCAGAAACTTTGGTGAATTTGTTACCATAAAAATTGAAAATATGTCGGTTCAGCACAGTGAATCTGAAGCAGCCCCCAAAAAAGAAAAGGTTAAATACGCCGTTATTCCCGTTGCCTCAGGTGAAGGTATAATAGACTACTTCTACAGCATAGGCGCCACCGCAGTTATAAACGGCGGACAAACCAATAACCCGTCTGTGGATGACTTTTTGAAGGCCTTTGAACCCTTTGAGGCAGAGCATATTATTTTGCTTCCCAATAACTCTAACATAATACTGACCGCAAACCAAGCGGCCGAAATTTATAAAGATGCTACGGTACACGTTATTCCCACAAAATCCATTGTTGAAGGATATAGTGCCCTTTCAATGATGAATCTTTGGGTGGATACTGTAGAGGAGCTTTTGGAGGATATGACCGCCGGCCTTTCCTCGGTTGTTTCTGCCAGTGTTACCACAGCTACCAGGGATACCAATTTAAACGGCGTTAAAATTACAAAGGATAACTTTATTGGCATTAAAAATAAAGAAATTCTACTTTGCTCTGAAGACCGATTTGAAACTGTAACAGGGCTTTCCGATAAAATAATGGCAGAGGAAGAAAAGGCAGTTATAATTATTTTCGTAGGGCAAAACGTACCACAAGATGAGTGCGACAGGTTGAACGAATATTTAACCGACAAATATCCCCTTACAGATATTGGTTTTATTGAGGGAAAACAGGATATATACGACTACATAATTTCTTTTGAATAGGTATTTTATGAAAAAAATTATTATTGATATTTATGGCGCCGACTTAGGCACAGACCCTGTAATTAACGGAATTATCAAGGCTAAAAAAGAGTGTGGTTTTACCCCTGTTTTTGTGGGTGATGAAAATTTAATAACCTCTAAAATGGAGCAAAATGGTTTAAGTGCCAATGACTACGAGGTTATTCATACCACAGACTATATTAAAAATACTGAACCGCCCACAGTTATTTTCGGCGGACGGGATGAGAGTTCCATTGCACTAGCTTATAAAAAGCTTAAAGAGGATGATGAGGCGGTTGCCCTTATTTCTGCGGGTAACACGGGCGCTTTGTTGGTGGGCTCAATATGCCGTTTGGGGCTTCTGCCATCTATAAAGGCACCTTGTCTTTCCAGCGCTCTTCCCTGCGCCGGGGAAAACCTTGTAATACTTGTTGACTGTGGCTCAGCCATTGACTGTACCGCTAACGACCTTGTGCGCTTTGCTAAAATGGGTGAAGTTTTTTCAAGGTGCTACTGCGATATTAAAAGTCCCAGAATAGGTCTTTTATCGGTTGGCAGAGAAAAAGGCAAGGGCAGTAAACTTACAAATGAAGCTTTCGAAAAGCTTAGCGAACTACCCTTAAACTTTGTGGGAAATTTAGAGGGCTCGGATTTGGTTTCGGGCTACGCCGACGTAGTTGTGGCCGACGGTTTTTCCGGCAACATTTTACTAAAAAGCACCGAGGCGGCAGGCAAAAAAGCAATGGCCGTTATTGACGCTTTAGATATTACCGATGAAGAAACTGTGCTCAAAATTAAAACTGCCCTTTTCGAAACCTTTGATTTTAATTCCCGCGGTGCGGCAACCTTTTTAGGCACTAAAAAAATAGTGACGAAAATGCACGGCTCAGCAAACGAGGATACTACTGTTTCTACCGTAAAACAAATTTTACGGCTCGAAAAGGCAGATTTTTTGGGCGAACTTTCAAAAGCGTTATCATAATAATTATAAAAAAACAAAGACAAACATAAAAATGTTTGTCTTTGTGCTATTTTTACTCCTCTTTAATTGAGGCCATAAATATAAGCTGATGTAGGAAATACCGAAGCGGCATACAAAGAAAATATACTATATTAAAGTTAAGTATAAGCGGTATGCCCCTAAACAAAAGCGCGTTGGAAAAGCAAAGTATTGTATAAACAAAATAGCTTATAATTGTATAGGCAAGTGTGGTGCGGTACTCTACCTTTGGTATTTGCTTTAAAAATACAAACTTATTTAAAATTACCGCAGAAAGCACCGTAGCCGCACCGACAATGGGGATACTAAGACTTATGTAATTACCCTTTAAGAATATTCCGAAAAATAGAACCAGCGTTTCTGCCACCAGAAAAGATATTAGCGTTCCACTGGCTAAGGTGAAAAGACTTTTGTAAATTCTTATTGTGTCTGCAACGGGACTAAAATGGGAAGATACATTATTTTCAATATAAATCGCATCAATCACAAGGGTGGAAATTTTTAACTGCATTTTTGCGGCGTAGTATAAAACGTTCATCTCATAATCGTAGTTGTTCTTTTCTACCTTTATGAGCCAGTCTAAATGGCCCACCGCAAAACCGCGAAGACCCGATTGATTGTCAGACAAATACTGGTTTGTAAGCAGGGTATAAACAATTTTTGAAAGGTCGTTACCAAAACGGGAACGAAACGGAATTTTACCCTTTCGTTTTCTGACCGTCAGAACAAACCCGTCGCCCTTTTTAAGTTGCTCACTCACCCTTAAAACGTCCTCAGGGCGGTGTTGTCCATCAGCATCGCAGGTTATAAAATGCTCACACTCGGGTAATTTTTCCTTTATATAACCCATGCCCGCTTTAAGTGCAGCACCCTTACCACAGTTTTGAGGTAGGGTTACAATATGGGCCATTTCGCTTATGGCACTGAATATTTCCTTGTATTTTTCGCCGCTTCCGTCGTCCACCACAACAAGCTCGAAACCATAACCCTTTAACTTTTCCGTAAGGGTTATAAGCACTTTATCGGGCTCGTAGGCGGGTATAATTACAACGTCCATTTAAAATCCCCTTTTATTTAATACTACTATTTAAAAATTGGTCGATTTTTTCAATTACTTCGTCGTCCGCCGTGCCATCCTTTGCAAAAAGCAGGTTGGTATGGCCCGAATTGTCGGGAGCGGTACGAATGAAAATTTCCACGTTTTCTCTTTTATTTTCTTTCAGATGAGATACTATAGAATATTTATTGGTTGGTACTGTGGTGTCGTCCTGACCGTGGATTAGCAAAACGGGGACAGCCGAACTTTCTAATACCTTATCTGCCCTTAGGGAGGCCGTTTTACCACCAAAAAGCATTGCCTGGTAAAGCCACAAAAAGCCGTAATTACCATAGGCCAAGGGACCCACGTAATTTTCAGCGTAGCCCAAGGTTGCCTCCATTGCACTGTTAATTCCGCTGACCGAAACAACAGCCGAAACATTTTTATTAAACCTTAAACTACAAACCGCCGCATATCCGCCGCGGCTATGCCCTAAAATAGCAATGTTTGAAAACCCTAAATTTCCACCGTCTTCAAGGTAAGAAAGGGCCGCGTTTAAATCAAGTATTTCCTGCGGAAAACCTATTGCGGAGCTGCCCTTTGAACTACAGCAACCCGTTGCGTCAAAGGAAAAAACCGACCAACCAAGGTTTATAAGCTCGTACACCTGCCACAAATAATTATCTGAGCAAGAATTGTGTCCGGGGGCAAGGACAATAAGTGTGTCCTTTTTGTCCTCTCCACTTGCCGAATATAGGTAGCCAGTAAGGGTATTTTTACCACACAAAAATCTGTGTGTCGTTCTGGCTTCCACCATGCCCTTTAAAGCAGCAGGATATTCTGTTGCTCCACAGTCGTACCTTTTGAAGGTGCGGTCATATATTGCCTTAGTAGCAAAAAAAGAAAAAATAGAAAAAATTAAAACAGCAATAATAATAAATATCAGTACCCTTTTCATTTTTTTTACGGATACCATTATTATCACCAGCTTTTTATAATTTAAGTCAAAGGAGCATCATTATGAGTTTTGAAAACATACAAAACCTTAAAGTAATTGCCGAAGAGGATTTTGAAACTGAAATTTTTAAAATAAAAGACGAACTGTCCTCCATTAAATCTTTGGGGACTTTTACTGCCTTTGACGGAACTACATTATACTATGAATATTTCCTTAAAAAGGAAAACAACAAAAACTTAGTTATTGTACACGGACTAAGCGAATTTATAAACAAGTTTTATGAATTTATATACTACTGCCTAAATTTAGGTTACAACGTTTTCATATACGACCAGCGTTGCCATGGTCTTTCAAGCCGCTTAACAACTGAAAGAGACCTTTTACACGTTGACAAATTTAGCGATTATGTAGCCGACCTTAAACAATTTATAGATCAAATTGTAACCAAGGTTTCAGATGAACCTACCTACCTTTTTGCCCATTCTATGGGTGGTGCTATAGCCGCTTTTTACCTTGCGGAAAATACACAAAAAATTGAAATGGCCGTTCTTTCGGCTCCCATGTTCCGCCCCGTTGTGGATGTTGTGCCCTTTAAAATTGCACGTGCGGGAATTGGCATTGCAAGGCATTTTTACGGAAATAAAAGTAAATTTTTGCTATCAAAAGAATTTAATCCCGAAGTAAAGTACAAAGAAGACCCCTATACCAGTAAGGCAAGGTTTATACATCACCTTAATATGCGCCGTGAAAACGAAAACTACCAAACAACCCCTATGTCCTTTGGTTGGACCTATAACTCCCTTATTATTGATAAGAAAATTTTAAGCAAAAGCGTTGCGGGCAAAATTAAAACCCCCATTTTGCTTTTCTCGGCCGAAAATGACACCGTTGTGGAAAACGAACCGCAATATAAATTCAGCAATAAATGCAACAACTGCCGCCTTGTAAATATTGAGGGTGCAACCCATGCACTGCTTGCAAGCAACGACGAAACCTTAAAAAAGGTATTAGACCTTACTTTTTCTTTTTTTGAGGAGAATTAGGTGCTGATACTTTGGGGTCTTTAGCCATTCTTTCGGCCTCGTCAAATGCGGCGCGAAGTAAAGCACCTATAACCCTATAAAGCCCAATAGCCAGCACTATTTCAAGTTTAAATTTTCCCTTTTTGGCATTGAAATCCGGTCCGATCTTCACCCTTTCTACGTTAGGGTCAATCGATAGCGCCGATCGAATAAAGGAAAGGGCAGGATATACAAAAGCGCAAACGGCACCGTATTCTACTGCAGCGGCCGCTGCATCCTCTCCTACACAGACAATATCAACGTTAAATTTTCTAACCTTACATTTTTTAATAAGCTCAAGAAGTCTTTTAATAAGACCCACAACAAGTGAAAAATTACTTTTAATTGTGCCCAAAACGCTTCCCGATTGGGCACTTTTTTTAATATTTTCACTGTCAAGTCGGCTAACACCTGAAATGTTTTTTAATGCTTTAACTATAACGTTATTAGGGTCGGGATCTTCACCAAAGGTTTTAAAAAGTATTTTATATCTGAACTGTAAAACTCCGTCCCCATCGGTTTTAATTATTATTAAAACAGGTAGCAGTAAAATTATGCAGATAACTGCTATAAGCACAAAAAGTGCCGTTAAAAAAATCCACATACTTTACCACTCCTTTTATTTTAGATTTTAAAGATTCTATTAGAGCTTTTCCTCAATGACCTTTAAAACGTCGTTAACTGTTTCAATGTTTCCGAAATCCTCATTGCAAAATTTAATTCCAAACTCCTCTTCAATAGCAAGTGCCATATAGAGTAAACCAATAGAGTTAATACCAATGTCATCCCTTAAATTATCATCAGGAGTAATGTTTTTGGTGTCAATATCACCCTCAAAAACTGCTCCGCAAACCTCAATTAGTCTTTCAAAAGTACTCATTTTATTCTCCCTTAAAATTACTGTTATATGCCACCTTGCAGCGACCCATTTCCCCTGCCAGCGCTTCGGTTATTTTTTGAATATCCGAAGAGGTGGGGAATTTTTTAACTAAAAAGTTGCTTGGTACTATCTTTTCACCAACCACAACCGTTCTTGATTTGTACCATTTTTCCCTTGGGGCTAAATAGATGGGAACCATGGGCACGTTCGCCCTGATTGCCATTAAAGCGGCGCCCGATTTTACGCTATCTACGTCGTTTGTTTTATCAATTTTGCCCTGCGGAAAAATAGCCAACAAATGCCCTTTTTTGAGTAACTCTACCGATTTTACTATTGCCTCAATATCAGTAGTGTTTCTGTCTATTTTAATGGCACCTACACCTTTAAGCAAAAAAGAGCGAAGCTTTGTTTTCATTACCACCTCGGCGGCCAAAAAATAAAGACGTCTGTACCAAAAGGTTATGCCTACGGCAAATGTGTCAATGTACCCCGTATGGTTAGAGGCAATTAGTGCTCCACCCTTTAGTTTTTCTTTATATGTTTCACCCTTTAAATTAACGGGTTTTAACCGCAAAATAGGAATAAGAACAGAGCTTACAATACGCGCCATATCCATTGGTATGTATTTAAACGCCAAAAGCTTATGCCCGTTTTTTTGTTTGTTGGCACTACCCTTGCTCAAGCACTGCGCCCTCCCTTTATTTTATATATTCCTTTAAGCTATATATCTTTTCCTCCAAAAGGTTGGTGAGATAGGTTAGCTGTTCGGCCTCAGACAGGCCCTCTTTTTCATAATCCAAAAGGTAAATGGGATTTCCGATACAAACACCCACCCTTTTTTTAAGACCATAATTTCCGTCGGTATAAATGGGCACGATAGGGGCGTCTGTATACTTTGCTATAAATGCTGTGGAAGTTGTAAAGGGCCACGGCTTACCCTTTATGGGAAGTCGGCCTTCGGGGAAAATGCCTATTATTCCGCCGTCATCCAATACCTCCAAACTATCGGACACAAAAGAAAAATCCTTCCCCTCACGCTCTACTTTAATTCCTCCCCAGGAGTCAAGCAAAAATGCAAAAAATCTGCTTTTATTATAAAGAACCTCGGCCATTAAAAAATGTATGGTGCTAAAGGGGAAAACGATTAGATAAAGTACAAAGTCCAAAAGAGATTTATGGTTTGAAACCAGTATGCAGTTTTTGGGAAGCTTTCTTTTGGCGCCGTTTTCCAAAAATACATTGGGTTTTAAAAAGATGTACGCGGGAAGAAAACCCGTAATTTTGGTGAAGCCCAGAAAAAAACGTATAAACCATTTATTTTTCATTATTAAACACACTTTTCCAAATATTCGCAAATTTCCTTTATGGTGTAACAGTATTTATCACTGTTTTGAAAGTCAAAGGTGGAAAACTCTTCAGAGATTCGGGTAAGCACCGAAAAATATTGAATACTTGTAGCTGAAAGGTCGTAGAAAATATGAGAGGTGTATTCAACCCTTTCAGAGCCAAGCCCCAACTCTTCTGCTACAATATCCCTAACCTTAGAAAATAGCGGAGATTCTTCACCTTCTACAATTTTTGCCCTTGTTTCACTAAAGGTTGTAAGTTTTACCTCGCCGCTTTCTATTTTCCTGATAAGCGCAGTCCGGCTTACCTTTATAGCGGTTGGCGGACATAACGGGTCGGTGGTAAAATAGAACCTTTTAACAGCCTGCGCTTTGGGCAGAGTGTCGTTAATTTCATAAACCGCATTGCGAATGGCGGATAGCTTGTCCTCGTCTATAAATTCGCTTATTTGAAGAACAATAGAAAGCTCTTCACTATTTTCCGCCTTAAGGCCCAAAACCGAAACGGCCTTGGCGCCGCTAATGGTGAAAAATTTTTCTACTGTATCGGGGTTTATGTTTTCGCCATTTTCGCCAATGACCATATCGCCCGTTCGGCCAAGTATGAAATATCTTCCATTTCTACATTCCATATTGTCGCCGGTAGAAAACCAACCGTTAATTTTTTGTTCAGCACCGTTTATAAGCTTTCTCTTACAAAGCGAACTTCCTCTAACCTTTAAAATACCGTCGTCACCAATTTTGTACTCAACGCTGGAAAAAGGCATACCAATGGAATTTAAATTGCGATATTTCGGCTTTCTTCCAAGCTCTACCGAGGTGATACCAATTTCACTCATTCCATAGCCGTTATAGGTACTGTATCCTATTCCATTTAAAAGCTTTAAGGCAGAGTCCTTTAAATAACTGCCACCGTTTATGCAAAACATAACCGACCTGCCAAAAACCTTGTCCAAAACCTCACCCATAATTATTTTGGTAAGCTCTGTACCGAAGCCGCCCAAAACATTTTGAAGCTTAGTTGTAAATTTTAATGCCTTTAAAAGTTTATTATATTTTTCCTCTCCTTGCGCCCTTGCGGCCGAAACAATATTGCTTTCAACCGTATGCCAAAGCATAGGAACGGCAAATATGTGAGTAACCTTATGTCTTTTGCAGGTTTTGGTTATGGTGTTAGAGGAATAATCCTTTAAAAACACCAAGGTTCTTCCAAAAAAAGTAAACCAAAAATACACCGCGAAGAGTCCGAACACGTGGTAAAAGGGCAAAAAGGCTAGATGCTTTAGCTTGCCATTATATTGTTTTACCATTCGTGGCTCTTTTTTAATTATATCCTCAAAATTCAGTATTTGCTCTGAAACCTCAAATCCCGTATAGAAGCACACAACCTCGTTCATTGAGGTGGCAGAGGAGGAAAAAGCAATTTCGTTTTCAAACTCTAAAGGAGATACCTTTTCCTCACCCTGAAGCTCGGAAAGTAAAACGTATTCTGTTTCAAGCCCACCCTTTTCTAAACAAATTGTATACTTAACATCTAGTGTTTTTAAGATATTATTTGTAAGGGAAACAGGGTAACGCATATTAACAAGATAGGGCTTGTTGCCGCTTTTAAGTATGGCCCAAAAAGCCACAATCCAGCAGGGGCTGTTATCCATAGCAAGCGCAATATATTTATGAGTTGCACCCACCCTTGCAAAAAGCCCCGAGGCGGCGGTTTCTATCTTATCTGCTATTTCGCCATAGCTTTCCTTCTTTACCCTAAAGCGCTCGGTATATTCGCATAAAATATTATCACGTTGTGAGAACATAACGTCATAAATATCAGCAAAGGTTTTATGGGATGCCTTTAAGCGACTGCTGTTTTTCTTTAGGGTGCTTCTTATTTCCCTATTCATACTTACGTCCTTTTAAAATTTAACTTGCTACCGTTGCGCTAATTAGCATAACAATAAATCCTAGTGCCATTGTTACAGCTATAATGATAATTCCTGCTATGCCAAGCGCTCTTCCAACACGGCTAAAGGCAGATGTGTCCCCGAGCGAACGTGCCTCATTAGAAAAAACAAGGCCAACAATAGAAAATGGAAGAGTGAATATAGCAAAATAAAAAATCATTAAAAATCCTACGCCTGCAGGTGTTTGTGCCGAACCCATAATTATAGCATCTGCCAAAAGGCCGATAAAACTGTATAGTGCCGCTATAATTGAACCCGCAAAGCCCTCAATTGATAGCGCCATACCAACGATTTTCTTTGCAAGGTTGGGTTTTTTTACTACGGGAGGTTCTGTGTAAATTTCAGGTGTAGGCTGTACAGGAGCGGTATGTACATTTGCTACGGGGGCGGTTTCTGCGGGCGCCGCAGCCTTGCTTACCACCGCTTCGGCCACGGGCACGGTTTCCTTAATTACCTCGCTACCACACTGTGGGCAAAAGTTTATTTGCTTTTCGCTTTCAAAGTTACAATTTTGACAAACATACATAGTTATAATGCCTCCTATAATTTATTATATAGTATTATATTATATATTATATACTATACATCTACCATTTTCAAGTATCACTTATTTGAAGTGAATCACCTTATAATGCCAAAAATAATCTACAAACACAGTAACCCCCACCTTGAATCTAAAGAGAAATATTGCAACAAAATCCTTCGTATGATATAATAATAAAAACAAAGCTAAAGGAAAGGAGCTACTATGTCAAACACGAAAAATATCATAAATGACCTTAAAACGTTAAGGTGGCAAAATTTTATATTTTTAATATTGGCAGGCACTATAAACGCCTTTGGTGTTACAGTGTTTTTGGCGCCTGTGCATCTCTATGACAGTGGTATTTCAGGTACATCAATATTACTCTCACAAATAACCCCCGAATATCTTACCCTGTCAATTTTTCTCTTAATTTTAAATATACCGCTCTTTCTGTTTGGCCTTAAAAAGCAAGGTTCGGCTTTTACCGTTTATTCGATTTTTGCGGTTGGTGTTTATTCTCTTGTTTCTTGGCTTATAACCGACATTTTGCCTATTGACGTGAGCATTGCCTCGCCGCTTGCGGGGGAAGATTTGCTTCTTTGCGCCCTTTTCGGCGGTGTTATATCGGGCGTTGGAAGCGGTCTTACCATACGCTACGGCGGCGCTATTGACGGCGTAGAGGTAATGGCGGTTATCTTCTCTAAAAAGCTGGGCATCACGGTTGGCACCTTTGTTATGATATATAACGTAATTTTATATGTTGTATGCGGATTTTTAATTGAAAGCTGGATACTTCCGCTTTACTCCATTGTTACCTATGCCGCAGGCCTTAAAACGGTTGACTTTGTGGTTGAGGGTCTTGATAGAAGTAAAGAGGTTATGATTATTACCTCTCGCCCCGAGGAAATTTCTGCCGCCTTGATGGGCGCCTTTGAATGCGGCACCACCAAAATTGCGGCTAAGGGCGGATACTCTAATGAGGATAAAACTATGATTTATTTTGTTGTAAACCGCTTTCAGATTGCGCGTATGAGAAATATTATTCACAAAATTGACCCAAAGGCCTTTGTAACCATTAGCGAGGTGGCCGACGTTTTTAAGGCAAACGACTAAATAATACTGTGAAAATTTAAAAGCGTTATCTACAAAATGTAGGTAACGCTTTTTTACTGCCATTCATAAGGTTTAAGGGCACTGCCGCAAACTGCGTAGATGCACCCCCCTGCAAGAATAAGACCTTGTAATTGTCGGGGATTTCAAGCAAAGCGCGAAGCTTGCGTTCTGCCCCCTTGATGATTTCGTCGTACACGGGGGAACGGTGGCTCATCTCCAGCACGGACATACCGCTGCCCTGATAATTCAACATCTCTGCCGCCGCAATCTCCAACACTTCCTGCGGAAGCATCGACGGACCTGCGGAAAAATTATATACTCTTTCCATTTCTCTGCTCCTTATTTCTTTAACTCGATTGTTCTACGGTATGCCGCCTCGACTGCCGATGCCGCTACCTTTTCTAAGTCGCCCTTTTCTAAAGCCGCAACCCCTGCAAGCGTCGTCCCACCGGGGGAGCATACTCTATTTTTTAAGTCAATAGGGTCGGCGTATTGTTGC
>JAZQSV010000010.1:0-21879 GCA_045630265.1 Acutalibacteraceae bacterium
AATAATGTTTTTATTATTAGGAAGAACAAATACAGTTTTTGCAGGTGTTTGTTCAATAGCATTTAAAATATCATCGGTACTGGGATTCATTGTCTGACCGCCACTCACAAGAGTGTCAACCCCTAAATCCTTAAATAGTGCCTCAAGTCCGTCGCCAACACAAACTGCAACAAAGCCAAACTCATTTACCGGCTCTACGGAAACAACCTTTTCGGGAGTTTTTGGCGCCGGTTTTGCACTCTTGTTTTTAGAGTCGTGCTTGGCTCTTTCATGTTGGTCAAGCATATTTTCAATCTTAAGGTTTACAAGCATACCAAATTCAATGGCCTTTTCAAGGGCTTTGCCGGGGTGGTCGGTATGAACGTGTACCTTAATAATTTCCTCATCCTCAACAACCACAACACAGTCGCCAATGCTCTCAAGGTAGGAACGAAGATTACTAGCATCATCCTCCGCCTTATCTTCCTTACGGGTAACAATAAACTCCGTACAGTAGGGGAAGTTAATATCAACGTCTTCAAATTCTGCGGCGGCGCTCATCTCATTTGCACCTTCGCTCTTTTCAGCGGGAGCTGCATTTTCTAAAGGGATAATTTCGCCCTTTTCAAAAACGGAAAGCATACCTTCAAAAATAACAACAATACCGCATCCGCCTGCGTCCACAACGCCCGCTTTTTTGAGAACGGGGAGGAGGTTGGGTGTATCTGCAAGCGCTTCTTTAGCACCGTCTAGTGCAATTTTAAACATTGTAAGAGCATCGCGCTCACCAAGTTTATATGCGGCTCTTGCTTTTTCGGAAGCCACTCTGGCTACAGTTAAAATTGTGCCTTCTGTGGGTTTCATAACTGCTTTATATGCGGCCTCAACACCCTTTTCAAGAGCAACAACCAAATTCTCGGCCGTTACTGTTTCTGCATCCTTAAAACCCTTAGCAAACCCGCGGAATAAAAGGGAAGTAATAACGCCAGAGTTGCCTCTTGCACCTCGAAGCAGCGCAGATGCTGCAACCGAAGCAATGTCGCCGGCAGTTTCATCACTGTGCGTGGAAAGCTCACGTGCGGCGTTGCCAATACTCATAGACATATTTGTACCCGTATCACCATCCGGAACGGGGAAAACGTTTAAATCATCAACGCGTTGACGCTGGTTATAGATATTGTTAGCGCCTGAAATAATCGCGTCTCTTAACTGATTACCTGAAAACAAGACAAAAACACTCCTTATTCCTTAATGCCGTCAACACGAATTGTAACCTTGGAAACCTTAATACCGGTTGCCTCGTAAACTGCGTATTTAACCTTATGTGTAATGCTTTTAGCAATTGCATTAATATTCATACCGTAGCTCACAATAATGTGTAAATCTACAATAACAGAGGAAAAGTCGCCCCTAACGTGAACACCCGTATCAATGCGGTCGCCCATTTTAAGAAGGGATAAGAGCTTTTGCTTTCCACCGCGGGGTACCATTCCAACTACGCCGAAGCAGGAGGTAACTGCACGGCCAATAATTTTAGAAAAGTACTCATTAGAAAGAGCAATAGTACCAATTCTGGTTTCGTATGAAATCATAAAATATCCTCCTATATTTTATTTAATGTTTTCTAGGTTGTAAAAAATGTCGGAAATTGTGGGCTCCAAGCCCTTTCCAAGCTTATCACTATATATTAAAAGTCCGCTACCAAAACAAACTGGGATAACGGGCAATTCCGCACTAAAGGTTGCTGCCAAATCTTTAACTGTATAGGTTCCGCTATAAAAACCCTTATAGACATCTGCCGTGGTAAGATTGCTCACAACTGTGTCAGAGATTGTGGCAGAAGATACGTTAGCGGAATTGGTAGCAGATGTTGTAGGTGAAATAACAGAGCTTTTATTAAGCAAATGCCAAGCTGAATTTAAATTTACAAGCGGCCCTAAATCCAAATTGTTGTGGAAGTTTACTTCACCAAGATAAATATCGTAGCCACCGCTTAAAAGCTCTCTTCTGTAACCACTGTTATCTGCTGTTACAAGGTTTATTTTAATTCCCGCATTTTCTAAATTTTTCTTTATTATGTTTGCCGCAGAAACTCTGCACAAATTATCTGAAGAAGCTAGAAGAGTAAGGGTGATTGGTTCATTATTTTTTGCTACGTAAAAACCATCTTCATTTTTTTCACCAAAACCCGCAAGCAAAACGTTTGAATGAACTGTATCAATGTTTGGCTTTACTTCAATAGACTGCAGGTTTGCAACCTCTTCCCAAGCGCTAGGGTAGGGACCCTTTGCTGCTTCGGCCTTTGAATAGTAGGCGGTAGTGCAAATTTCGCTTCTGTTAAGTGCTGCCGAAACGGCTTGCCGAAAATAAACGTTTGCAACACGTGGGCTTTTGGGGTTAACTCCCAAAAACAGCATCCTGCTTTGCGGCAGGTCTGCCGTAGTGCCGTTCATTTTTGGAATAACGTTATCGGTTAAATCTGTAAAATAAATATCAATAGCACCGGTTGAAAGGGTTTGGTTAACCGCTTCATCATCGGGACAATCGGTAAGCATAATGGTTGTAACGGTAGGTGTGACGCCTGTGTGTTTATTGTTAGCGTTTAGTTTTTTCTCTTCAATGTTAAACACATATAATCCCGTGCCTATGGGGGGGAGTAGGCGGTTATCCGAGTCGGTAAGTGTGTCGGAGCCACTTTTGATAATTGGGAAGGTAAGAAGGTTTACAAAATACGGGTCATCCCTTGAAAGGGTAATGGTTACCGTTCTGGTGCCGCTTGCTTCAGCCGAAACTGCATAGGCAAGGGAAGAGGAGTATGCCTTAGATTCCTTTGCTAAATTAAAGGAAAAAACAACGTCGGCGGCGGTAAGAGGCGTAGCATCAGAAAAAACAAGGGAATCAAGTTCAATAACCAACACCTTGTCATTATAGGTTATGCTTTTGGCTATTTCGTACTCTGTTTTATAGTCGTTTTTTAAAACCACAAGCGAATCATACATTAGCTGTGTGAGAACGGTGTTTTGCGCCGTAACGCAGGTGTAGGGATTAAGCGTGTCCTTACTTGAATAAAGCATATTTATTTGTTTCCCGCCGGCGGTTAAGGAACTGTCATCACCATTTTGAATGGGTTTATTTTTATTAGCGCCATTGCAACCGCATAGGATAACAAGAATTAGACAAAGAAGTAGTGCAATATTTTTTTTAATATTCAACTGCATACCCCCAAACAAAATACACCTTCAAGTTATTATACTATATTTTGCCACCGTTTTCAATAAAAATTTACTTTATTTGCAATATTGTAATTTAATAAGGGTGGTTTCGGTTGTAAGTCCGGTTTTGTTATCAATATCGAAAACACAGCCGCAAAGCTCACATTCACCCGCGGCACCCATAAATTTAACCGGCAGCTTATCCTTCATTTTCTTTATAACAAGCTCTGTGTCGGCACCAAGAACAGATTGTTTTACACCTGTCATACCAATATCTGTAACGTAACCCGTTCCGTTCGGCAAAATCTGATTATCGTTGGTTTGAACATGGGTGTGAGTACCGAAAAAAGCCGAAATCTTTCCGTCCAAATAAAAGCCAAGTGCACGTTTTTCACTTGTTGCCTCTGCGTGAAAATCAATCAAAATAATTTTAGCCCCAAGTGATTTTGCCTTTTCTACCATCTTATCGGCGGTTTCAAACGGACAGGCCATATTTTCCATATATACAACGCCTAAAATATTTATAACTGCTACCTGTGTGTAGCCCATATCAACTATTGTAATGCCCTTTCCCGGTAGGGAGGCGGGGAAATTTGCCGGGCGAAGAAGACGCTCGTTTTCTTCTAAAAGCTCGTAAATTTCCTTTCTTCTTACTGTGTGGTTGCCGCCCGTAATAACATCAACCCCCGCAGTAAAAAGGGTTCCTGCGCTTTGGGGTAAAATTCCGTTACCCTCCGCGGCGTTTTCTCCGTTGGCTATAACCAAATCAATAGAGTACTCTTTCTTTATTTTTGGAAGCTTTTCAAGGACGGTTTGTGTGCCGTATTTACCACAAACGTCACCAATACATAAAACCTTCATCAAAATCCCTTTCTAATTTGAAATTTCACTTTATTTTACACTAAAATCAAATAATTTTCAATTGTTTTTAATAACTGTTAAAAAAATATTTAAAAAGGGGTAAAATTACTTGCTAAAATTTTTAAAATATGTTAAAATAATTCAAATATGGGGTTGTATGCGTTTTGAAAACTCACCACAAAACAATATAGAAATAAACGGGAATGAAAATTCCCTTAAATACAGTTTAGGAGCGATTTTTATGGAAAATCTAACAACCAAAAAAAGGTCATTTAGTGCTATTCAACCAAGCGGTATGCTTACCCTTGGCAACTATTTGGGAGCCCTTAAAAATTGGAAGAGTATGACAGAGGATTTTGAATGCCTTTACTGTGTTGCAGATTTACATGCTATTACCGTAAGGCAGGAACCTTCGGTTTTCAGAAAACAAATACTAAGCACCTGCGCACTGCTTTTGGCTATTGGCTTAGACCCCAAAGACGTTGTGGTATTTAAGCAGTCGGACGTTGCGGCACATTCACAACTTTCATGGCTTCTTAGCTGTTACACACAGTTTGGTGAGCTTTCCCGTATGACTCAGTTTAAGGATAAGTCGCAAAAGCATGCCGACAATATAAATCTTGGCCTTTTTGCATATCCAACCCTTATGGCGGCCGACATTTTGCTATATAATCCTGATTTTGTTCCTATTGGTGCCGACCAAAAGCAACACCTTGAAATTACAAGGGATATCGCAAACCGTTTCAACAATCTTTACGGCGATGTTTTCAAAATTCCTGAACCGTATATTGGTAAGGTTGGCGCGAGGGTAATGTCTCTACAAGACCCCACATCTAAAATGTCTAAGTCGGACGAAAACCAAAATGCCTTCGTTGCAATTTTGGATAGTCCCGATGATATTATGCGTAAATTCAAGCGTGCGGTAACTGATAGCGACAATAAGATTTGTGTTGCCGAGGGCAAGGAGGGTATAAACAACCTTATCGCCATTTATTCCGCAGTTACAGGTAGAACTGCCGAGCAAATTACTAATGAATTTGAGGGTAAGGGCTACGGCGACTTTAAACGTATGGTGGGTGAGTCAGTTTGTGAAGAGCTTCGCCCCATAAGGGAAAGGTATAACGAGCTTATTTCGGACAAAAAACAACTTGAGGATATCTATAGAGAGGGTGCCGAAAAGGCCGATTATATTGCTCGCAGAACCCTTTCTAAGGTAATGAGAAAAATTGGTTTTATGAGATAATTTGGACCAAATCGGTCCTTTAAATGGGAGTTTTTCAGATGAATTTTCCCCTTATTGGAAATGAAAGAACAAAGCGTAACGTTTTGCTTATGCTAAGCGCAAAAAAAATCCCCCATGCAATTATTATTGAAGGGGAGACGGGTCTTGGAAAGAAAACCCTTGCACGCTATTTAGGTAAGGCCTTTTTGTGCGCGGATGATAATACCCCTTGCGGCGCTTGTAAGAGTTGCCATTTGGTGGATATTGGCTCTCACCCCGACTGTATGACTGTGGAGCCCGACGGCGTTAACGTTAAGGTTAACCAAATAAGATATATCAGAACGCAGGCTCATTTGGCGCCTATGATGTGCGATGGCAGGGTATTTATTGTTGATTCAGCCGACAGTATGAACGATAATGCCCAAAATGCGTTTTTGAAGGTTTTGGAGGAACCACCGCAAAAGCTACTTTTTATTTTGCTTTGTAAAAATGCCTCTACCTTGCTTCCTACTATTCGTTCAAGGTGTGTTTGTCTTTCCCTTTCTCCAGTTTCTATTGCCGACGAGGGGGCAAAAAAGGTTGCCGAGCTTTTGGAAAATAAAGATTTAGATTATATATCTCTTTTAGCCGCTGCAGACGGAAATATTGGTAAGGCGGTTTCAATGGCTAGCGAAAATACTGTAACCTTTTCGCAAATAGCAAGCGAAGTTTTGCTTCAGGCAACTCAGGGTAATAAATTTAAAATTTTAGAAATTTTGCAGCCGTTTGATAAGAAAAGGGAGGCAATACCCACCCTTATTGCTGAGCTTTTAAATGCGGTTTCTAAGGAAATGCAAAAAAAAGCGGTGAAGGAATATTCTTCCTTCACCTATGAAAAACTAAACCTTATTTATGAGCGCCTTATGGAGGTCGAAAAGGCAACCCTTGTTAATCCTTCGACAAAGCTTATTTTTTGCAATATAGCAGATATATTTACAAGCTGCTAACCTTATTTAGCTTTTGTGACTATTGCTGTAACGGCACCGGGCACGCCGTAGTCATAAACCAAACGAATATCGGTATTATCGGGGACAAGCTTACCGCCGCCACCCGAGAATGATAGGGCATTAATTCCGCCAGATAGACCTTTACCGGTATATTTTAAATAGGCTTCTTTAGCAGTCCAAACCTCGTAAAATGCTCTTTCCATTTGGTTTTTACGCCTGAAGGGTGTGGCGCCCGCAACATACTCCTTTTCGGATGCATTAAAGCTCTTATGAGCAATTATTGCGGAAAATTCCCGTATAACCTCGGTGTCAATGCCAATAGGCTCGTTGCTGATGGCAACAACGGTATATTTTAAACTATGGGAAACGCTAAAGTGAGCGGGAGCATTCAAAACATAGGGCTTACCGTGTTCGCCCTTTGCAAAAATAAGCTCTTCCGCGGGTATGGAGTAAAGACGGCTTATATACTTTCTAACAAGCATATCACCCGCAAGACTACGTTTTCTGTCCTCAAGGTTTTGCTTTTTAAGTATTTCCTTGCGGCGCATTTTGGAAAGCTTTTTAAGCTCTGATTCGTAAAGCTCATCACTCATTTTATCAATATTGTAATAAAACAAATTATACATAAACTTTTCCTCGCTTTTCTTTATTTTAGCATATAGAATTTTAAAAGGCAAGAACTATTTGGAGGGTTTCATTTGAAAACGGCTTATAAAACAACCGCTCAGCTTAAAAGGTCGTATGAAGATTTTGCGTCAAGGGTAGAAGAATTTAATTTTTCAGCTCTTTCTAACGAAGAATTAAAAGAAAATATGTCTAAATCCACTTCGGATGATGAAATAATTGCTCTTTGTTCGGAAGCAATTTTTCGCCTTAAAGGACTTAGAATGTTCACCTCTCAAATTGTTACCGCGGCTGCTCTTGCAAATGGAAATATTGCCGAACTTCCAACGGGTGAGGGAAAAACTCTTGCTGCGGTTTTGGCTGCAGTTTTGTTTACTAAAAAGAGTAGAAAGGTGCAGGTTTTAGTATTCAATGACTATCTTGCAATGCGTGATGGTACCGATAATAAAGAAATTTTTGACTTTTTTGGTATTAGTTCTTCTTTTATAACAGAAAAAACCGAAAAAGCCGATAGAAAAGCGGCCTACAAATCGGACGTTTTATACGTTTCTGCCCGCGAGGCGGGTTATGACTGTATAAGGAATTTCGTTGCCAATAGTGAAGATGAGCTAATGGGTGAGGGCTTTGACGTTGCTATCGTTGATGAGGCCGATTCAATTTTAATAGACGAAGCATCTATTCCGCTTGTTTTGGCGGGCCGCTCAGAGCAAGCAACCCACAACGAACAAAGGATTTTAGATATTGTCAAAGGTTTTTCGGGCGACTGCTACGAGATTAATGAGCAGGATAATCAAATTTGGCTTACAGATAGCGGTATTGAAACGGTACAAAATAAATTGCTAATCGACGATCTCTACAGTGACGAAAATTTTGAGTTCCTTTCAGACATAAATACCGCAATGGAGGCAGTATTTATTCTTAAAAAGGATAAGGATTATATTGTTAAAAACGGCAAGATTGCAGTTATTGATGAATCGACTGGCAGGGTGGTAGAAAGCCGTAAATTTCCAAGCGCTTTACACCTTTTTGTGGAGCTCAAAGAGGGGATTACCGATAATATTAGTACAAAAATCTATTCCACAATGACCATTGGCGCATTTATGGGTCAGTACAAAACTCTTTGTGGTATGACCGGTACTGCAGCCACCTCGGCTAGTGAGTTTGAATCTACCTATCAGCTTCGCACCATTGTAGTTGAGCCACATATTCCGTCTGTTAGAATGGATTTAGAGGATGAAATTTTTGCCACCAATGCTGAAAGGAATGCGGCGGCGCTGGATGAAATTATTAAGGCCAATAAAAAAGGTCAGCCCGTTTTGGTTGGCACTTCTAGTGTAGGAGAGTCGGAAAAACTATCGGCTCTACTAAAGGAAAAAAATATTCCTCATAACGTTTTAAATGCCCGAAATGATGAGTTCGAGGCCGAAATTATCGCCGATGCAGGTAAACCATACGCCGTAACGGTTTCTACTAATATGGCGGGTAGAGGTGTTGATATAAAGCTTGGCGGCAGAAATGAAGAGGAAAAGGAATTTGTTGAGAGTGTCGGCGGACTTTATATAATCAGTACTGCCATCAATAAAAGCCGCCGTATTGATAATCAGCTTAAAGGCAGAGCGGGCAGGCAGGGCGACAGGGGAGTTACCAAGTTCTTTATTAGCTTAGAGGATGAGAATATTTCACCCTTTTTTGAGGATGACCCTGAGGATAGAAAAAAACTAACCTTAAAGGAAAAATTTGAGCTTGTAAGAAGCGCACAAAAAACCTTAGAGGGAAATGAGGCTGAGGCAAGATACACCCTTAAAAAGTATTCCTTTATTTTGGAACATCAAAGAGAGCTTATAGCAGATTATCGCCTTAAAATATTAAAGGGTGAGGAACTGCCGAATATTCTGGTGAGTGATGATTTAGAACGGTATGACGAACTTATAAAAACCGCCACTCAAAAGGGAATAGAAACGGCCGAGCGTGATTTAATGCTTTATTTTATAAATTTCCATTTTGCTAATTTCTTAGCGGCTATGGAGGATTTTAAAAGCGGCGTACACCTGACCGTTGTTGCGGGCAAAAATCCTTTTGATGAGTTTAACAGAACGGCTATTTCTGCCTTTGAGGAAATGAATAACGATATAAGGTTTGACGTGCTAAGAGAAATGCAGGAGTCTGAAATCACTGAAAACGGTATTGACATGTCGTCAAGGGGACTAAAGGGCGCTACCGGCACATGGACTTATATGGTAGATGACTCTAATGTTCAGTTTAGTCATCTTCCTGCACTTCTTAAAATGGTTACAAAAAAAATCAAGGAAAGAGTACCAATTAAGGATAGAATAGAAAAACTTTTTACAAAGCGTAAAAACTAATGATTTGGAGTGAAGAAAATGCACGAATCGGGAGAAATGTATCTTGAAAGCATTTATATTTTGTCAAAAGAGAATCCAAATGTGCGTTCAATAGACGTCAGCGAATATATGGGCTTTAAAAAGTCAAGCGTTAGTAGGGCGGTGGGACTACTTAAAAGCGGCGGCTACTTAACGGTAAGCGAAAGCGGAGTGCTTCTACTTACCGAAGAGGGGCTTTCTCTTGCACAAAAAATTTACGAAAGGCATACTATTTTAACCAAGCTTTTGGTTTCGCTTGGCATAAACCCCGATACGGCTTCGGATGACGCTTGTAAAATTGAACATGTAATTAGCGACGAAACCTTTGAGGCCCTTAAAAAGTTCATTCAAGATAACAAATAAAAATTAAATGGCTATACTCCAACGTTGGAGTATAGCCATTTTTTATATCTTTCTAGCGCAAAGGTCTTTTAAAATGCATATGTCGCATTTGGGACTTCTTGCCGTGCAAACCGCTCTGCCGTGCATTACCGTTCTGTGGCAAAAATCATTAGACTTGTTCGGCGGAAGCAGCTTTCTCATAGAATCCTCAACCTTTTTTGGCTCCTTAAAATCCACGAAACCCATGCGGTTGCAAAGCCGAATGAAATGGGTGTCTGTAACTACTGCGCCCTCCGTTTTAAATACATCGCCAAGTATTAAGTTGGCGGTTTTTCTGCCAATGCCGGGAAGGGAGGTTAGGTCCTTCATATTATTGGGAACAACACCACCGAAATTATCGCTTAAAACTTTGCCAAGCCGTACTAAATCACGCGCCTTGGAGTGGTATAATCCACAGGATTTAATATAACTCTCAACTTCTTCTACCGTAGCAGCGGAAAAAGCTTCAGGGGTGGGGAAGGCCTTAAAAAGGTCGGGCGCCACCATATTAACCCTGGCGTCGGTGCACTGAGCAGCAAGCCGCGTTGCTACAAGCAGGTGAAAAGGGTCGGAATATTTAAGGGAACATTCGGGCGTGGGATATTCGGTTTCAAGTAACCTTATAATTTCAAGCAGTCTTTCTTTTTTGTTCATATATGTACCCCCTTTGGGAGTTATAGATTAAGCAACTCTTCAAATGCTTTTTGTAGCTTGTCGGCAAGTAAAATACCTTCCTTTGTACTGGAACCAATGGCCGAAATATATATTTTAATCTTGGGCTCGGTGCCGGATGGGCGAATGATTACCTCGGCGCCATTTTCAAGGTTATAGCACAATACGTCGGCTTTGGGAAGTAAAATTTTGGTCTTCTTACCCGTTTTGGTATCTGTTTTTTCAGAAACAAGGTAATCTGAAAGGGCATCAACGTTAAATCCACAAACACTTTTTGGGGGATTGTTACGTAAATTTTTAAGAGAAGCCGCCATTTTTTCCATTCCGTCTAGCCCCTCGCAGGTTATGGATTTTTGACGGTTGTAGAAGTATCCGTATTTTTCATAAAGGTCGCTTAGCACGTCAAAAAGGGTTTTGCCCTTATTTAAATAGTAGCAACACATCTCACAAATAAGCATTGAGGCCAAAACGGCGTCCTTATCACGAACGTAGCTGCCTGCAAGGTAACCATAGCTTTCCTCAAAGCCCAAAATGAAGCGTTCTGCCTCGTTTTTCTCTTCAAGAAGGTAAATTTGTTCACCAATAAACTTAAAGCCGGTAAGAACGTTTTTAAGCTCTGTGCCATAGTCGTCGCAAATGCATTTTACAAGATTTGTGGTAACAATTGTCTTAACACAAACCGGATTTTCGGGTAGTTTGCCGAGCGCAGATTTTCTCTCTAACAAATAGTTAAGAAGCAAAGCGCCAACCTCGTTGCCGGTCATAAGCTTGTACTCATCATTAACCCTTACAGCAATACCAACTCTGTCGCAGTCGGGGTCGGTGGCAAGTAGTAGATCCGCTTTATTGTTCTTAGCATAACTTAGAGCAAGGTCAAATGCCTCTTTAAACTCGGGATTGGGGAAGGGAAGAGTAGGAAAATTGCCGTCGGGAAGCTCTTGTTCTTTTACAATACTTACGTTTTTGGCGCCAATTCTTTTAAGGGCTTCTCTGACTGGTTTGTTTCCTGCACCGTGCAAGGGGGAATATATAACTTTTAGCTTAGAAAAATCGTAGCTTTCATCGGCAACCGACTGCTCTAAAACAGCGTCAAGATATGCCGAAATAACGTCATTGCCAATAAAGTTTATAAGGCCCTCATCTACCGCGTTATCAAAATCGCAAAGCCTGACACCCTCAAAAATATCTACGCGGTTTATAATAGAAAGTACGTATTCGCTGGCGGCGGGACTAAGCTGTGAGCCATCGGGGCCGTAGGCCTTATAACCATTATATTTAGCCGGGTTATGGCTTGCGGTAATAACTACGCCCGCATCACACTTAAGATGCCTTACTGCAAAGGAAAGCATGGGAACGGGCATAAGCTCGGGGTAAATGTAAACCTTAACACCGTTTGCGGCAAAAATTCTTGCGGAGTGGTGCGCAAAAAGCTTTGATTTTATTCTGCTGTCATAAGCAATAGCAACACTGCCGTTTTTATTTTGAGATAAAATATATTCCGCCAGACCTTGCGTTGCGGCGCCAACTGTATAAATGTTCATACGGTTGGTTCCCGCACCAATAACACCGCGAAGACCCGCAGTACCAAATTCTAAATTTTTATAAAAACGATCTTTAATTTCTAAGGGGGAGTCTTTTATATCTATAAGTTCATTTATTAAATCATCATCAAGAGTTGCTTTTTCAAGCCATTTTTCGAAATTTTGCTGTGTCATAATATACCTCCAATGGCATAAGTATCTATAATAATAACCCAAATTTTGTGAACTGTCAATATTTTACTTGACAAAATATAAAAAAAGTAGTATAATTGTTACAAAAATAGGGGATAATGTGTTTTTGGTATGAGTGGCAGTTTAGAATGTGTAAAAAAGTGCAGCGATGAAGAGCTTGTTAAACTTGCCAGAAACCTTGATGATAATGCTTTCAGTGAACTATACGACCGCTATCTTCCTAAAATCCGAACCATGACCTATTCATTTCAGGGTTTGGGGCATGATGCTGAGGATTTAATTCAAGAAGCAACACTTGGTTTTTATTCTGCCATTCAGGTTTATGACTTTCAGTCTGCGTCTTTTTCCACCTTTTGTTATATTTGCATTAGGCGTATGCTTATATCTCTTGTAAAAAAGGGACTGAAGAAAAGTGTTGTGCCGGAGTCAATTGTAATCCATTCCGAAGAGGAACTTTACAGTATCCAGTCGGCAAGTAGCCCGGAACAGGAGATTATTGCCAAGGAGCAGTATTTACGCCTTAAGGAAAAAATTGTGAGCAAGCTTTCAGAAAAGGAAAAAATAATTCTTTTCCATTACATTAAGGGAGAGAGCTATAGCGAAATCGCTCACAAACTAAATCTTTCCCGCAAAACCGTTGATAATGCATTACAGCGTGTAAGAAAAAAGCTTAAGTAGTGCTTTATTATATATGCCCAAGTAGTTTAAATAGAAGAACGTTGTTACAAAGATGTCGGTGCGACTCCGTCCGGGGCAAATTAAACCATCAAGAGTGAGGTACAAAAAATGTTTGAAGACAAGACACTTGTATGCAAAGACTGCGGTGCAGAATTTGTATTCACTGCCGGCGAGCAGGAGTTCTTTGAGTCTAAGGGCTTTGTAAATGAGCCCCAACGCTGCAAAGCCTGCCGTGATGCTCGCAAGAATGCAGGTAGAGCTCCCAGAGAGTTGCATGAAGCTACTTGTGCTGCTTGCGGTGGCGTAGCAAAGGTTCCTTTCTTACCGCGCGACGACCGTCCTGTTTACTGCAGCGAATGCTTTGCAAAAATGAAAGAAGAAGCTTAATTTTTCTTTTATAATTGTAGAAAGATGTCGGTTAGGCCAAAAGGCTTAACCGTTTCTTTTTTGAAAAAATGTAAAAAACTATTGCAAATTTAGTAAAAGTGTGTTATTATAATTTGGCTAATTGTTAAACGGAGGAAAATATTATGGCAGTTTTAGAAATTATTATAGGTGCACTTATTCTAATTCTTTCAATAGTTGTTATTTTTGTTGTTATTCTCCAGGAAGGTCATCGTTCCGGTATTAACGGCGCCATTTCAGGTGCGGCCGATACTTTTCTTTCCAAGAATAAGGCAAGAACCTTTGATGCATTTCTTGCTAAATGGACAAAATATATAGCTATTGCTTTCTTTGTACTTGCAATTGCTCTTAACGTTATTGCTCTTACAAAATAATTAAAGTATTTAAGCTCTAAAAAGCCAGGTCCTTGATAGGCCCGCGCTTTTTTATGTTGTTAAAATTAATAATTAAAAAGCAATAAACCGTTCTCATACGAGAACGGTTTTTTGGAGCTGCTAACCGGACTTGAACCGGTGACCTCATCCTTACCAAGGATGTGCTCTACCACCTGAGCCATAGCAGCGAATTCGAACAAATGATATTATATAACATTACCTTTGGTTTGTCAAGGCATTTTTAAAATAATTTTAGGTGGACTGGCAATTTTTATATTTAAAAACATAATATTTAAATATATTTTTACCTGGAGGCGAAAGATATGTTTTTATCCTTTATTTACGGCATAATTTCGGGACTTTTTTATATAGCCCTACATCCAACGAATACAGGAGCGTTTCCAAGGCCGCTTTCACCAAAGGAGGAAGCTGAGCTAATAAATAAAATGGAGGTGGGGGATAAAGTCGCAAGGGATAAGTTGATTGAACATAATTTAAGGTTGGTAGCCCACGTTGTAAAAAAATATTCAAATGAAAAAACCGATCAGGATGACCTTATTTCGGTAGGAACTATTGGACTTATTAAGGGCATTTCAACATATAATTCAAAAAAGGGAATAAAGCTTGTTACTTATGCGGCCAGGTGTATAGAAAACGAAATTTTAATGCATTTCAGAAGTCTTAAAAAATCGGCGCAGGATATATCAATAAACGAGCCGATAGAAACCGATAAGGATGGTAACGATTTAAGTCTTTTAGACGTTATTGCCGACGATTTTAATTTGCATGAAGAAATCGATTTAAAGATTAAGACTGAACACCTTAAAAAATATATGGATGAGGTATTAGATAGCAGAGAAAAGCTGATTATTGGTCTTAGGTTCGGGTTTATAGGAGGCAGGGAGAACACGCAAAGGGAGGTCGCAAAAAAGCTTTCAATCTCTCGCTCCTACGTTTCGCGGCTTGAGAAAAAGGCCCTTATGAAGCTTTATAATCGTTTTGAGGGTAAAAAACATTTTGAGGAGTGATTTTATGGCAGAATTCACCAATTCGCTTGGGCAACACAATATAATAATGGAGGGGAGAAAAAAGCTTATTATTTCTGCGGTGAGTGAGGTGGAAAGTTTTGAGGAGGATAACGCCGAGCTTAAAACTACTGCGGGAAATATGACCATTCGCGGCGATGAACTGAAAATGGATAACTATAATAGCAGTACGGGCGATTTACAGATAAGCGGCAATATTTACGCTATTGTTTATACCAATGACGAACCCACCGAAAAGGCTGGCTTCATCAAAAGAATATTTAAGTAGATATGTGGGAAATCAACAATTTTTTTCAGTGGATAACATTTGGCAGAGCTATAATTTTTGGAATGATACTTTGCCTTTTTTATGATATACTTCGGTTTTTTAGGGGGATTTTCGGCGGCAAGGTGCTTTACACCTTTTTTACCGATTTGTTCTTTTGGATAGCGGCGGCTTTCTTAACCTTTTGCTTTTATCTTTCTAGCACCAACGGGCAAACAAGGCTTTATGTTTTGTTTGGAATTTTCATAGGCGCAACAACCTTTAAATTAACCCTTTCACGTCTTATTACTGTTGTTATAAAGCCGGTCAGAAGATGTGTCTTAAGGGTAGGTAGTAAGTATAACAGATTAAAACTTAAAGCGAAAAAGTTTTCTTTTAAAAGTTTATTAAGAAATCGGGTGGATAAAATAGTTCTTTTTTTTGATAAAAAAAGAAAAATATCTTGAAAAATACTTGCAATAGAGCCTTTTAGTGTGTATAATATAGACATATTTTAAGTGATTGGATGATGTGGATGGCAAATACTGCCCGCACTGGAAAGAGCATTATTTTACGGCTTGTATTGCTCATATTTGCGGTTTATTCAATAATTTCCTTGTTTAGACTGCAGCTACAGCTTATTGAACTTAAAAGTGAGCTTAAAGAAGGTACCGCATATTTAGAAGAGGTAAACTACAAGATTAAAGAGAGTATGAGTTTGCTCCAAAACGGTACTGAGGCGGAACTTATTGAAAAGGCGGCCAGAGAGCGTCTTAATTTAGTTTTCCCCGATGAGCAAATTTTTGAGGATATAAATTAGTTTTTAAAGGTTAAATTTTTTAGCACAAGTTTTTGGGAGGACATTTTCTTAGTATGCAGCCTAAAGTTGGAGAAATTATTGAAGGAAAAATCACAGGTATTACAAAGTTTGGCGTTTTTGTTGATATGGGTGAAAACCGTACAGGAATGGTACATATTTCTGAGGTTGCGCGTACCTACGTTAGCGAAATTTCCGATTTTGTTAAGGTGGGCGACACAGTTAAGGCCAAGGTTTTAACTGTCAGTGAGGACGGTAAGATAAGTCTTAGTATGAAGCGCGCTCAGGAGGATACTGAGGTTAGACAAAAACCGAAAAGGGAAAAAAGCTTTACACCTCCAAAGCCTGACAATTCCTTTGTCTGGACTGCCTCCTCTAACGAGGGTTCTTCTTTTGAAGATATGCTTAAGAAATTCCAACAAACCAGCGAAGAAAAGTTTTCTGAGCTTAAAAGAAAGAATATGGATGTTCGCCGTCCTAAGCGTGGCGCGGCTTCTAAATAAACTTGGATTTGCGTTTGAAAAACATGTTCAGATATCCTATGGCAGGCATTTTTTATATTTGCCTGCCTTTAACTTATTTTTGGAATCATAAAGGTATTAAGTTATGAAGAATTTTAAAATGGTTGCCCCTACAATATTTGGCGTTGAGGGCATTTTAGCAGACGAACTAAAGCGACTCGGAGCTGAAAATATAGTCAGTGAAAATGGACGAGTTTTCTTCGAGGGAGATATTAATATGGTTGCCAAAGCAAACGTTTGGCTTAGAACAGCAGAACGTGTTTTGCTTGTTGTTGGGCGCTTTACGGCAACCACTTTTGATGAGCTTTTCAGAAATGTAGAAGAAATGGAATGGGAAAATTATATCGGCGCTTTGGATAGCTTTCCCGTAACGGGGTATAGCATTTCCTCCGACCTTCACAGCGTGCCTGACTGCCAGGCAATTATAAAAAAAGCTGTAGTTAAGCGCCTTTCCAAGGTGTATAACATTCCCTGGTTTGATGAGACGGGCCCCGTTCATAAAATTAGGTTTTCGATACAAAAAAATGACGCAACCGTTTGTATTGACACATCAGGCGAGGGACTCCATAAAAGGGGCTACAGAGCCCATTCTTTGGAGGCACCCATTAAAGAAACCTTGGCAGCTGCAATGTGCTATACCGCAAGAATTTATCCCGATACAAAGCTTTACGACCCATTTTGCGGCTCGGGTACAATACTTATTGAGGCGGCCTTAATGGCCAAAAATATTGCCCCCGGTCTTAAAAGGTTCTTTGCAGCAGAAAGGTTTTCTAAGGAGTTTGAGGCGGCTTTTTCCACCATCAGACGAGATGCTTTAGAAAAAATAGAAAAAAACGTTGAGTTTAGGGCATTTGGAAGCGATATTGACGACGACGCAATTGCACTTACCCTAGAAAACGCTAAAAAAGCGGGCGTTTTGGATATTGTAACCGCTAAAAAATGTGATATTTTGGATTTTAAACTACCTGATGAAAGAATGCTGCTGATTACAAACCCGCCCTACGGTGAGCGTCTTTTAGACATTAAAAACGCTGAGAAGCTATACAAAATTATGGGTGAGAAAATGCCCAAAGAACAGGGCAAAAAGTACTTTATTATTAGCCCTAATGATGATTTTGAAAGCTTTTTTGGAAGAGTTGCGGACAAGCGCAGAAAGCTTTATAACGGTATGATAAAATGTCAGCTTTATATGTATTTTAAAAACGATTTTAGGAAGTGATAAAATGAAATTTGCATTTGTCATAAATCCTATTGCAGGAAAGAGAACTAAGCAAGAGGTCTTTGCAAAGGGTGTAGAAGAGTATTTTGCCAAAAACGGTGGAGAGTACGAAATATTTTATACGAAGAAGCAGGGCGATGCTTTGGAATATGCCAAAAAAATAGCCGAAAGCGGCGAAGATGTTAAAATTTATGCTTGCGGCGGCGAAGGCACTGCTTTTGAGGTTTTAAATGGTATCGTAGGGTATAATAATGTATCTCTTGGTGTTGTGCCCTGCGGATCCGCTAATGATTTTATTACATATTTTTCGGATAAAGAGCTTTTTTTAGACGTTCCATCCCAAATTTGCGGTGAGGAATTTCCTATTGATATTATTAAGGTGGGGGACTATTACGCTCTTAATTCCTGCTCCATTGGTATGGACGCTATGGTTGGGGCAAATATGTCAAAGTTTAAAAATTGGCCTCTTGTATCGGGGAAAATGGCCTATATTTTGTCGGTGGTTTATACACTTTTCAGTAAACTTGGTGTTAATTTGAAGGTTACTCTTGATGGCGGCAAAAAGGTTATAGAGAAAAAATCGCTCTTTGCAGTTATTGCTAATGCACCCTTTTACGGTGGTGGGTTTTATCCAACACCGGCGGCAAAGCCATTTGATGGTGCACTTGACTTTTCGGTTGTATCGGTTGTATCAAGACCCAAAATACTTACCCTACTTAAAAAATATAGAGAAGGCACACATATAAATCTACCTATTTGTGAGCTTGGTAATTGTGAAACCGCAATTATTAAGGCCGATAAAAAGGTGCCGCTTAATATGGATGGCGAAATTATTTTTACCGATAAAGTAGAATTTGAAATTGTTAAAAAGGCAATAAAGCTTATTTTACCAAAGAGTATTTGTCCCGCTTGGGGCGAGAAAATAAACAAAACTCAAGAGGTTAAGGTGTAAAGCAAATCAAAAAGGTGTTGCGAGTGAGTCTGCGCAACACCTTTTATTTTTACTAATTTTTAATTAGAAGCAAACCTTGTCTGGGTTAAGAATATTTTTCTCATCAAATACCTTTTTAATACCCTGCATAAGTGTAATATGTTCTTCACCGTATTGTTCCTTCAAAAAGCCCTTTTTGGCATAGCCAATTCCGTGTTCGCCCGAAACAAGACCGCCGATTTCCTCTGCCTTTTTGTACATTTTATCGAAGCAGCGGGAAAGCTTTTCTCTCCACTGTTCTTCCGGTAGTCCGTCGCGACATACGTAGATGTGCAGGTTACCGTCGCCCGCGTGACCGAAGCTTGGAATTCGCATATCTTCTTCTTTTGCAATTTGGTGGGTGTAAACAATAAATTCATCAATTTTGTTTACGGGAACGACAACATCGCATTCGTCCATTTCGTCTGTAGAGGATTTAATTGCCTCCAAAAAAGCGCCTCTAGACGACCAAACCGATTTCTTTCTTTCTTCGGTATCTACAATATAAACGTCGGTAGCGCCTATTTTAAGGCAAAGGTCGGCAACGGTGTCAATATTTTTGTTAACCTGTTCTTCGGTATTACCATCAAAGGTAAGAAGAATATATGCATCATTTTTAGTGTCGGGGAACTTTTTGCCTAAGTAGTTTTCTGAAAAAAGAATGGTATCCCTCGACATATATTCAATAGCGGTAGGGTTGGTTTTAGAACGGAAAATTTGCGGAACCGCCTCAATGGCAGATTTCATATCAGGAAAGGGCACAAGTAAACTAAGTGAAACCTTTGGTAGGGGAACAAGCTTTAGTACCGCTTCGCAAATAATACAAAGGGTACCCTCCGAGCCAATTACAAGGTCCTTTAAACTATAGCCCGAACTGTTTTTGGCAACAGTAGCGCCAAGTGTCATAATATTGCCGTTTGGCAGTACAACTGTAAGGGAGCGAACGTAGTCCCTTGTAACACCGTATTTTACCGCCCTCATGCCACCTGCGTTGGTGGAAATGTTGCCGCCAATGGTTGCAGATTTCTCGCCGGGGTCAGGGGGATACAAAAGGTCGTTTTCCTCGGCGAAGGCGGCTAGCTCCATAAGCAGAACGCCAGGCTGAACAGTAACGGTTAAATTCTCTTCATCAAGGGCTAAAATTTTGTTCATAGCAGTAGTTTCAAGCAAAATGCCGCCCCTTGTTGCAACGGCGGCACCAACAAGTCCTGTACCACTACCCCTAACTGTTACGGGAATTTCATTTGCGTAAGCATATTTCATAATTTCGGAGATTTCCTCGGTTGAATGTACCTTCACCAAAACCTCAGGCATTTTGTTTATGTCACCAAGCTCATCGTGGCCGTAATCTGGACTGATTTCTTCGCCCACCAGGAGGTTATTGTCGCCAACAATTTGTTTTAGCGCCAAAATGTCGTTAGAATCAATTTGTTTGTACATTATTTTACCTCCTTTATTTTACTTATAAGTGCGGGTAAAATTTCATTTACGTCACCAACAATGCCAAAGTGGGCAACGTCAAAAATCTGGGCATTAGGGTCACTGTTTATAGCTACTATACAGTCGGATGCTTTCATACCGGCAGCAAACTGCACCGAGCCTGAAATACCAAGGCAAACAATAAATTTCGGCTTTACCGTTCTTCCAGAGAGACCAATTTGGTGTTTTGCATCAAATGTATTGGCCTCAACCAATGGCCTTGTACAAGCAAGATTGCCGCCAAGCAGTTCTGCAAGCTCTGCCGCCAGAGTGCGTGTGGTTTCGCTTGCGGCACCTCGACCAATTGCTACAATAACGTCAGATTCCGAAATATCGGTTTCACGCGGTTTGGTGGTGGTTGATAGTATCTGGACGGCCGATTTTAGCATATCATCGGTTACCGACATATTAATAATCTCGCCCGTAGGTTCATCACTTTTCTTTGGCTCGTCAAATATTTTATAACGAACTGTACAAAATTGGGGACGGGTATTGGGGGAAATAATTTGAGCCATAATATTTCCACCGAAGGCAGGACGGATTTGCACCAAATCGGTGTTATCCTTCATTTCAAGTATTGTGCAGTCGGCGGTAAGACCCGCTTTGCATCTGGCCGCAATTCTGGGAGCTAACTGTCTACCTAAATTTGTAGCGCCAAGCATAACGGAGGAGGGTTTTACTTTTTCTATAAAGTCAAAAAAAGCTGCAGTATAGGGCTCAATTTTAAAGTCCTCAAAGGCTTTATCTTCATAAACAAAGATTTTATCAAAACCATAATATCTTAGGGTTTCAGTTTTTTCTTTAAGATTGTTACCAATAATAAGTGCATATACGGGGTGGTTAATTTTGCTTGCAAGCTCTTTCGCTTTTGCGGCAAGTTCAAAGGTAACCCTATGTATTCCGTCAGCACCATGGTCAACGTACACCAAAACACCGTTCCAAAGAGTTTTGTCAACTGTTTTTTCCTCTTCTTCAACTATTTCGGCAAGCCCACCGCCCTTTAAAACGCAGAGCTTACACATTTTACAAGAGGAAGAAACGTCCATTTTTCCGTCAACATAGGAAAGGGCACCAAAGGGACAAATGGCAATTAAATTTTTAGAATTTTGATCGTTAATAAGTTCATTTTTAAAAACGAGTTTACTCATTTTGTCCCTCCTATATCATTTTTTTGTTTAAAATTAAATTAAAAATCGCATCAGTTTTTTCCTCATTCGTGCCCTCAAACATTTGCTTTTCAGTATTTTTTTCGGGCGGAAAAATCCTTTCTACTTGTGTTGCCGAACCGCCTAGTCCATAGTTTTTTTCATTTTTATCCTCAAAATCGTTGAAGGATAAAAATTTAATCATATCATTGGTTATGGTTTTTCTAATTTTGTAGGAAGGTAGGCGGGGAGTATTTATGTCATCCTCCATTGAGATAAGGCAGGGGAGCTTAACCTTCATTTTAACCACCTTGTTATCAAGAGAAGCGGTCAAATGAATTTCCGTTTCGGTTAAATTTTCAACCGATAAAACGTTAGAAATGTTGGGTATACCAAGACATTCTGAAAGCTCGGCACCAACCTGCGCAGTATCACCGTCGGTGGTTTGCTTACCACAAATTAAAAGGTCAAAATCACCTATTTTTTTAATACCTTGAGATAGGGTGTAGGAGGTTGCCAAAACATCGGCCCCCGCAAACTTTCTATCACTTAAAACGGTACCGCATTTAGCACCCATACAAATGGTTTCTTCAATAACCGTTTTTGCAGATGGTGGACCCATAGTAATGCTTTGAACCTCGCCGCCAAAACGCTCTGAAAGGGAGATGGCCGTTTCAATGGCGTAAAGGTCGTAAGGGTTCATTTTGCTCATAGCACCGTTTCTTTTTAAAACGCCGGTTACGGGGTCAACCTCAACGTTATTTGAACCCGGAACCTGCTTAACACATACTAAAATATTCATTGCCTAACTCCTATAGAAATATTATATAAAAATAATATCATATTAGCTAATATATTGTCAATTATAGATAAATTTTTAACAAAGTTTTTTGGAATTTTATATATTATATATAATGTGAAAATAAATTT
>JAZQSV010000011.1:0-52409 GCA_045630265.1 Acutalibacteraceae bacterium
TGCTTAAATCAATTTTAAAGCTTGATGCTCATTTCAAACAAAATCTAGCGTTTTGTTCTTCCGTTTTACCAAGTTTACTCAACTTGAATTGTCGGGTCCTTTTTTGTCATCGTTGTTTAATTTTCAAGGTTCGATTTCGCATGCCCTCTCTCAAGGGCGCCCAATTATAATACCAAAAACATACACCATTGTCAAGTGTTTTTTTGCACTTTTTTAAAAAAATTTTATGTTTGTGCATTTTCACTTATATTTAGACATATAGCGGTCACTTTTTGATAGTAATTGTTAACCTTTTTGTCAATTTTTAAGGTAATATGACGCTTTTGTTCTTAAAACATCTCATACATTCTTTTTAGTATCTTTTTTTCCTTACGGGATATCTGTACTTGCGACATAGAAAGTATTTTAGCTGTTTCGCTTTGTGTCTTGCCACCAAAGTATCGAAGTCTTATAATTCTTTGCTCCGTATCCTCCAGCTTGTCCATAATCTGTCCGATAGCGAGTCTGTCTGATATAGTATCCTCGGCGCTTTTGCTAAGTCCCAGTTCAATCTCCTTTATCTGCCCTTCCTCATCAAAATAACTGATAGAGGACGGTGGTGTTGCCGCGCAAATGGCTTCGGCAATTTCTTCAGGTTCTCTTCCAAGCTCCTTAGCAATCTCCGAAACAGTTGGCTCCCTTCCCAAAGCCTTTTGCATTTCTTCCCTTTGCCTTACAACCTTAAGAGAAAGTTCTTTAAGGGAGCGCGATACCTTAACTGCACCGCCATCACGAAATAGTCGTTTTATTTCCCCCAGTATTACGGGTACGGCATAGGTTGAAAACTGAAAGCCGAGCTCACTTTTAAAATTATTGGCCGCCTTTACAAGTCCTAAACATCCTGCGCCATACAAATCGTCATACTCTATCCCTCTGCCCTTAAACTTATTACAGCAGGAATGAACAAGAAGTAAATTATTGTTTATGAGTTCATCCCTATCCATTTGCCCCAACCCTTAAGGAAAGTCGTTTTTTCATTACAACCGTCGTACCCTTATTGATGGTAGATGCAACCTTTAAAGAGTCCATAAAGCTTTCCATAACCGAAAAGCCAAGTCCAGAGCGCTCACCACCTACGCTTGTATATAGCGGTTGCATTGCCCTTTCAATATTATCTATTCCGCACCCCTTATCTCTTATTTTGATGCGTATGCTTCTATCCTCAAAAAGCTCTACCATTATGTAAATTGCGCCAATGCTGTTTTTATAGGCATGGACTATACTATTCGTTACCGCCTCTGATACGGCGGTTTTAATATCACTTAGTTCATCAATGGTGGGGTCCAACTGTGCCACAAAAGAAGAAACCGCCACCCTTGCAAACCCCTCGTTAGCCGATTTAGATAATATTTTAAGATTAAAAGTATTTACTGCCTTCATTTTTAGTTACCTCCATACCAATTTTTGCAAGTCGTTCCATTCCTGCCAGCTTCATAACCTTGCCTATTTGCGGTGTGGTATTTATAATTGCCAGCTCCCCGCCTATTTCTGAAATGGTTTTGTATCTACCCATTACAAGGCCAATACCCGAGCTATCCATAAATGATACGTCCTTAAAATCAAGCACGAGCATTGTAGGATTCTTTTCATTAACTGCTTTATCTATTTCATTTCGCATATCCGTGGCGGTATGATGATCTATTTCCCCCTGCAAATAGGCGGTGACGACCTCTCCGCTTTCTATAATTTTAACTGACATTTTATTTCCTTCCTTTCAGGTTTAAAATTAAAAAAGGACAAGCCCTTACCTTATATAATAAAGATAATGGTTTGTCCTTAAAAAAAATAGATATTTTAGTTGTCAAAAAATATATTTAAATGTACTAAAAAATTATTTATTATACATTTTTAAAAGTGCGGGGCGAATATCCGAAGCAAGATAGAGCGAACCACAGACAATAAGTGAAGCTTCAAGTTCCTTTGCCCTTTCACTTGCCAAACATAGCGCCTCGTTGTAAGTTTTTGCACTATGGGTTTCGGCGCAGTATTTTGCGGCCAGGTTTTTAAGCGCCTTGCTACTACTAGTCCTTTGGTTAGATGCAACCGAAACGGTTACTACTGCCCTTGCCCTTGAGGCAATTTTTCGAGCCACGCTTTCACAGTCCTTATCGGCCATCATACCCATTAAAACAACCGACCTCAAATTATGGTTATCAAGATATTCACAAAGTGCGTCGGCACCGTTGTCATTATGTGCGCCATCTAAAACAACGAGCGGATTTTTAGAAATAACCTCCAACCTTGCAGGGAAAAAGGTATCACTTATACCTTTTATAATATATTCTTTTTCTACCCCAAGTTGCAGCGCCGTTTCGGCGGCAAGGGTAAGATTTTCTATTTGGTGAGTGCCTGCAAGGGTAGTAGTAAGCGGAATACCCTTATAGATAAGCTCTGTACCAAACGGAGTTAGTTTAACCTTGTCTACTGATTCTCTATTGGCCAATGCTAGCGGTGAACCTTTTACATTTGCAGCATTTTCTATAACCGACAGTGCAAAAGAATTTTGTGTAGACGGTGTTACCACCAAAGAATTTTGCTTAATAATACCGCATTTTTCGGCGGCAATTTTTTCTATGGTTTCTCCCAAAACGGCAGTATGGTCTAGGGCAATTTTGGTGATTACCGAGGCCAAGGGCGTTTGAATAATATTTGTGCTATCCAGCCGCCCGCCAAGACCCGTTTCTAAAACTACTATATCGCATTTTGTTTCAGCAAAGTACAAAAATGCTACCATAGTAATAAACTCAAATTCTGTAACGGCATCACCCTGCTCCTCAAACGTCTTATCTGCAGCGGATTTTACCATTTCAACTAATCTGCAAAGATCTTCCTTTGCAATATACTGCCCATTTACTTGTATGCGCTCTCTAAAATCAACAACAAAGGGAGATATAAAAAGCCCCGTTTTTTTGCCGCTTGCATACATTATATTACTAAGCATTGTAGAGGTAGAGCCCTTACCATTTGTTCCCGCAACATGAATAAACTTTAAGTTTTTGTGCGGATTTCCCAGATGATTTGCAAGGGCAGTTATTCTCTCCAGCCCCGGCTTTATACCAAACCTATTCAGGGAATGTATAAACTCTAAGGTTTTTTCATAATTCATTATAAGCTACTATCCCTTACAAAATAATAAGTTCCTTTTTACTGTGGGTGAGGTTTAAATGGCCGTCACTGGTAATGTAAGCCATATCCTCTATTCTGACGCCGAATTTGTTTTCAAGGTAAATGCCCGGCTCTACGGTTATAATCATACCCTCACGGGTTACGGTTTCGCAAACCATATTAAATGCAGGGGTTTCGTGAACCTCTATGCCTAAACTATGACCAAGTCCGTGCCCAAAACAACCCTCATACCCTGCGCCGTAAATAATGTCCCTTGCTACCTTGTCAACATCCTTACAAACAATACCGGGCTTAATAACATCCAAAGCAGCAAGTTGCGCTTTTAAAACTGTATTATATACCTTTTCCTGCTCTTCACTTACACTTCCTACTGCTACCGTTCTTGTCATATCGCTTCTGTACCCATCAACAACCGAACCAAAGTCCATTGTTACAAAATCGCCCTTTTCTATGATTTTATCGGTAGGCACACCATGGGGGAGTGAGGAATTTTTACCCGAAACCACAATAAAGTCAAAGCTTACTCCCTCACTGCCGAGTTTGCGCATATAAAACTCCATATCGAGCATTACATCAAGCTCGCTTCTGCCTGGCTCAATGCGCTCTATTATATATGAAAAGGTTTCATCGGTCAGCTTTTGTGCGGCAATAATTTTATCTAGTTCCGCTTTCGATTTTATGCTGCGCATTTGCTCAATAAGCTTATCCATTTTGTCATCCTTTAAAATGGTAACGCCCTTAAGCGCCTTTTCAAAGCTATTTAGAGTGCTAATGCTCATTGAATAGGTTTCTACAAAAACCTCATTTATATTTTCCTTATCGCAAAGTGCTTTTACCTCTAAAAGCGGATTGGTAGAAAGCGAAACATCACAACTGTGAACCACGCTTTTTGCCTTTTCAATATATCTAAAATCTATAAGAAAATACGCCTTGTCTTTGGTAATAAAAACAGTACCTGCGCTGGACTCAAACCCCGTAAGATAAAAACGGTTTGCCCCGCTTTTTACAATAAGTCCCTGGTCTTTTTCAAGGTTATTTTGTATTTCTATAATATGCTGTTTAGTCATAACTTTTCTCCTTTATATATTTTCCAAAACCCTTAAAAGGTAATTATAACATCGCTCCACCGAAGAAATAGAAATTCTTTCCTTGCTTGAATGAATATCATACATATTAGGGCCAAATGAAACAGCGTCTAAGCCCTCTATCTTTTCACAGAAAAGACCGCACTCAAGCCCCGCGTGAATGGCCTCAACCTTTATGGGTGTGCCGTACATTTCAAGGTAGGTATTCTCCATAACTGCTCTTAGAGGTGAATCCTTTTTATATTCCCAAGCGGGATAGTGTGAATGAGAATTGGCACTAGCACCGAATTCTTTTGCTATTGTAAAGAGTTTGTCTACAAGTTCTTCCTTTTCTATGCCCACACTGCTTCGAACTGCAAAGGAAACTAAAAGCGCATCCTTATCTATTCCCATTACGCCAAGATTAAGGGAGGTCTGTACAAGGCCTTCTATTTCCCGGCTCATAGCGGTTATGCCGTTTGGAAGAGTACAAATTATCTCTGCCACGTTTTTTGAACTTTTTGCGGAATAGACGAAAGGGGTAGTTTCCTTTAAACTTGTAACTGTAATTTTAAGGTCAGGGTCATTTACGTTTGTATTTTGCTTTACAAAATCTTCGGCTTTGGCGGTTAAATCATCACTTGATACAATAGTGGCAGTACAAAAGCTTGGTATTACGTTATCCTTACTGCCGCCGCTAATATTTATAAGTTTAAAATCTACAAGTGTATTTAAAAATGCGCCCATAAGCTTATTGGCATTGTGGCGGCCTTTGTGGATTTCGGCGCCCGAATGTCCACCCAAAAGCCCCGAAATTTCTACCGTATATGCAGGACTTTCATTTGCGATTTTTTCAAGCGCTAGCGCAATATCTACCCTGGCTCCGCCTGCGCAGCTTACCGTTAAAATTCCTTCGCTTTCAGAGTCTATGTTTATTAGCATTTTACCGCTGAGGTTAGAGGCATCAAGCCCCTCTGCGCCGTAAAGGCCGGTTTCTTCGTCTACCGTTAGAAGCACCTCAACCTTTGGATGCTTTAAGGTTTTATCCTCTAAAAGGGCAAGTCCCATAGCAACGGCTATACCGTCATCGCCACCAAGAGTTGTGCCTGTGGCAGAGAGCATATCGCCCTGCACCTTTAGCTTTAAGCCGTCATTTAAAAAGTCAAACTGAGTGTCGGCATCCTTTTCACAGACCATATCCAAATGCCCTTGTATTATAACCGTAGGCCTGTTTTCACACCCTGCCGATGCAGGCTTTTTGATTATAACGTTATTAAGCCCATCTTGATAATAGGCAAGTCCATTTTGCTTTGCAAATTCTACGCAAAAATCACTTATCTGTTTTGTATTACCCGAACCGTGTGGAATTGCACAAATTTTTTCAAAAAAGTAAAAGACTCTTTCCGGCCTTAAGCCCTTTAAAACTTCCATAAAACCGCCCTTTCCAATTACATATATTTATTATACACCCAAAGCGAAATTTTGCAAGGCAAAAAAAGAGAGAAGATGTTATCTTCTCTCTGTTACGCAAACCGATTTAATTTTTCTTCAATTAAAGGTACGGCTTTGGAAATTCTAGAATATAATTCCTTTCGCCTTCCAACACCCTCAATATCCTTTAAGCATTTTTTCATGCTTTTAAGGTGTTTTTTAACAAAGGCAATTTCGGCCTCCCCTACCGTTTCGGGGTTAGATAAAATCTCACCTATATAGAAATAATCGGCGGATTGCGGTATGTTTTCGCCGGAGAAAACTGCCTTTATAACGGTATAAACTCTGCCGGCCGAAAAGGTGCACTTTTCAAGCAGAATTTCAAAACCGTTTTGGCACAAAAACTCTCTTAGCTTATCATCGGCCGTCATAGGTTGTAGAATAAGTGTTTGCTTACCCTTATTTAACCAAGGGGCGCGAGAGATAATTTCGGCTATAGTTTCACCGCCCATGCCTGCAATTATTACGGCCTCACATTCGTTTTCCTTTACACCGTCCAAACCATTTGCAAGGCGTAGCGAAATATTTTCCGCTACGCCCATTTTAAAAACGTTTTTTTCAGCAACCGAAAGAGGTCCTTCGTTCACATCCGAAGCTATTACCTTTTTTGCCATTTTGTTTTTAACAAGGTAAATGGGTAGCAGTGCATGGTCGGTACCAATATCTGCAACCGTGTCCACGCTGCCCAGCATTTCGGCCACCAGAATAAGTCTACTGTTTAGTTTAGACATTATTTGCCCGCAAAATGTGCGTTAAGCTTTTCAACAAGCTCATCTGCATTGGTGCCGTGTGCGGCACAAGCATCGGCAATGCTCTCTCCCCTGGATGCGGGGCAGCCAAGGCAGTGCATACCAATTTCGAAAAAGTATTCTGCGGTATCAACGTCCATATCCAAAATATCGCCAATAATAGAATCTTTTGTAACTGTCATTTTAAAAATCTCCTTTTAAGATTAACTTATTTTGCAATAAGACTTTCGCCGTTCATTTCATTGGGTTTATCCATACACATAATTTCAAGCATTGTAGGAGCAATATCGGCAAGACGACCTGTATTTTTAAGTGCACAAGGATAGCCTACAACACAGAAAGGCACAGGATTTGTGGTATGAGGAGTAAATGGTTCGCCCTTTTCATCAAACATAAAATCGGCATTTCCGTGGTCGGCAGTAATAAGCACCGCGCCACCCATAGAGGTAGTGGCCTCAACAACTTTACCAACACAGGTATCTACTGCTTCAACCGCCTTAACAGCCGCCTCAAAAATGCCTGTATGACCAACCATATCACAGTTTGCAAAGTTTAAAATAACGGCGTCATACTTGCCCGATTTTATCTGCTCACATACGGCGTCGCATACAGGATAAGCGCTCATTTCCGGCATAAGATCAAAGGTGGGAACGTCGGGGGATTTAATTAAAATTCTATCCTCACCTTTAAAGGTTTTTTCTTCGCCGCCGTTAAAGAAAAATGTAACGTGAGCATATTTTTGTGTTTCAGCAATTCTAAGCTGTGTTTTGCCGGAAGCCGAAAGCACCTCGCCAAGGGTCATTTTAAGCTCTTCGGGCGGGAATGCAACCGAAACGTTAGGCATTGTTTCATCATACTGTGTCATACATACGTAGTTTACAGGGAAGAAACCGTTTTTGCGGTCAAACCCATCGAAAGACTCGTCCACAAAGGTACGGGTGAACTGCCTTGCTCTGTCAGGACGGAAGTTAAAGGAAACAATACTGTCGTTTGCTTTAATCATTCCATCTTTACAAACAACGGTAGGAACAATAAATTCGTCGGTAACGTCGGATTTATAAGACTCCTCCATAGCGTTTACGGCATTTTCATTTTGAATACCCTCACCGTAAACCATAGCGGCGTATGCCTTTTCTACCCTATCCCAGGCAAAATCGCGGTCCATAGCGTAGTATCTTCCCATAACAGTAGCAATTTTACCAACGCCGATTTCGGCCATTTTATTTTCTAAATCCTTTATAAAGCCAACACCGGAAGTAGTAGAAACGTCGCGACCGTCCATAAGGCAGTGAACGAAAACCTTATCAAGGCCGTTTTTCTTTGCAAGCTCCAAAAGGCCGTAAAGATGCTCAATATGGCTATGAACACCACCATCCGACAAAAGGCCTATAAGATGTAGAGCCGAGTTATTTTTCTTGCAGTTTTCTACTGCGGATTTTAAAGCACCAATTTCAAAGAAATCGCCATCCTCAATAGATTTTGAAATTTTAACCAGCATTTGGTAAACAACCCTACCTGCGCCGATGTTGGTGTGACCAACCTCACTGTTACCCATTTGTCCGTCGGGAAGACCAACGTCAAGACCCGAAGCCCCAATAGTGGTAAAAGGATTTTCGCCAAAAAGCTTTGTAAGGTTAGGGGTTTTAGCCGCCTTTATAGCATTACCGTTTTCTTCATCACGGATACCAAAACCGTCCATTATACATAAAACAACAGGTTTTTTCATACTTTTTCCTTTCAAAAATAGTGTGGAGTGAAAAATCACTCCACTTAACTTTCTTATTTACTTGCGGCTTTAACAATAATAGAAAAGTCCTCTGCCTTAAGGGAAGCTCCGCCGATAAGACCACCATCAACGTTAACCTTACCTACAAGCTCATCTGCATTCTTAGCGTTCATGGAACCGCCGTACTGAATTGTAACAGTTTCAGCAACGTCGGCGCCATAGCTTTCGGCAATAGCGCTACGAACAAAGCCGTTACCCTCATCGGCCTGGTCTGCAGTAGCGGTAACGCCTGTACCGATGGCCCAAACCGGCTCGTAAGCGATTATAACGTTTTTAAGTTGTTCCTTTGTAACGTTTGTAAGAGCCATTTTTGTTTGATATTTAAGGAGTGTTTCGGTATAGCCAAGTTCTCTTTGCTCTAAGGTTTCACCAACACAAACAATAGCCTTAAGACCTGCATTTAAAGCGGCAAGAGTGCGAAGGTTAACAGTCTGGTCGGTTTCACCAAAGTACTGTCTTCTTTCGCTATGGCCGATTACTACGTACTCAACACCTGCGGCAGTGAGCATTTCGGCAGAAATTTCGCCTGTGTATGCGCCGGATGCTTTGAAGTGTACGTTCTCTGCACCGATTTTAATGTTAGAGCCCTTTGCTGCCTCAACTGCAGCAGCAATGTCTATAAAAGGTACGCAAAGTACAACGTCACAGTCTGCACCTGCTACAAGGGGTTTCATCTCATTTATAAGCGCAGTTGTTTCTGCGGGGGTTTTATTCATTTTCCAGTTACCTGCAATAACTGCAGCGCGTGTTGCCTTATTCATTATTATTCCTCCAAATTTAACATTTATTTAAAAACTATGTTTTTACAATATAAGCCCAAAAGCCGCCACGTTAGGGTAGAACCATATGTCCGAACACGTTTTTAAAAGAAGGATTTTCGCTCTATCTTTGTTAAAATACTCGTAAATCCGAAAGGATTTACTCCGTTTTTGCCTTTATAGAACAAAAATCCTCTCTTTTAAAAATCTTCGACCTCAAAGGGGGGAGATTTGGTATGATTTTTGTTTATTTAAGGCGCGATAATGCTTTCACATTACAAGAATTAAATGAGCAAAAAGTGCCTAAATACCGCTTTGAGGCGGGTTCGGATATATCATTCTACCCTAGTGACGGCTAAAAGGATTTTTTATTATTTATCGTTAAGTGCTGCAATACCGGGAAGCTCTTTACCCTCTAAGAATTCAAGAGATGCACCGCCACCGGTAGAGATATGAGACATTTTATCTGCAAAGCCAAGCTTTGTAACGGCTGCAACACTGTCGCCGCCGCCGATTACCGAAATAGCGCCGGAATTTGCAACTGCGGTAGCAACCGCTACTGTACCGCTTTCAAAATTCTTCCACTCAGAAACGCCCATAGGTCCGTTCCAAATAACGGTACCTGCGCCTACTAAAGCATCAGCAAAAAGCTTTTCGGTCTTAGGACCAATGTCAAGACCCATCCAACCGTCGGGAATATTATCGGAATCAACAATCATATTCTCGGTGTCTTCTTTATACTCTTTACCTACGCGGTTATCAACGGGGATAAGGAACTTAACACCCTTTTCCTTAGCAGAAGCCATCATTTCCTTTGCAAGCTCAACGTTTTCAGCATCCAAAAGTGAATCGCCAATGTTGTAGCCCAAAGCCTTCATAAAGGTATAAGCCATACCGCCACCGATAATAAGTGTATCAACCTTTTGAATAAGGTTGGTAATAACGCCGATTTTATCGCTTACCTTTGCGCCGCCCAAAATAGCAACCAAGGGACGCTTGGGAGCTTCAAGTGCGCCGCCAATGAACTCAATTTCCTTATTGATAAGGTAACCGCCAACTGCAGGAATATAATCTGCGACACCTGTAGTAGAAGAGTGTGCACGGTGAGCTGAGCCAAATGCATCGTTTACAAAAATATCTGCAAGGGCTGCAAATTTCTTAGAAAGCTCTTCATCGTTTTTGGTTTCACCCTTTTCATAGCGAACGTTCTCTAAAAGAAGAACCTCGCCATCTTTAAGCTCCCCTGCAAGCCTGTTAGCACAGTCACCAACAACGTCGCAAGCCATTTTAACCTCTATACCAAGTAGCTCAGAAAGACGGGCTGCAACGGGTTTTAAAGAAAACTCGGGCACAACCTCACCCTTCGGGCGGCCAAGGTGTGAGCAAAGAATAACCTTTGCACCGTTTTCGAGAAGATATTTTATAGTGGGGAGAGAAGCAACTATTCTTTTATCGTTGGTGATAACGCCCTCTTTAAGGGGAACATTAAAGTCGCAACGAACAAGCACGCGTTTGCCCTTTACAGAAACATCCTCAATAGTTTTTTTGTTAAGTTTTGCCATAAAAAACATCCTTTCAACAAAATATATTAATTGTTAAAATATCCACAAAGTTTATTCTACCAAAAATATTTTCCTTTTTCAAGTAGAATTATTTATAAAATAAGCGATATATTTAGACATTTTTCGAAAATAGATATAACTATAGCTATTTTCACTTACCCTCTAATTTCGGTTTCCAAAACCTCGCCGGTATCCCAGTTGTATTTATGCAGTTTGCCCTTATTTTGAAGTTCAGGGAAATTCCACTGCCTTAAAACCTCATAGGCCGCAAGTGCCACAGTATTTGAAAGGTTAAGCGACCTTGCGCCCCCTACCATTGGCACCCTGACTGCATTTTCCTTATACTTTAAAAGCAGTTCTTCGGGAAGCCCTTTTGTTTCCTTACCAAAGAAGATAAAGCAGTTATCAGGATATGAAACATCTGAATAAACCATTCTTCCCTTAGTTGTAAAGAAATAAAAGTTTCCACCCTTGTTTTCCTCGAAAAAATTGTCAAGATTTTTATAAAAGGTTATATCTAAAAGATGCCAATAATCAAGACCGGCTCTTTTAAGCTTTTTATCGTCTATTTTAAATCCCATTGGCTCTACTATATGAAGCCTAGCTCCCGTAGCGGCGCAGGTTCTTGCAATATTTCCCGTATTTTGTGGGATTTCGGGCTCTACCAAAACAATATTAAGTATGCTCATTTAAACCCTGCTTTCAATAATTTCGGCGCTGCCGTTTATAATAACGCTACCGCTGTTTGCAGGAATAAACACGCATTCTCCCTTAGACAACGTTATGCCTTCAACGCTTACCTTACCTTCTATACAAAGAAGCACAGAAAAGCTTTTATCATCTACAAAAATTTCGGCGCCGTTTTCTACCTTTAAATGTCTAACCTTAAAATAATCGCAGTCGGCCAAAACATTCCCCTCTTGTTGCTTTGCAGCAGTTTGCTTTGAAAGGTTTGAAACCATAGATGCTTTTTCTATATGTAGGGGTCTTTGCTTACCGTCGCCCCCTACTCTGCCATAGTCAAAAATGCGGTACGTGGTGTTAGAATTTTGTTGAATTTCCGCAATAACTATACCTGCGCCTATGGCATGTACGGTGCCCGACGGAATAAAGAATACGTCGCCCTTTTTAACCGGCACATTATTTAAAACCTCGGTTAAGGTGTTATCCTTTATTCTTTGGCTAAACTCTTCCTTGCTTACATCCCTTTTGAAGCCAAAATAAAGCTCGGCACCCTCATCACAGTCTACTATGTACCACATTTCGGTTTTGCCGTATTCACCCTCGTTTTCAAGGGCAAATTCATCGTCGGGGTGCACCTGAACAGACAGTTTGTTCCTAGCGTCAATAAGCTTTATAAGTAACGGGAAATATGCAAAATCTTCTCCCCTACTGCCTAAAGCGGGAGGTCCAATTTCTTTAAGGGCGGCCGTTAAGGTTAACCCATCGTACTCGCCACCTAAAATAGTGCTTTCACCATCCTTATGCGCAGACAATACCCATGCCTCAGCAACCGTTTCAAGGTCGGTTTTAATATTAAATTTCGTCTTTAAATTTGTGCCACCCCAAATGGCCTCTTTGAGGGCGGGCTTTAATTTTAAAATTGCCATTTCAATTTCCCCAAAATCTTAATTTTCTGCAGATTCTACATACCTTTTGGCCTGAGTACTAAACAGTCTATAGTACTCACCCTTTTTATTCATAAGTTCCTTGTGGCTTCCCTTTTCTATAAGCTGTCCGCCATCAATAACCCAAATTTCATCCGCGGTTGTGGCGCTGGACAATCTATGAGATACAAAGATAGTAGTTTTATCTTTTCTAAGCTCATCAAACTGGTTGAAAATTTCCTGTTCGGCAATGGCGTCAAGAGATGCCGTCGGTTCGTCAAGCACCAAAATATCGCTATCACTGTAAAATGCCCTTGCGATAGAAAGCTTCTGCCACTGACCAATAGAAAGCTCTATGCCGTCCTCTTCAAAATACTTCATAAGTGCGGTGTCGAAACCACGCGGAAGCCTTTCTATAAAGTCAGTAGCATTACTCTGCCCCGCCGCCAAAGCAACCTTGTTTTTATTTAGTTCTTGTCTTACGTCGCCAAAATAAATATTCTCGCTTACCGAAACTGCATATTTTCCAAAATCCTGGAAAATAATACCGAACAAGCTATAAATATCTTCGGGCTTATAATTTTTAATGTCAATCCCGTCAAGCAAAATTTGCCCCTCTGTAGGGTCGTAAAGGCGTGTAATAAGTTTAATAAGTGTTGTTTTACCTGCGCCGTTAAGCCCCACCAAAACAACCGAAGACCCCGCCTTTATTGTGCCATTCATATTCTTTATAACAAATTCCTTTGCGCCGGGATATTTAAAGGAAACGTTTTTAAGCTCAATGGTATGGGCGGTGTGGCGGTTCACCGGAATCGGCTCGTCTACAGCGGGAGTTATGGTGGTTTTTTCCTTCATAAAGGTAATAAGATTATCTATAAAAAGAGTTCCCTCATAAATTGTTGAAGTAGTGGCTATAAGTGTCATTACCAGTGTGCCAATACTATTCAGCGCGCCTGTATAAAGTGTGTAATCACCAATCTGCAGTTTTCCTTCAAAAACCATTTTTGCAATATACAAAAAGAGCAGACAATTTACAAGTGCCGAGGCAAGGGAAATAACCGTTTTCCAAAATCCCTCTTTAAGATAAATTGAACGGAGCCCTCTGTAATAACGTTTAAATACGTCATTATATCTAACAATGAACAAGTCTGAAAGGCCGAAAATCCTTACCTCTTTAACCATATCCTTATTGGTCATAAGTCCGGAATAATAGTTAAGCTGGCGCCTATCCTTAGAGCGCATACGAACGTAGTTGAAGGCTTTTTTACGATAAATTAAACTTATAATTGCAGATGGAAGTGCCAAAATAATAATAACAAACGGTGCAGCGGTGCTGATAGCGAAAAGTACCGCCACAAAGGAAACCATGCTAATTATAGAACTGATTGCATTAAAAGTGGCTGTTAAAATTTGTACGGGGCGCATACCCGCTTCCCTTTCGGCGTTTTCAAGTCGCTCATAAAAATCAGGTCTGTCAAAACTTTGAAGGTCAACAGTTTTGGCCTTTGTCATCATCATTTCTTTAACGTGGTTGGTAACCCTTTCACCTGCGATTCTTGTAACGGCCACGTTTATATTGCCAATAAGACCGTTTGCGAAAATAAGGGCAAACTGTATTACCAAAATACCAAAAATGCGGGAAAATTCAAAACTTCCACCGCCGCTATGTACAACTATAGCTTCACTTAGTAAATTTATAAGCTTCGCCGCCGTAATAGAGGTTACAACCGGCAAAATACCGCTTAAAATAGAAATTAGGCAAAGTGATATTAATATCCACGGGGAGGTATTCCATACAAGGCCAAAGATATAAAAAAGACGCGAGAAAAATCCCGTGATAGCAGTTTTAATAAACTGCGGCCATTCTTTTAAATTTTTGGGAGGTTTCGGAACAAATTTTGAGCTACCAAATCCCATTGGTGGAGGGCCCATCATAAAAATCACCTCTAAACGAAATAATACATAGTAATTATACTACAAATATTGCCATTTGGCAACGGTTAAGGTTGAAAAATCTTACATTTAATGTTATTATAAATATAGTTATTTTATTTTAGGGGAGATTACTTTGAAAAAAAACGTTAAAGAGCCAACGCTCCTTTCAATGCTAAGGCAAAAACAAGACCGCCTTAACATTCACTATTTAACAACAAACAGTACCTTTTATAAGGCGTTTCATATTGCCTTTTATATTCTTTTTGGCATTTGCTGTGCTATAAACCTTTTAAGCGCCCTTTCCTGGTGGGGCAGTCTTTCCTCTACCCTTGCGGTTTTGGAGAATCCAACCTCGGTTCAGCTTTCAGCTATTGCGGAGGTTAAAGACGGCATTCGCACCGTTATAATTTTTGGAATACTGCTTATTGCTGCACCGCTGTTTTCAAAGCCAAGAAAATCCGTTTTGGCCCTTATTACTACCGTTATCCCCTCTTTAATACTTATATTTACATACGCCGAACGTCTTTCCAAAAATCTGGACGCTGGCAACTATTCTTTCTTTGTTTATTTACACCTTTTGCCGCTTGGCTTTTTAATTTTGGTAGAACTTATTTTGGCATTTGTGGAGCTCAGGCAAAAGTACCTTGACAAAAAAGGTATGGAAGAGCTGGCAGGCGAAATTTACGAAAAATATTCCGCAGTGGCTGAAAATATATCCGAAGAGCAGTGGGATGAGCTTTTAAAACAGTATAATCCCATTCCCCTTAACAGGGCGGCAAAAATAGACAAAAAGCAAAAGGCTAAAAAGAACTAAATATTTAAAAACTTTTAAAACGAGGTGAAAACTATGCCCTTAGACGGTGCTTTAATAACCTGCCTTAGGGCAGAATTTTCCGAAATTTTGGAGGGGTATATTGAAAAAATACACCTTCCCGCTAAAAACGAATTCGTGCTTTCCGTTCGTTCCAAGGTGGGCAATAAAAAGCTTTATATTTCCATAAATCCTGAAAGTCCAAGGGTTTGCTTTACCACCAAAAGTTTTGAAAACCCCACCACCCCACCAATGTTTTGTATGCTTCTTAGAAAGCACCTTTCAAGCGGCAAAATTGTAGCAGTAGAGGGACTTTCTGCCGAACGTATTCTAATTTTCAAAGTTTTGTCTACAAATGAGCTCGGTGATAAAGTTTTATATAAGCTTATAGTAGAGCTTTTGGGACATCAAACAAACCTTTTGCTTGTAAACGAACAAGGTAAAATTTTAGATGCCGCAAGGCGCAGTGACATTGAAAGCGCCACACGCATTTTAGCCCCCGGTGCTGAATATAAATTCCCCGAAGCTGACCAACGATTCGACCTTTTCGAAGGCGACCTTGAGGCCGCCGCAAAGAAAACAGTAGAAAGCGAATTGCCCCTTAATATAAATCTTATTAAAAACATAAGAGGATTATCTCCCCTTATTTGCCGCGAAATTTCCTACCGTTTGTCGGACAGCACAGATACTCTCTCCAACAACATAGATGAAGACAAACTTCTGAACGCTTTAGAAGAAATAAAAAGTGCCGCACTTAGCGGCGGCAAACCCTATATTATTTGCGACAAAGCGGGGCTTTATAAGGATTTTTCCTTTATTCCCATTAGGCAGTACGAAAACCTTTGTACCCTTAAAAGCTTCGAAAATTATTCTGATATGCTAGAAACTTTTTACGAAACAAGGGATAAAGCTAGGCGGCTTGACCACCTTAAAAGCGACATTTTAAAACTGCTTAAAAACCTTATTGCAAGGAACAATAAAAAACTGAATGTGAGGCGCGAAGAGCTTAAAAAATCTGAAAACCGTGAGGAGCTACGCATTTTCGGTGAGCTTTTAAAAGCGAACCTTTACCGCATAGAAAAGGGTGCCACAAGCGTTTTGGTAGAAAACTACTATGACCCCGAATGTAAGCCCATTAAAATAAAGCTAAATCCCACCCTTTCTCAGCAAAATAATGCCGCCAAATATTTTAAAGACTACAAAAAGGCCTGCAGTGCGGGACAAACCCTTTTATCGCTTATAGAGCAGTGTGAGAATGAGGCAGAATATTTAAATTCGGTGCTTTATGCAACCGAAAATGCCGAAACCTCGGCCGAGATTTCCGAAATTCGTTTAGAGCTAAAGGAAAACGGATATATAAGCTACAAGAAAAACGAAGCGAAGCAAAAAAAGAAAACGGCGCCGCAGTTTCTTTGGTTTGAGAAAAATGGTTTTAAAATAGCGGTTGGCCGAAACAATATTCAAAACGATATTTTAACCCTTAAAACGGCCGACAAAAACGATTTATGGTTTCACACCAAAAACATTCACGGATCCCACGTTATACTCTTTTTAGAAGGGAAAACCCCCGATGATGAAACCTTAATATATGCGGCCTCACTCGCCGCCAAATATTCGGCCGCTAAAAATTCCTCTCAGGTGCCGGTTGACTACACACCCGTAAAGTACGTTAAAAAACCGGCGGGGGCAAAAACGGGTATGGTAATTTATAAAACAAACAAAACAATATTTGCCGACCCAAAGCTTGCAGATTAAAAAACTATAAACAAAATAAAAATCACCTAAGAAAATTTTCTTAGGTGATTTTTATTTTTATATTCAGTCTTCAAAAGTGGGTTCTACTGCATCGTCAGGCATTTTTCTTATAATTGCGATAGGCGTTTGCTGGTCGGCCTGATCTAATGGGTTGTCCCCAAAAAGCTGGTGTGCAATTTCTGCAGTATAATAAGGATTAGAGGTGCCAAGCACGTCCTGACCTAAATCGTTAGCATCTACAACCACAACGTCGCAACCAATATGTGCGCTAAGCTCGGCGCATACCTTATCGGGCTCGAGCGGGGCCATTTTAGCGTAATTGTTATAGGGCGGGAGTGTAAAATCACAAGGTCCGTCAATGGCGCGGGCTTTAGGGCCTACAACGTTATAGAAAACACCCTTAATACCAAAGGGCTTTGTAACGGCGGCACAAATACAACCCATTAAAATTCTGAAAGTGCCAACATCCCTGAGGGCCAGTTCCATTGTATAGGGACTTCCAAGGCCTATTCCGTAAGGGGATTTTGTTACAAACTTCACAAGGAATTTTGCAAGAGGACGGGGCTTAATTTCGTCAAGCTTAAATGCCCTGCCCTGACTTATGGCAACCATTTTTTCGCTTAAAAATACAACGTCACCCTCGGTGATGTAATCCACCACGTACTTATCCATAAGTTCCTTTAAATCGTCACCCTTTACAACTACGTGGGTTTTAACTGGAAAGCGGGCAAATTTGCCATTTGCGGTATCTATAATAAGCTTTTTATCCTGGTTGGGACGAAAGCCGCTCATATCAGGGGAAACCGTCATTATACATCTTACCTTTCAAAGCATCTTAATTATTTAATTTATTATAAGACATATTCCGCCCAAATTCAAGGAGATTTTTTTAAAAGAGGCTCTTTATCTTATTCTCGTCCTTACAAATAGCTTTATAAATCCCTTTTTATCGAAGGGTATAATGGGTGAGAAATAACCCTTGCCGCTTAGTGTTTTGGTGAAAATCATAACCACTATGGGCAGTATTATACCCGCTATAAAGCCCCAAAGCCCTAAAAACTGTGTAAGGAGCAAAAGCACCGCTCTTATAAACTTTTGGGCATAGCCCATTTCAAAGCTTGGTTGTGAAAATCCCGCTATTGCCACAAAGGACATATAGAGTATGCACTCGGCCGAAAACCATCCTGCACCGATGGCAAACTCCGACAGTAAAAGTCCCCCTATAATACTAAGCGAACTTGACAGATTGTCGGGGGTATTAAGGGATGCAAGGCGAAGTCCGTCAATTACAAGTTCCAACAGTATCAGCTGCCCAAAAACGGGTATGGCGGGTGTTTCATCCAGTTTTATAAAGGTAAGCCAACTTGGTATATAGGTTGGATTATTTATAAGAAGCAGAAAAAGAGGGGTTATTATAACGGTTGAAATTGAAACAAGCTGTCTTGTAAGGCGAATAAAGGTGGCGGTAATGGGTGGGAAATAATAGTCGTTTGCCTCCTTTGTAAAGTCGGCAAAACTTGTAGGCAAAATCATTACTGCGGGGGAATTGTCCATTATAACTAAAATTCTGCCCTCGGTAAGGCAGGCGCTGGCATAGTCGGGACGCTCTGTAAACTTAAAGCGGGGGAAAGGGTTAAAAAAGTTCGCCTTTACAAGCAGTTCGGACAGTGCTTGCTGTGTCATAGAAATACCGCCGACATCTATTTCACTCAGACGCTTACGAAGCTTATTTAAGGTGTTTTTATCGCACCGCCCGTCCAAATAGCATATTGCAATATCCACCTTGGAACTTTTTCCCACCTGATGGTACTCCATTCTAAGAGAAAAATCCCTTACCCTACGCCTTATAAGTGCGGTATTAAAGATTAGTGTTTCCACAAAGCCGTCCTTGGCTCCTCGCATTGTTCTGTCCTTTTCAGGCTCGGATATTGAACGCGCGGGGTAGGTTCTTGTATCTATTAAAAGTAAATCATTTATTCCGTCAAGCGCTAAAAGAGTAGCTCCCGAAAGTACCCCCGTTGCGGCGGCATCAAAATCCTTTGGCACCTCTATTTCCACATAGGGCATAAAGCGGGTAGAAAATTCACTCATATTTTCTACGCCCGCTATTTCGTCCGGCTTTATTTTAAAGAAAAATTCCACAATTTTTTCAAAAAGCTCGTCCTTAATAAAGCCGTCAACAAAATAAATATAGGCCCTCTTCCCCGCTATTATAAGCTCCCTTTTAATTAAATCGAAGCTTTGTTCCGGGCAAAGACGCGAATCTATACTCTCAACCATTTGGTTAAAGCTTAACATAAAAAATCTCTCCTTTTGGAATATCTTTCCCAAAAGGAGAGGTTAAATTCATACTTACTATTTTGTTGTGCTGCCGAATCCGCCGTTTCTAACGCCGCTTGCCTCGTCATCCTCGGTTATAAAGAAAGGCATAAATATTCCCTGTGCGAAGCCCTGTCCCTTTTCTACCGAAACAGTCTTGTCGTCAGAACAGTTTGTAAGGCGAACCATTATATGGCCCTCGTTATCGGAGTAAAAATAATCGCTGTCTATTATTCCAACGGTATTATTAAGGGTGAGGCGGTATTTAAATCCAAGCCCGCTTCTGGGGAAAATAAGCAGTACAAAGCCATCTTCAATTTTGCTTCTAATCCCTGTTGGGATGGTAATTTCCTCTCCCGGTGCCAGCGTAAAATCTATGGGAGAAAAAAAGTCATAGCCCGCAGAGCCAACCGTTGCCCTTTTGGGGAGCTTTATATCTTCATAAACCAAGGAATAGTCCTTCTCCCCAAAATTTTTAGTGGTGGCAGACACAAACTGTTCCTTAGAAACCTTTAGAAATTTAGCTACCTTTTGCATATTCTACCCCTCCACAACGTTTAAAGGATTTCCCTTAATAAAGCTTTCAAGATTTTCATACCCTAAGGTAATAAGACGATTTCTGGTTTCTGTAGGTCCCCAAGCAACGTGCGGGGTGAAGATACAGTTTTTGGCACTAAAAAGCGCACTGTTTGTATCCAGCGGTTCTTTGGTTGTAACGTCGGTTGCAGCGCCCGCAATTATACCGTTATCCAGCGCATAGGCAAGTGCGTCCTCATCCATAAGTCCGCCGCGTGCGGTATTTATAAAATAGGCAGTGGGCTTCATTTTGCCGAATTCCTCGGCCCCAAACCTTTTGTTTGTTTCGGTGGTAAGGGGTGCATGTAAACTCAAAAAGTCGCTTTCCTTTAAAAGTGTATCAAAATCCACCTGCTTTGCAAAGGGCACGTCATAGGTTTTTCTGGAATAAAAAATAACCTTCATACCAAATGCGTTTGCAAGCTCAGCCACCCTTTTGCCAATGCTTCCAAATCCAAAAATGCCAAGAGTTTTATCCCTTAGCTCGTTTGTTCTAAACGGAAAACAATCGGCTCCAGGTGCAAAGCTCCAATTACCTGCTTTAACGTGATTATTATAGTCAACAAGACGCAAGGCAAGGGCAAGCAAAAAGGCAAAAGCGTGGGTAGCAACCGCCTCGGTGGAATAGCCGGGTACGTTTGTAACCGTTACTCCCCTTTCCTTTGCGGTAACCATATCAATATTATTATAGCCCGTTGCAAAAGAACCAATGTATTTGAGCTTTGGTGCAGAAAGGATAACCTTTTTTGTAATATTAACCCTGTTTACCAAAATGGCCTCTGCGTCGGCCACCACCTTGCATACCTCTTCTTCGGGCAAAACGTCGTAAACCTTTAAATCTCCAAGCTCTAAAAACTTATTCGGAGAAATATCTCCGTTTGTTATGGTTGCCCAACCTAAAATAACAATATTCATAAAAAACTCCACTTAACATATATTAAACTAACGGTTTTCGTTTATAAAAAAATTATAACTTATTTTGCCGCAAAAAGCAATATTCTTTATTTTCTTCTTGAATTTTGCGCCCATATATAATAAAATTATTATATCATTTTAAATTTGGACAAAATTGTCTTTAATGCGGGAGCGGTTTGTATGAAGCTTTTGGAAGAAAAAATTGTAAAAGACGGCAAAATAAAGGAAGGTAACATTTTAAAGGTGGACAGCTTTTTAAACCACCAAATAGACGTTAACCTTTTAAACGAGCTTGGAAAGGAATTTAAAAGACGTTTTGCTAACGAGAATATCACAAAAATCCTTACCATTGAAGCATCTGGCATAGGTGTTGCCTGTATTACTGCACAGCATTTTAATGTTCCCGTTGTTTTTGCCAAAAAAACACAAACAAAAAATATTGCCGGTGATACATACAAAAGCAAGGTTGAATCCTTCACCCACGGCAGAATTTACGATATAATCGTTTCCAAGGAATTTTTACACCCCGAGGATAAAGTACTTATCATTGATGACTTTTTGGCAAAGGGCAGCGCACTTAACGGCCTTGCAGAGCTTGTAACGAATGCGGGTGCAACCATTGTTGGTGCAGGTATTGTTATTGAAAAGGGCTTTCAAGAAGGTGGCGAGCTTATAAGAAGCCGAGGTATTAAGGTAGAAAGTTTAGCAATTATTGATGAAATGCTAGACGGAAAAATTAAATTCCGCGAAAATAACTAAATGGAGTTTTTATGGGAACTTTAGAACTAATTTTAACTGCCCTTGCCCTTTCAATGGACGCATTTGCGGTAGCCATTTGTAAGGGCCTTTCGGTGCAAAAAATAAAGCCCCATCACCCTATTGTGACGGGACTTTACTTTGGTGGATTTCAGGCGCTTATGCCGCTGATTGGTTTTTTTCTTGGAAAAACCTTTTCCACACTTATTGTAAAATATGACCACTGGGTGGCCTTTATTATGCTTTCCCTTTTAGGGCTTAATATGGTAAAGGAAGCCCTGGGGAAAGAAAAAGATGATGAGCCCTGTTGCAGTGGCTTTGGGCTAAAGGATATGCTTCCCTTGGCGTTAGCCACAAGTATAGATGCTTTGGCAGTAGGCATTACCTTTGCTTTTTTAAAGGCAAATATTTGGGTGGCCGTTTCCTTTATTGGAATTATAACCTTTGTCCTTTCAGCCGTTGGTGTTATAATAGGTAAATTTGTAGGCGGAAAGTTCAAATCAAAGGCAGAACTACTCGGCGGTGTAATACTGGTTTTGATTGGTCTTAAAATACTGCTTGAGCACCTTGGTGTTATATCCTTTTAAACCTACCGAACAGAAAATTTAACTGCTTCTAAAAACTCGGCGCAGAATGCGGCGAGTTTTTTTATGTCCTCACTGCTGTTTTTAAAATCCTCGGGACTAAAGTGCAGGTTTTCTAGTGGAGATATCATTTTCTTTACCTCCTATACTTTATAAAGATATTGTCTATCTTTAGGTCTCCGCTGCCGGATATTCGTATTTTAAAATCGTTACATCGTGATGGTGGAAGAACTACGTTTATAACGCTACAATTATTAATAAAGCCGCGCTTTATCTCCCTAAACTCACCACAGTTTTTAGAAATTTCTACAGTGAAATCTGAACCAAGCTTAGAATGAACTTTAAATTTTAAATTCATTGGAAATATAGCATTCTTTTCAAAAATACTGTGGGTTGTAAGGGCCCAATCAATCGACCCGTCGCCGTCGCCTTTTGTGTAGACACCATCGGCTTGCAGGTAGCATAAACGGCCTTGGATGATAAAAATCCCCTCGACCTCGTCAGTGCTTTCACTGTGCCATCTGTCCAATTTGGGATTATAGACTAAAATTCTTTCTCCGTTTAGAATATATAGTTCATCTCCCACCGCCACCAAGCTGATTTTTTCTGTATAATCAAGCGAGGATGGTATGTAGCCAGAAAAGGTGCCGTTGAATTTATTAAGGCCTAAACCCGAAAAATAATATAGGTTATCCCCTATTATACCTATTGTGTGATTAAATCCTTTAGGCAGTCCGTTTATTACCATAACGGCGTCGGTGAAGTTTTGGGCATTACTTCCATAAATGCGAGTGCAACCGTTTTCAAAAAAGCAATAAATTTGATTTTTAAAGCTTATAAGTCCGGTTGCCTTTCTGCCAAGAGGGGTGTGCCAGCTATCTACCGTATCCTCAGTTTTTTCTGAGAAAACACATGGTTTTTTGTAATATGAAGCCCACATACGCTTTGCAGCGTTATCTACCACCCACAATCTCTCACCATCGGTAGTAGCAAAATCTACGTGAGGCAAAATTGGGGTTATTGTAATAACGTCCCCTTCAGGTGACTGTTCTGAAATAAAAGTGGTGTCAAACACTAAGCTATTACTGGTTACTGCCTTTATAACCGCAGCAACCTGATTTAAGGAATATCCCTTAGTGGTAATACTAACCCTTTGCCCTATGGTAAAATGGTTGGTAAGCGGATCGTCGCGAAGCATTCCGCTTTTAAGATTATCGAGATATAACGTATTGCCATCAAAATGGTATGGCATATTACCGTACCCGTAACTAAAGGGCGTAGCCATTTGCTTTACCCTTGGCGTAGAATATATTGCAGTTGCATCTATTGGCAAACTGTTCCAGCCATAAACGTCGCCGTCAAGCCATATATAACAACCCCTTAAAACGCTTCCGACGTCGGTCATTTCATAGGCAAGCTCCTTTTTAAGCACGGTATATCTTTTATTAGAACACCAAGAAAACCTAAATACGTCACCCATTTTCACCTTAAGAGCGTCGTAGCAAATTTCCTCCTCAAGGGCGGAAAGCGAAAAATAAAGCCCGTTCGATGAAATAAATGGAAGTGCCGCCTCTAGAGAATTGTTCTCCGCAAAGCGTTGCCATGCACCGGTACCCTCACCAATCATAATGTTGTCCGGGAAAATGTACAAAGTGTTGTCTATTTCAACTATTTGTCTGTTTGAGTTTAAAAACTCAGAAGAAAGGTTTATTGCTGCAGATAGGTCAAAGCCGCCGTCTATGGTATCCACCATTTCATACAGGGTGTTGCCTATTCTTATAAAGGCTCTATCCCCCGCAGTTATCACCTGCTCGGCGGGCTCAGGCAACTGCATAATAGGTTTTCTTGGCGCCCTTGTTTTGCAACCATTTTCAAATTCCAAATTAACCGCATCAAACAAATAGTCTTCCTTTTTATCCATAACGGCCACCCCCCTTGGGGTGAAAATATATTCCGCTGTATTAAAATATTTCAAAACAGGCAGCTTCATATACTTATTCCCCCAAGCTTCGTTTTAGACACAGGACGGTTATTACGCCTTATGTAAAGTGAAAGCTCTGAATAAGTAATATTAAAAAGTGTTGAATAGTTTTCATAGCTTTCAATATCCATATCTCTGGCAGACAAAATTGCTAAAACGTAATAATAATAAAGATTTTCAAACTCGCTTGAAAGTAAAAGATCGCGCTCCATATCGGGTTCTGCGTTTAAAGGAGTTTTGTCCTTTAAAATCCCTACGGGCTCAAAGATTTCGGCCACCATTTTTGCCTCAAGTGCGTTAATTATGGCTACAATCTCCTCTTCGCTCGCGTCCGAAAATTTTTCTTTAATCTTTATAACTATACTGTAAAGTTTCATAGTTACTCACTCCTTATTTACTACGGGAGTTTTTCTCATAGTCGCTGGAGAGTCGCTCTACGAGAGATGCAACGTATTCATCCTGCGCAAGAGAATTTTTAAGGGCCTGTTCCACAAAACGGGGAACAGTAACCTCCACACCTCGGCGAATAAGATAGGATTTATCGTTTACGCATACGTAAACATCATCACGGTACTTTCCGTTATCCTTAAAAAGCTTAATGGTAACGGGCTGTTTCATATATTCTTCATTTTTAAGAATCTCCGCTAACTGTTGGGATTTTACCTGTTCCTTTTCCCCCAGCTTTGCTTTAAGCTCCTCTATTTCTTTTTTGAGTTCTGATACTGATTTTGTTTCAGCCATAATTATTTTCCTTTCAAAATAAATTCATAGGTATATCACTCTAACCTAAGGCGGCAAGGCCGCCTTAGGCTTTTTGTTTAGTTGGCGTACTCGTCTGCAAAGGTAGAGCAAGATTCAATACGAATCATATAATTTTCTACCAAACGCTCTGCAGTCTTTGTTGCCTTCCAACCTGCCGAAGCTCTCTGGTTAAGCGGGTCGGCAGTACCGGCAGAACCAAGCTGTTTTACAATGTGCTCTAATCCACCGTTTTCAATTTCGGTTACACCGTAGGCGTTAGCACCAAGCACAAGCGTAGAGTAAACTGAAACGCCTCCTTGTCCACCCTCACCGGGAGAAATAGTCGCTCCTTGCGTACACATTAAAGGCCTGTCAACTGTAATGCTCGCAGTACCATTACTGCCTGCAGTAACATCCACAATTTCAAACTGCTCACCAAAAGTGATGACCTTTCGGCCGATAAGGCCTTCTATTTGGTCTTCTGTGATGGTTTCCAAAACCTTTACAGTATTGATACCATCTACAACCTCCGCAGTAATAAACTCCTTGTTTGTGTCGGTAAGGTTCTTGCCGTGCCAAATTTTTGCCTCATTAGACTCAACGAAACGCACGTTGCCTATTTTGCCGATTTCTCCATTGAAAAGGTTTTCGGGAGCGGCATATTTATGCGCATCAACCCATTCACTACTACGCATAAGGTCGTATGCAACATAGGGGTGGATAATAGCAACATAGCTTCCGTCAATGGGCTTTGCAAGGTTGTTTTTAAGCTTTGCAGCCGCACGAAGAATAAGGTCAACGGTAAGCTTAGCATTAGCGTTTAAAGATGCACGCGAGGTAACAGGTGTAACTACGCCGTTTTCAATAATAGGCGCGTACATTACGTTTGTACCGCCGTTAAGCACCTCTCTTGTAACGGTATCAAGAGTTCTACCTGCCTGGTCGCCCAAAATTTCGGTGGCCTGAAGCATATTGTTATCAAGAGTGGTGAGTTTTAACATGTCAGGGATACCAACCCAACCACCGTACTGTGCTACGGTAGAGGTAACGGTAGAAACCTTAAGTTCCTGACCGTCAGGGGTTACGCCTTCAGATAAGGGCTTAGTTGCCTTTGGAAGGGGTGAGTATTTTCTAAACTCAATAGTTTTACCGTTTCCCTGAGGAATGGGGTGCTTCTGACCAAACTGGTCATGCACCAAATTTTCATTTGCATTGTCGCAAAGGAAATCCTTGTAATAGGTTCTCATGTCGTTGGATAAGATTTTTTCGCTCATTTTAGTTTGCTCCTTAAATTTAATTTAGAAGCTTACATCCTCGCCCATAAGAGCTTTTTTTGCAAGCTCCCTTCTTTGCTTTGGAGAAAGTCCCGAAACACCGGTTCTAGTACCAAAGCCCGACCTTTGATAAAGGCCGTTTTCACTTGGTCTGCCCACCTTAAAGCGAATATTGTCAGCCATCTGCTTTGCGGCTGTTTCTGCTCCAAACCGTACCGAGCTGTCCATTATTTCATCAAAATGAAGTGCCTGATAAGCGGTTAGCATATCTACGCCGCCATTTAAAAGTGCCTTAAAGGTCGGGTTTTCCATCTCCCTTGAAAGTTCAAAATCCTTATATCCCATAGCTACAATTTCAGCCGCTCTTACATTATATTCCGAACTGTTTTGCTCGGGTATTGCGTTCTGCCTTACTGCTTGGTCGTTAGAATTTTCTTCCAAGGTAACTATATTAACCTGTTTTTCTTTTTGGCCTTCGGCCATTTTTTGTTCCTTAAAGCGCTTATTTATAATAGACTGTACCCTTTGGTCAAATGCCTCTTTGTACCTTCCTTTAATAAGCGCTTCGAATTCCTCCCTGCTGTCGGCGGCACAGCTTTCTTTTTCGCCCGTAGCGTCTTTTGTTTCTGAATTTAGCATACTCTCGCCTGAATTTTCACTGTTTTCCGAGGTTGCTGCCTCATTTTCCACATTCATAACGCCTTGAGATTCAAGATTTTCTTTTTGCACAAAAATTCTCCTTTCATCGTCTTTCCGAAGTGTCATACACCTTGGCGCCTTATTGGTGTATGCTCCCATTATAGCCATTTTGAAAAAAATTTCCCCCCACCCTTTTAATTGACAAAGATTTTTCGGTATGATATACTTAAAAAAGATGAAAAAGAGGTGGTTTTTCTATGTCTGAAACCGTAGTAATTACGGGCGGTTCAAGGGGCATTGGCTCCGAAACGGCACGGTTTTTTGCATCTAAAGGTTTTAACGTTTTAATAGGTTATAATAATAGCGAAAATAAAGCTATTGCTCTTCTTTCTGAGCTAAGAGAAAATGGCTACAATGCCGAAATTTGTAAGGTAGACGTTAAAAGCAGTGACTCGGCCAACGCTTTTGTTGATTTTGCACTTAAAACCTTTGGCTCTATTGACCTGCTTATTAATAACGCAGGTATAGCAGAGCAAAAGCTTATAACCGACATTACAGACAGTGACTGGGATAATATGATAAGCACAAACCTCACTGGTGTTTTCTACGTAACCCGCGCCGCTCTGCCGCATTTTATAAACAAAAAAAACGGCTCAATTATAAACGTTTCCTCTATGTGGGGCGAGGTAGGCGCCTCAATGGAGTGCCACTACTCTGCCGCCAAAGCGGGGGTTATAGGTCTTACTAAGGCACTTGCCAAAGAACTTGGTCCCAGCAATGTAAAGGTAAACTGTATTGCCCCCGGTGTTATAGATACTGATATGAACCGAAGTTTCAGTTCTGATACTTTAAATACACTTGTGGAAGAAATTCCTCTTGCAAAAATTGGCAAACCCATAGATGTAGCCAAAGCAATATACTCACTTTACAAATGCTCTGATTTTGTTACAGGGCAAATACTTGGAGTAAACGGCGGTATGGTAATTTAAAATTTTGAAATTGAATATTTTTTCACAGGAGGTGACCTAATTTGGATATAAATAAGCTAAGAGCTAAAGCAAATTCCTTGCCGCTTAACCCTGGTGTTTATATTATGAAAAACGTTGCGGGCAAAATTATTTATATCGGCAAAGCTAAAAAGCTTAAAAATAGGGTTACCTCTTATTTTCGTAGTGATAAAAATCACTCCTTAAAGGTAAGGCGACTTGTTTCACAAATTGCAGATTTTGAATATATTATTTGCGACAGTGAGTTTGAAGCCCTTATTTTAGAGTGTTCTATGATTAAACAGCACTCCCCAAAATATAACATTCTTTTAAAGGATGATAAGGGCTACCACTACATTAAAATTACAAAAGAGCCATGGCCAAAAATTTATGAAGTCAAGCAAAAATTAAACGATGGTGCCGAATATTTGGGACCATATAATTCTGGCTGGATACTAAAACAAACAATTGACGAGGCGGTTAAAATTTATAAACTGCCTACCTGTCAAAGAAGGTTTCCGGAGGACTTTAAAAAGGGTCGACCCTGCCTTAATCACCATATAGGAATATGTATGGCGCCCTGCACGGGTAAGGTGGCTTATAAGGACTATTTAGAAGCGGTAGACTCTGCAATTTCCTTTATTAAAGGTGGCAGCAGTAAAACTGCCGAACAAATGGAAAAGGAAATGCTACAGTGCGCCGAAAACCTTGATTTTGAAAGAGCGGCAAAACTAAGAGACAGGATTTCTGCCCTGCGCCGTTCCACCGAAAAACAAAAGGTTATTACCTCCTCCTACAAAAATCAAGATGTGGTTGCATCTGCCCGACTTGAGGATACCACCTGCTTTGCAATTATGTCCTTTAGAGGCGGACGGCTTGAAGATATAAAATTCCACCTAATTAAAGAATCGGGCGACCTTTTAGAGGATAGAAGCGAATTTTTGGAACGCTATTATAGTGATGAAACAAATATACCGCCCCGAATTGTTCTGGACGGTGAGATAAATAACAGCGATATTTTAGAAAAATGGCTTAGCGAAATTTCGGGACATAAGGTGTCCCTTGTTTTGCCGCAAAAAGGCGAACAACTAGAGCTTGTTAAAATGTGCACCTTTAATGCCGCAGAGCATTTGAGCAAACGCCATTCGGCCGAAACTGCGGGTACCGCTGCTTTGGATGAACTCGGCCGCCTTTTAAACCTAAAAACCCCGCCAAAATATATTGAAGCGTACGATATTTCACATACTTCAGGTAATGAAAACGTAGCAGGAATGACGGTGTTTTTCGGGGGCAAACCGTTAAAATCGGCCTACAAAAAGTTCCGTATTAAGGGGTTTTCGGGTCAAGACGACTACCGCTCGATGGCAGAGGTTTTGGAGCGCAGATTTTCGGAATATACTACCGCTAAAGAAAAGGGCGAAACAGACGGTTTTGGAAGACTGCCCGACCTTATTTTGCTGGACGGCGGTAAGGGGCAGCTTGGTGCTGTAAAACCCGTTTTGGAAAAGTTTGGACTTAATATTCCAATGTTTGGTATGGCAAAAGACACCCACCATAAAACCAAAAAAATCGCCTCCTTAGAGGGAGATATTTTAATAAAAGCAAATAAACGCGCCTATACACTGATTGCCACCATTCAAGAAGAAACACACCGCTTTGCAATTACCTACCACAGAAAAAGAGCAACCAAAAAAGGTCTTACGGCAGAGCTTTTGGAAATTGAGGGCGTAGGTCCCAGCAGAGCAAAACTACTACTTAAAGCCTTTAAGGGTGTGGCGACTCTGTCTGGCGCCACAGCAAAAGAAATCCACCTTGCCACCAAAATACCGTTAAAGATTTGCGAAAATATAGAAAATTTCTATAAATAGACGCTACTTAAAGAAATAGATTCATAAAAAGCAATACCCCGCAGGGATGAAGTTCCCCGCGGGGTATTTTTTAATTTAATTTTTTAAAAAATTGCCCCTTTTCTATTGATTATGGTGCTAAATAATGATAATATATAATTAGATATATATAAATCAACTGAAAGTGAAGTGATATGTGTGGCAGCGATATGGTCCTCCATCGTTTCTTTCTTCGAGTTCCTTATTTATATTTTCTCAGGGATTGGCATTAACGATTTGCTCGATATTGCCGTTATTGCCTTTTTAATTTATAAGGCGATTGGCTTTTTCCGCCAAACCCGTGCAGGTCAACTTTTTAAGGGCATTTTCCTTATCCTTATAGTATTTTTTGTTGCCCAAATTTTCGACCTTGTTATGTTAAAATGGCTAATTGGTCGGTTTATGGATTCTATTTTGATTGTTGCCGTTATTGTGTTCCATCCCGAAATCCGTAGAGGTCTTGAGCATATGGGTACAAGGGGCTTTAGTTCCTTTGGCCGTACCGCAAATATGGATAATAAAGCACTTACAATGCAGATTGAATCGGTTAGTAAAGCAGCGGGAATTATGCAGGAACAAAAATGCGGCGCGCTTATTGTCTTTGAGAGAAATACACAGCTTGGTGATATAGTTGCTACAGGCACCGTGGTAGAAGCAAAAACCACCTCCGCGCTTGTTTGTAACATTTTCTATCCCAAGTCCCCCTTGCACGATGGTGCTATGATTTTAAGAGACGGCAAAATCCTTTCTGCAGGTTGTATTCTGCCCTTGACCCAAGATAATGAGCTTAATAAATCCCTTGGTACAAGGCACCGAGCCGCTATTGGTATGAGCGAAAATTCCGACGCCGTAGTGGTTGTTGTTTCGGAAGAAACGGGCACCATTTCCGTTGCAGTAAATGGTAGCCTTAAACGCAATTTTGACGCTATTACTCTACAAACAGAATTGCAGTCTTTATTACTTTCGGGAGAAACCCCACAAAAAGAAGCACTTTGGGTCAGCTTTATAAATTTCTTTAAAAAGCGCCACAAAGACGACGAAAAGGTTTAAGGGGAGGTTTTAATATGAATAAAAACATCCATTCGACTACAAAAAAACTCCTCCAAAACAATAAATTCGTTTTGCTGATTTCAGTTGTGCTTGCTATTATATTTTGGGTAGTAATCAACGCCACCGCAGCACCGGAATCTGAAAATACCATTACAGGAATTGCAGTTAACATTCCTATTGAGAACTCGGTTGCGGGTGAACTTGGTCTTGATATAATAGGTGAAATTGAAACAGTTTCGGCAAAAGTAACCGGCCCCACCTACGTAATAGGCGGCATAAAGGCGGAGGATATTGTTGTTACCGCCAACCTTTCCAACGTTACCGAGGCAGGCAAGTTTACCCTTGACCTTCGCGCCTCCAAAAAGAATTCAAGCGTTAGCTCAGAGTATGAAATCGTTTCGGTTTCCCCCTCTTCTATCGGCGTTACATTTGACTATATTGATACAAAGAAATTCACCGTAATTGCCAAGGCAAACGGTGCTTCGGCGGTTGAAGGCCTTTCGGCAGAAGACGCTATAGTTACAAACGCCAGTAACTCTGAAATATCTATTAAGGGTGCACGTACCGAGCTTGAAAAAATTTCAAAGGTTGTCGCCTCAGCGGAGGTTAATTCAGTTTTAAGTAAAACCGGCACCTTTGTTGCTAATCTTCTTCTTTATGATAAAGACGATAATGCTCTTGACCAGAAAAACTACACTATTTTGGGTTCGGATAACGCACCTATTGACAAGTTTGAAATTACCGTTCCCATCTTTAAAGAAAAAGAGGTTCCTGTAAAGGCACAGTTTACCAATCTTCCTAAGGCCTATACAGAAAACCCTATTGCACACAACCTTAGCAGTAAAACAATTCTGATTAAAGGTCAACCCGAAGCGGTAGAACTTATTACCTCAATTTCTCTGGCTCCCATAGATTTTGACCTGATTTCAAACGACAACTACATCTTTGAACAAGCACCCGTTTTGCCGGATGGAATTAAATGTGTTGAAAATGTTGAGAGTATTACAGTTACAATGGATGCGGTTAAAAACTACACCGTAAAAACCTTTGACGTAAATGCCATTGCAGTAACGGGCGGTTCCAGTAATGTTACGCTCGTTCGTGCAATTAAAAACGTTAAAATAGTAGGCCCTAAATCGGTTATGAAATCGGTTGCCGCCTCCACCCTTTATGCAGAGGTTGACGCTACGGGTAAGGAAGCTGGACAACACACAGTTGTTGTAAGAATTCGTTGCAAGACAAATGACGGAGTTTGGCAGGTTGGCACCTATACCGCAACCATTTTGGTAAAATAAAAATCTAATAATCACAAATTTCACCCCGCTTCATAAACTGATAGTGGGGTGATTATACATGTGGACAGTTATTTCAGTTTGCCTTGTAATGATAGCATCACTTTACGGTCTTACCGAACTGCTTAAAAGGTTTTGGTGTTGGCTATTAAGACCGAAAGGCTCCCCTCCCGCCTTCTTTACACTGATACTTAAAGAAGATATTTTTAAAGAACAGTTGCGCTTTGCAAGAGAGTACATTTCTTGGGAACAAAGCAGCGCATTTGCAGGGATTTTGGTGGTAGACAGCTATCTTTCTGAGCAAAGTAAACTAGAGGTTAAAAGCATAATTCAAAACATACATAACGTTATAAATATAAAAAGCATTGAAACTGCAAATTAGAGCGGTAAAATACGAAAGGAAATTAAAATGGCAGAGCAAAAAAGCTTGCCCGCCGAAAAGGAAACTTTAAGCGGCACTGTTGAGCATATTACATTTTCAAACAGTCAAAACGGCTATACCGTAGCCGTTTTAAAGCTGCCCGACGATGAAATTACCATTGTCGGGATAATGCCATTTGTATCGGTTGGTGATTTTTTAGAGGTTACCGGAAGGTTTGACAACCACCCAACCTACGGCCCGCAATTTAAGGTTGAAAGTTTTGAAAAGGCAGTTCCAAGCGGCTCGGCCGCAATTTTACACTACCTATCCTCAGGTGCTATAAAAGGCGTAGGCCCTGCAACGGCAAGAAGCATTGTGGAACGGTTTGGCGACCGCTCTTTGGAAATACTGGAATGTGAACCAGAGCGCCTATGTGAAATACGCGGCATTTCAGAAGATAGAGCGCAAAAAATAAACGAGGAATATCTTAAACAGTTTGGCATTAGGGACGTTATGATGTTCTTGTCCCCCTTTAAGGTTTCGCCCGAACGCGCCCTGAAGGTTTTTAGAGTGCTTGGCTCAGACGCGCCCGAAATAATACGCCGTAACCCATACGTACTATGCGGTGAGGATATTGACTTTCCCTTTGAAAAGGCAGAGGAAATTTCCTATACCTATAATATTCCTAAAAATAGTGAAGAGCGAATTGCGGCGGGACTTTGCTACGTTTTAAAGCACAACCTTCAAAACGGGCACACCTGCCTACCTAAGGACAAGCTAATTACTACTGCGGCCCGACTTTTAGAATGCGAAATAAATGAAACTCAGGACGTTTTAGACGGTATGCTAAATTCCCTATTGCTTCGCAAAATGGTAGATGGCAGCGATGAATATATTTTTCTTCCAAAATATTTTATAGCGGAAGAATTTATTGCAGCCCGCCTTGCAGTTCTGCTTAAATATGCACCGCCGAGCGAAATTATGGCCGACCTTGAAATAGATTTTATTGAGCAAAAAAGTAACATTAAATATGAAAAACTGCAAAAAGAAGCTATTCATACCGCCCTTTCAAACGGCATAACCGTCTTAACGGGTGGACCGGGAACGGGAAAAACCACCACCCTTAACGCCATTATTCAAATTATGGAGTCAAAAGGTCTTAACGTTTGCCTTGCGGCCCCTACGGGCAGAGCAGCAAAGAGAATGAGCGAACTGACAGGCAAGGACGCAAAAACCCTGCACCGCCTTTTAGAGGTTGAATGGGGCGAGGGTGATAAGCAGATTTTTGCGAGGAATGAACGAAATCCCCTTACCTCCGACGTTTTGATTATTGACGAGATGTCAATGGTTGACGTTCTGCTCTTTGAAAGTCTGCTCCGTGCCGTAAAGCTTGGCTGCCGACTGATACTTGTAGGCGACTTTGACCAGCTTCCAAGCGTTGGGGCAGGCAATGTGCTGGCCGATATACTTACAAGCGGCAAAATTCCAACAGTCCGCCTTAATAAGGTGTTCAGACAGGCAATGGAAAGCTTAATTATTGCCAATGCACATAGAATTATTGGCGGAGAAATGCCTGAAATTTCTGTAAAAACCTCCGACTTTTTTATGCTCAAAGCTACAGACGGAATTGCGGCCGCCTCACTTGTAACCGACCTTTGCGCAGAGAGGTTGCCCTCAGCTTATAATTTAAAACCGCTTACCGATATTCAAATTCTTTGTCCCTCCAGAATGATGGAGCTTGGAACAACCAATCTTAATAACCTTTTGCAGGATAGACTTAATCCTATAAAAAAAGGTAAGCAAAAACTTGCATTTAAGGGCTTTGAATTCCGCGAGGGAGATAAGGTAATGCAGATAAAAAATAACTACGACATTACCTGGATTTCTGATGGTGGAGAAAGTGGCGTTGGCGTTTTCAACGGCGACGTCGGCATACTGCAAAGCATTGACAAGAAAAACGGTATTTTGCTTGTCAGGTTTGACGATAAGGTGGCAACCTACTATAACGATAACGTTGGGGAGCTTGAACTTGCCTACGCTATGACTATACATAAAAGTCAGGGTAGCGAGTTTGAATGTGTTATACTTCCCCTGCTTGATTGCCCTACCAAGCTTCTTTACCGCAACCTTTTATACACCGCCGTTACAAGGGCCAAAAAGCTTTTAATTGTTGTAGGCAGTGAAAGAGTTTTGGAAACTATGGTAGAAAACAACAGAAAAAACCTGCGCTATACTTCGCTAAAACGCAGGTTGGAGGAAAATTTTGCAAGGTAATTTTTTTGAAAAACTAAAAGCCGTAATCTTCCCTAACAGATGTATTGTTTGTGAAAAACTAACCGAGAATAAGTATTTTTGCAAACACTGCGAGGGCACCCTTAAACCATTTTCGGTTAAGCTTTGTCCAAGATGCGGTTCGCCCTTAAAAAACTGCAGCTGCGGAAGATACTTTTATTATTTTGATAAAATAAGGGCCGCTTTTGCTAACGAAGGCGCAGCAAAGAATAGCTTTTACTACTATAAATTCGGCGGTTATCTTAATGCGGCCAATTACTTTGCCGAACAAATGGTAAAGGTGGCAAAGGAAGATTTTAAGGGCATTCATTTTGATGCAGTAACCTTTGTGCCAATGCACATTTCCAAACGGTTGGACAGAGGTTATAACCAGTCCGAAAAGCTTGCAAGAAAAGTTGCAAGAAGGTTAAAACTTCCTTGCAGCCCACTTCTAAAGGAGCGAAAACGCTCTAAGGCACAACACACGAAAACAAGTATCGTAGATAGGTTTGTGGGGGTCAAAGGCAGATATTCTATACTTAAATCTGCTAGGATTAGGGGCAAAACCGTTTTGCTGGTTGACGATATTATGACGACCGGCGCCACCCTTAGCGAATGTGCACGCCTTTTAAAGTTGGAGGGTGCAGAAAGGGTATTTGCTTTGTGCGCTCTTAAAACAATATACAAAGAAAAATCTGAAAGCCCTACTTGAAAAACAACTCCCGATAGGTTAAAATGGATATATGAATTTTGACACCTTTGAGTGTCGGAAAGGAAGACTGTATGACAACTGATATTGCTATTGATATAGGAACCTATAAAACGGTTTTGTCCTCAGGAGATAAGATTGTTTTGGAGCTACCAAGCATTGTTACGGTGGATACCGACACAAGGGAGCCACTTTATTTCGGCAAAAAGGCGTTTGATACCATTGGACGCACACCCGACAGTCTTACCTGTGTTTTTCCCATAAGCCGTAGCGTTATTGCGGATTATGATATTGCAGAATATATGCTAAGGGAATATATGACCTCTGCTTTCGGCAATAGAATTATAAAGCCCAAGGTTATGGTTGTTATGCCCAGCGGCGTTACCGCCATGCAACATCACTCAGTATCCGACGTTGTTGAAGCGTCGGGCGGACGAAACGCCACCACCATTGAGGCCCCCATTGCCGTTGCAATTGGTCTTGGTCTTGATTTTACACTTCCAAGAGGCAGCATGATTATAGATTTTGGTGCAGGCACCACCGACGTTGCCAGTCTTTCAATGGGCGGCATTGCTGCTTGTGATTCTATTCCCGTAGCTTCCAGAGATATGGACGAAAGTATTATTAAATACGTAAGAAGAAACTATAATATTCTTATCGGCCTTACTACCGCAGAAAAAATCAAAAAAACTATTGGCTCGGCCATTGAGCGCGATTTGGAAGTTTCTGTTACTATGCGCGGAAGACACCTTCAAACCGGTCTTCCAACCTCCTTTGAAATTACTTCAAGTGAGGTTTATAACGCAATTTCCCACAACTGCTACTCCATTATCAGCGGCATACGAAAGGTTATGGAAAAAACTCCGCCCGATTTGGTGGCCGACATTATGACCGATGGTATTTATTTAACCGGCGGCGGCTCACTGCTAAGCGGTTTTAAAGAGCTTTTGGAAAAATGTATAGGTACCAAGGTGCACGTGGCAGATGACCCTCTTCACACCGCAGTAAACGGTGCGGCGCTGGCTCTTAAAAATCCTAGATTTTTGGATAACATTGATTATCAGTATAGGGCGATAAGGGAGTTGGAGGTAAATGGATGAGTTCTAAGAAAAAAACCACCAACTGTGAACAATGCGCCTACTATATTTACGATGACGAATATGACTGCTACGTTTGTTCCATAAATTTAGACGAGGACGAAATGCTAAGGTTTATGTCGGCAAGCGACTATAACTGTCCATACTTTAAATTTTACGACGGATACAAAATGGTACAAAAACAAAATTAAATAAAAACTTTAAAGACCTGTACTGAGAACACTCAGTACAGGTCTTTAAGTTGGTTTTCAAATTTAAAACATTATTTACTGCGGGTCTGGAATATCCTTGCCGTTTATAATGTACTCAATATAATCGGTAAGATTATCATATATTCTGGATGTAACAATACCCATATCAACACCGTCCACTGCAACCAAATACCTTCTATCCGACTGCTTGGTAAGTGTTAGGGTTTTAGTGCCCTTACTCTTATCCGCAAAGGTAAATACCGCCTTGTAGGAGGGCTCACCCTTAACATAAGTGGTCTCGGCTTTGGGGGCAAGACTCACAATGTGCTGATAGTAAGCGGTAAATAAATCCTCATCTACCTTTTGACCGTTTATAAACACTGTAAATTCGTTTGAATCGGCATTCTCATTGTATTCGGTATCAAATACATAGTCGCCCTTTTCGGTGTTTATAACTATCTTGGAATATGCGTTGTAATACTCAAGAAAAACGTACTCATTATAAAATACCGTTTCACTAAATCCGAGCATATCCAAAGCATCGCCTGACATAGCGTAAATAGCATCCTTGCCACTAAGCTGTACTGCATAGTAATTATTATCCTTGTCATAAAGGGTAGCTTTCAGCTCTAGGGTAGATGTGCCATACTTTATTTTAACGGTGTAATCGGGGTTTTGTAAGCCATACTTTTGAATATCCTCGGCGGTAGGTCCAAGCTTATAAACATCAACCGCTACTAGTCCGTTTTTAAGAATGCCAAAAACCTTTTCACAGGTTTCGGTATTTGCAAACCTTTTCGTATTTTGGGTTTTGATAATATACTTTGCCGCATCACTTTCTGCGGCGGGAGTAATTTTAATTACCTCACCACCGTATTTTGCTCCTGAAAGCTCAATATAGTCAAAGCTTTCTATTGCGCCCTCGCTGTCAAAATACTTTTTGTCTGCCTTTACGGTTTCGTCGGTAAGCTTTACAGGGTCAAGCATAATATTATCGGCCAAATCCTCGGGCGTAAAATTAATATACCCCGCCGTACCCATAGTAATAAGGTAAACCCTTTCTCCACCTTCGGTCTTTACGTAATAACCGGTTTTGTCGGGAGTTGCGCTACCTAAAATTGCGGTAAAGTCCTCTTTTCTGTCCTTAGTTATTACCTTTACGGTTGCAAACGGATTATCAAAGCCGTAGTCCAAGGTTTTATCCTTCATCTCGCGAACAGCGTGAATGTAAAGACAGCTATCCACCACCGTTCCGACCATCGTGTCAGAAATGAGTGGATGGGGATTATCCTTAAGGTACCATTTTAGTGCTTCTTTACCGTCTTCGGTTACTGTTTTGGGCAAAATCGTAAAATCACCGTTTTGGTTTTTAACTTCAATGCGTGCCACCTTGCTATGAGCAACTGAAGCAACTATTAAAACCTCTTCGTTGCTATCAGTATTTTCATCATTACCTACAAACTTACTAACACAATAAATTGAAGTAATAATTAGTGCCACCGCAAGCAGTAACGCGGTTATAGTTATAATTGCCTTTTTCTTTGGGGAAATAGCTTTCTTTTTTTCTTTTGTAACGGCTTTGGTGAAAATTGTGCTACCAAACTCGCTGGAATTTTCTACTTCCTCTAAGGTTTCGGCGCTTAGGCTTTCGGTTTGGTCCTTGTCCTTTGGGACTATCGATTTTTTCTCGTTATCCAAACTAAAACTCCTCCAATCAGTACAAGAACAGGAAGCAAATAAAGGGTTATTACGCGAACTGCCGCAATTTGCGAATCGGTAACGCTCATATAGGTAAGACGTGTAATTTTGGGGTCGAAATAAATTTCGTCGGAACGTCCTGCAGTGTTGTTTGCCATTGCAAGAGCAAACTCCATATTACCTGCGCCGCTTATCGTTGTCCATTTTGCGGAAATAAAGTCCTCGCTTCCGAAGTATACTACGTAGCTTGAAAGGTCGTTTGCGTTGCTGTCAAGCTCGGTATCCTCAGAAACCATTATAACGGGAACGGCATAAAGGTCATCTTCAGATTCTACCTTATAATCACTGGTAGCATCCTTGGGAGCTACTGTACCGTACTCTGTTGTTGTCATTAAAACGTGGGTAGCGCGATTACCCTTTTCCTCAAAAACAGGTTTAAGCGCAATATTGTTAGCACTTGCATAACCATTTGAAGAATTATTAATTGCTTTAGTAAAATCATCCTCAGCATTGATTAGATAAATACTTTCATCTATACGGTAGTTGTCGTTTGTTTCAAAGGCAATACCGTCCTCTACGCCAATGCCCCACTCCTCGCAGAAATCGTTAATATTGGGGGTGCTTGGAGAAGAAGTACTACCGAATATAATAAAGCTTTTACCTTTTTTTCCGTCGTTTTCAAGAAAAGTGTCCATAACCCTTAAATCGTCTGCTGTAAGGTCCTTGGTAGGGGCTACCAAAAGCACCATATCAATATCCTCCAAATTTGCAGAAGAAAGCATACCGTTAATTTCTACAACCTCGTAGTTGTATGCGGTTAGGCTTTCAATATATTCATCTGCCGCGCCACTCTTAGAATAGCCTGCAAGGTATGCAATTTTTCTGTTTTCGCTTGCAGCTACAGCATAAATAGCACTGGAAAGCGCGGTTTCTAAATTGGAAGATGTAATTGAATAAGACTGATAGCCATACATATAAGAGCTACCGCCGGTATTGTCCTGAAGATTGTAAATATCCTCAAAAAGCAAAATATCAGTAAATGTTACGTCCTTGCCGTTAATTTTACGGGTACATTTTACTATAATATCACCGTAGGAAATATCAATATCGCTCTCACTGTCAAGTTTAGAAAAGCTGGGAGACTGTGTATCAACGTACTCTACTGTAATATTGTTGTTGTACTTTGTACAATTTTCAATAAGTGTAATTGTCTGGTTGAAATAGTTATAAGGAGTAGAATTTTCCTGAACGTAATAATTGTTATATGCATAATTTGTCATTTCTGAGCCGGTATAACCTTCTCTTGTAGCGCAAACGGTAATTTCAACCTTTTCCTTAATACTCTTTATAAACTTTATATTATTGTCGCTAAGGGTATTTGCCTCATAATCTGTAGCGTCAATAGTGGTGGGAAGCTTTTGTGCAATGACGGTTGCAAGCAGGTTTACAAGCACCAAAGCTACTATAAAAATAATAGTAGTAGCCAAAACGTAGGTTCTGCGCTTTGCAGCATTTTTATTTTTGAACTTAAAAATTTTGCCAAACTTAGAAGCTTTTTTTGTTTTTTCTTTGTTTTCTACTACTGTTTGAGCAGACTCTGCGCCCTTTAGGAGTTTTTTCTTATCACTCATTTTCTCTTCCTCCTTTACGCCCAACGCTTACGGTCCATAGCAAGAGTGGTAAAGTACAAAAACAGTACCGTAATGCTAAGGAAGAAGATAATGTTGGAGAAATCTATTTTACCGCTTGTAAATGCGTAAAACCTATTGATGAATGAAAAATATGTGCAGATACTGCTAAATATCTTAGAATCTATAGTAGAAGAGAAATAATCCATCTGCATAATAAAGAAAGAAACCACAAGTCCGAAAACACCTGCAATAATTTGGCTTTCGGTCATAGACGAAATGAAAAGACCAATAGCAAGTATTGCAGCGCCCAGAAAGAACATTCCTACAAGATTGCTAAGGTACATGACCCAGCTTACCGTTGCGCTTTTATTGGTAGCAATAACAATCTGATAGAAAAAGCTTGCAGTAAAGGGTAACATAAAAAGACTAAGTGCGGCAAAAAACTTGCCCAAAACTATTTTCCAAAGCTTTACGGGAGCGGTAAGAAGTACCTGGTCAATTTTTTGCTTTTTGTCTTCACTTAGTAACCTCATTGTAATAATGGGAGAAACAAGTAACGCAATACTTGAAATACTCATAAACATAAATGATATATCGGCATAACCTGCGCTAAACATATATGTAAAATAAAGACCCATTAAAAGTAGCATAACCGCCGAAACAATATATCCGATAGGAGATGTGAAATAGGCCTTCATTTCCCTTTTATAAACTGCACCCATTATTTTTCCTCCTCCCCGTAAACTGTATCTAACACTGCCTTTTTATCTGCAGCGCTTAATTTTTTCTTTGTATCCTTTGCATTTTCTTCCTCACCCGAATACTGAACGTCTGTAAGGCGTAGGAAGATCTGCTCTAAGGATAGCTCTCTGGAGCTAAGCTCCAAAATGGTCCATTTTCTATCGCTAAGGCGTGAGAAAACCTCTCTGCGAATATCTATTCCCTCTTCGGTCTCAAGCTCGAAATCAAAGGCTGAATCCTCAACGCTTCCAAGCGGGGTAACTCTTGTAACGCCCTTAATAGAAACCAGAAGCTTTTTAACCTCTGCCTCGGGACCCTGTACACGAAGATGAAGAGAATGGTTATCCGAAAGCTTATATGAAAGGTTGGCCGCAGTATCGTCGGCAACAATTTTACCATTATTTATAATAAGTATCCTCTTACAAACTGCCTGAATCTCGGACAAAATATGTGAACTTAAAATAATAGTATGGTGCTTACCAAGACCTGCAATAAGCTTTCTTATCTCAATAATCTGCTTAGGGTCAAGACCAACGGTAGGCTCGTCCAAAATAAGTACCTCAGGGTTACCTACAAGCGCCTGAGCAATGCCAACACGCTGACGGTAACCTTTAGAAAGGTTTTTAATAAGTCGATTTACAACGTGGTCAATATGTACCAGCTTGCATATTTCATTTATATGTGGCTTTCTGGGGAACTTAACCTGCTTTAAGTCATAAATAAAGTTAAGATACTCCTTAACCGTCATCTCCTGATAAAGGGGTGGCTGCTCAGGTAGGTAACCAATGTGGCGTTTTGCCTGTTCCGGGTGTTCCAAAACATTGGCGCCACCAACCGCAACGCTACCCTCTGTAAGGGACAGATATCCTGTTAAAATATTCATTATTGTAGATTTGCCGGCACCGTTGGGTCCCAAAAAACCAACAATCTCTCCCTCACTAATATTAAAGCTTACATCCTTTACAGCTAAATTATTGCCGTAACGCTTGGTTAGATTTTTTACCTCAATCATTAAACTGACCTCCAAGTTAAAACCTTATATGTATAATACCAAAAAAACACTTAGTTTGTGTAAACAAAATATAAATAAAATTAAGATACCAATATAACTTATAATATTTTACCATAATATAAAATAAATTGCAATAAATTATACTGTCTTTTTATGTCGAATTATGACGATTGAAAAAGTTTTTTGAGTGTCCGTATTTTTGTACACACAAAATCATACAATAAATATAGCGAAAGGGAGACAACGCCTCTCCCTTCACAAAGCTTGGTGGCAAAAATTATAAAAAACAAAAAAAATTAAAAAACTACTTGACAAACGAAAATAAATGGTTTATAATGGGAACATAGCAAAAAGAACATTTGTTCTTTTTTAAAATAAACCCTTTGTTTATGCGGGTTTTTAGTAGTATTTAGGAGGAAATTTAGAAATGACGCTCTCAAATATTTTATTAACAGTTTTAGAATTTTCCGTAGGCGGTTTTATTATATGGGGCTTTTGGAATGAAGAGAAACTTATAAAGTTTGAGGATAAAATTTTTGCAAAGCTAGGCATAAAAGTAAAGCGCCGCCATAACGCCAAAATTACACAGTTCAAAGCAACCGGCAGTTGTAATAAACGTTGCATTTAATAAAACATTTTTTATACTTCCTTTCATTTTTACTGATGGCAAAATCGGCAGTGGGGTACTAAACCTCAACTGCCGATTTTGTTTTTAATTTTAAAATATAATTTAAATGCGCATAAATAGGAAAACCCTGCCCAAAATAGGCAGGGTTTAAAATCCTAAAAAATCTACTCAGCTCATTATTCCATACTGAAACGCTTTTTAAATCTGTCTACACGTCCGCCGGTATCTACCAACTTCTGTTTTCCAGTAAAGAACGGATGACATTTTGAACAAATATCCAAACGGATATTATTCTTGGTCGAGCGAGTTTCAAATTCTGCACCACAAGCGCACTTAATAACGGTTGTTTCGTACTTCGGATGAATACCTTGTTTCATACTGTCACCCCTTTCAAAATTAGTCAACGTTAGAATAATACCACAAATGAGAGTAAATTGCAAGTATTATTTTTATTTTTTTACAAAAATGTGAAATCAAACAAACAAATTAACATTCAACAAGGAAAATCTTATTCTGGAAGCCCTCTAAGGTTTCCTTATCGGTAACACCATTAAAGGAGCCCTCTACTGCAGGACGGATTTGGTGAATGGTACCACCCTCAACAGTGAGGGTCCAATCAACCGCCTCATTCTTAGAAGTATTACCAACAAACACCAAAAGCTCCTTTTTGCCAAGGTTATTTTCGTACTCGTAGTAGCTTGCCTTAACCTTTTCGTTCGAGCTGATAGCCACGCCGCCCTCTTTCCAATAAGGATGCCAGGTGGATTTTTCAATTGGGAACTTATCCAAAATAGCCCAGATTTCCGAAGTCTTTTCAAGCGGAACATCCATATCATTGGGCTTCGGAATTGTGCCCGATAAAAAGCTCATAGCATTGGACTTTTCAATATGCCAGCCCTTTTCCTTATTTTCATAACAAAGCATAGCAATCGGAATACCGAACAGTCGGCCATTATATACACCCTCGAAAACACCCTTAGGCATATCGCTTACTGTACCCTGCATAAGTAGTCCCTGAACTGCCTCACCGTCCCAAATGGAATGGCAGAATGCAAGTGCGGAAAGCGCACAACCAGAAGAGTTATGTGTATCAATCTCTACACCGTGTCTTTCAGCAACGTCATAAAGAAGCTTCATAACCTCACGGATTCCCCAGAAGTCGTATTCGGTTTTCCAGTTGCCCTCAGCATCCTTGTATCCGCAACCGTGGGTAGCGTTACCGCAAGCGGCGGGATAGTTAGTACCATCAAGATAAAAACCGTCAAAAGGAATGGTATCTAAAAGGTGATCTATACCCTGTGCAAGTTCATATCTAAAATCACTTGCATAGCAAACGCGGTTATCCCTTTGGAAAGGAGTTCTGTTCCAACCGCTGCCGATGTTTGCATCGGGTTTGTCAAGACAGGCATATTCCCTAATCTTTTTAGCGAAATTGGGAACTATACTTGCAAGCTCATAACCAAAGTAGGGCTTAACCTTAATGCCACGCTTATGACATTCGTCAACTATAAAGCGAAGTCTGTCCGCTGCCCTTTTGGAAAGGCCTGTTCCGTTTTGGAAGGTGTTCCACTTCTCGTGCAAATAAAGGGTGTTAACACCAAGACGAACCAAACGGTCAAAGCCGCTTTCGTCTAAAACGGTGCCGTCATCCTTAATAAAGTTTCTCTTTAAATACTCGTCATGGTCCTCGGGGAAACGTTTAAAGCAGTCAATGTGCACTGCCTTTTCTCTATATGGGTTGGCTGGATAGGGCTTAAAGGGCAGTGCCATAAAGCCAAAGGTCCAGGAAATAGGACCGAAAGCTTGCATTTCAATAGCGGCATTTTCCTTATGCTCCCAAGAAATAGGATGGCTGTCAAGCAAATGCACGCGGATAACCGCCTGCTCATCATCAATAATAACCTCAACAGCATTATCGGGGTCGGCAATTTGCCAGTTTTCCTCCGACTCGGTAAAGAAGCCAAAGCCAACGTCGCCGTTATGAAGCATATACTGGGGTATATATGGGTACTTGGTGGTTCCCTTTTGCATTACACCGCCGTAACCGAAGTAGGATTTTGCCTCTTGGGTTCCGTCGGGACGGATGCAAGAAGAGGTAACAGTTTGCTGTTTAAAAATTGCATATTCCTTTTTAATAGGAATTTCAAGCCACAAATAATCAAGATTGTAGGAAGGCCAACGGGTAATACCGAAAAACTCTTCCTTAACTGTTTTACCTCTGGGCATAAGTTTAATATCAACCTTAGCCAAACCATCATACTCAACGGTAATAGCAGTGTTGATATAGAAGTTCTCACTTGTCATTGCAGCAACAACGGTTGCGCTTGTATGGCTGTTTTCATCTAATGGCAAAACGTCCGCCTCAGACCAAACCGATTCCACACCGTTTTCGCTTGACACAATTCTAATAGGTGCGGCCAGAATTTCTTCACCCTTTGAAACAATGGATGAGAATAAAGCAGTTTTGTCCATAGTGTAGGTTCTTCCTACAACATCAAAACGTGCAAAGCCTTCATCATTAGAGCGAAGCTCAACGGGAGTAAAGGGTTTTGGGGGGAGTTTGGGCATAAATTTGTTTTTAATATGACTCATAAGTATCACCTCATATAGTATATATAAAATATACTTTATAGTTAACTACACTATAACAAAAATACACCCTTTTGTCAACCTAAAAAGTGGCAAAAATCCCAATTATTTTCATTATTCACACAAGAAATCATAATCACTTCAATTTTAGGAAATTTTACCTGTTTTTTCTTTGTTTCAGTCGCTCAAAAATCTCTACAATTTTAAACTCCATTTTGTATTTTTGGCCATTTTTCACAATCTGTTCTGCGCCCTCTCCTGCAACCTCAGCCATACTCTTTTTGCCCTTTGCGGCAGGTATGCACATTGCAGGAAACATAATGCACCACCAGTTTTTACCCTCACCCTTGCCAATTAAAAGGCGCAGTGCATCATATTCCCCTGCAGGCAGGGTAAAATCCTCATAAACCCTTGTATCGAAATATGTTTTTTTAATTTCCACCGTTACAGGGTAATCCTTGCCGTAACTTTTTATAACCTTTTCGGCTATCTCTTTAAATTTTGTTACCTCTGATTTTGCGAGTAAAATTACATCATCCTTATTTTCCGCATCGCCAAAAACGCCGTTTCCCGCAGCTAAAATGCAATCCCTTATTTCAAGCTTTATTTTTTGGTCCTCAGTGCTATCTGAGTTAGCAAGAATATGCAGTCTAAAGACGTTCTCCCTTACACTTTGACATTTAGCATCAAACCCTATAAGTGATAGAATAATGGAAAAGATAAGAGCAATACAAATAGAAAGAGTTATATCTTTTTTGAAAAACTCTTTGCTACATAGTTTATAGAAAAAATTAGGCACAAAAAACACTCCTTTAATGAAACTGTCAGTATCATTATTGGAGTGTTTTAAAAATTTATTCAGTTTCTACGCCGCAATCAGCGGTCTTACAAAGATAAACCTCTTTATAAAGATTTTTAAGCTCACTAACCGTTTCTTTTCTCGGCTCATTTTCAAATAGCGCAAAAACAGTAGGCCCGCTACCCGAAAGCCCCGCCAAAAAAGCGCCGCTTTCATAAAGGTTACTTATTATTTTTTCCAGCTCTGCTTTGTCGTCCGATATCGCCAAAAAATCGTTTCGGCAGTATTTTTTAAGGGCAATTTTGTCATCACCTTCAAGAGCATTAACTACCCTTTCTGTAACCGCTTCACCTTTTTCAAGGGAGTCAACCAAATTGTACATTTGCCCTGTTGACTGTTTTTTGTGTTGTTTTATCAGTATAACAAAACATTCATCTTTTACAGCAATGTCGGTTAGCCTTTCGCCAAGCCCCTCCGCCCTTTTTGTTCCACCAAAAAGGCAAAACGGAACGTCGGCGCCAAGGGAAAGCGCAATTTCAGATAAATCATCCTTTTCAAGCGGGAAATCGGTCATAGTATTTAGACCGTAAAGTACCGCCGCTGCATCTGCACTGCCGCCGCCAAGACCCGCAGAAAGAGGAATATTTTTCTTTAGCGTAATTTCTGCGCCAAGCTCTAGTCCTGCCCTACCTAAAAACCTTTCGGCCGCAAGCTTTGCAAGGTTTTCGCCCACAATTTCGGCGCCCTCACACAAAACCGAAACCTCACCACTGCTATTTAAGGCAATATCCAGTCTATCATTTAAAGTTACAGACTGAAAAACAGAGGAAATATCGTGGTATCCGTTTTCCCTTTTGCCCACAACCTCCAAATGAATATTGATTTTGGCATTAGCAAAAAATGTGGACTTATTTTTCATTTTTTATTTCTTCCAAAAACTCTTTTACTCGGCTCAGTGCCTCTTTAATATGCTCAACGCTGTAGCAGTAGGAAGCCCTTATAAAACCTTCGCCGCACTCACCAAAGGCCGAACCGGGCACTAGCGCTACCTTTTTAGAATAAAGCAGTTTTTCGCAAAACTCTTCACTTGTAAGACCCGTAGATTTAATAGAGGGAAATACATAGAATGCTCCAAGCGGCTCAAAGCAGTCAAGACCCATCTTTCTAAAGCCATCTACAATAAGGCGGCGCCTTGCATCGTACTCTTCTACCATAGATCTAACGTCGTCATCGCCGTTTTTAAGCGCCTCAATAGCGGCATACTGCGAAGTTGTGGGAGACGACATTATAGCAAACTGGTGGATTTTTGTCATAAGCTTTATAACCGGCTCGGGTCCAAGTGCATAGCCAAGTCTCCAACCTGTCATAGAAAAGGTTTTGGAAAAGCCCGATACAATAACCGTTCTCTCCTTCATACTACCAATCTCGGCAATAGAAACGTGGCGATCACCCGAATAGGTAAGCTCAGCATAAATTTCATCAGAAATAACAAATAAATTATGTTTTTCAATTACGGGAGCAATTTTCTCCAAATCCTCCCTTTTCATAATAGCGCCCGTGGGGTTGCCGGGGTAAGGCAAAATTATTGCCTTGGTTTTTTCTGTAACTTTACCTTCTATCTGCTCAGGAGTAAGCACAAAGCTATTATCCGAAGTAAGCTCAATAGGTACGGGAATTCCACCCGCAAGGCGCACAATGGGCTCATAGCAAACAAAGCTTGGCATAGGAATTAAAACCTCTTCGCCCGCCGACACCGTTGCCCTTACAGCGCCGTCAATGGCCTCACTGCCACCTACGGTAACAAGCACCTCGTTTAGACCATAATCAAGACCTATTTTTCGTTTTGTGTAACTACCAATTTCACGGCAAAGCTCCTCCATACCACGGTTTGCGGTATAACGGGTCTTACCTGCCTCCAAAGACTCAATACCGGCTCTGCGAATGTGCCAAGGTGTTGGGAAGTCGGGCTCGCCCACGCCAAGAGAAATAACGTGGTCCATCTGCTCTGTAATATCAAAAAACTTACGAATGCCGGAGGGCTTTAACTGTGAAACGGTAGGATTTAAAATCTTGCTGTAATCTATCACAGTACAAAGTTCCCCCTATCGTCTCCCTCATCGCCGCAAAGAATGGTATCGAGTTCCTTATATCTACGAAGCACGAAGTGTGTAGCGGTAGAAATAACGTTTTTCATGGGAGCTAAAACCTTACCTACAAACTGTGCCACCTCTTGGAAGGTTTTTCCCTTTACAATAACGCAAAGGTCGTAACCACCCGACATAAGGTAAACACTTTCAACCTCCTTATACTTCATAACGTTTTTGGCAATCTCTTCAAATCCCGCATCGGGCTGTGGAGTAACTTTAAGTTCAATAAGCGCAGAAACGTATGAGCTATCAAGACGTTCCCAGTCAATAACCGTTTTGAAACCGCGGATAAGACCGCTCGCCTGCATTTTACTAATTTCGGCGCAAACGGTGGCCTCATCGGTACCAAGCATTGTGGCAAGGTCGGCAGTTGTTGCGCGTGCATTTTTGTCAAGCAATTTAAGCAGTTTTACGTTCATAATATCTCTCCATTTCTGTTCTAAACAAAATTTCGCCTATACTTAAAAGTAATTATAATACATTTTGTTCCAAAAGTACAGTTTTTTTTGAAATAATAGTAAGTTTATTTCACTTTTGCGCTTTACTTGAAGAACAAAATATGTTAAAATAGTTTAAATATTATCTAGGAGGCCACAAAATGAAGGCAGTTATTACAGTAGTAGGTAAAGACTCGGTTGGTATTTTAGCAAAGGTATCATCCCGTTGTTCAGATTTTAATATCAATATTTCCGAGGTTACACAGTCGGTTCTTTCCGATATGTTTTGTATGATTATGCTTGGCGAAATTGACGGTATGAAGGGCGAGTTTGGTGATTTCGCGGACAATATGAAAAAAATGGGCGAAGAAATGGGAATGTCCATTCACGTTATGCATGAAGACATTTTCAATTCTATGCATAGCATTTAAGAGGTAAACTGATATATGTACAATACACACGACATACTTGAAACCATTCGTATGATTGAAGAGGAGCACCTTGATATTCGCACCGTTACAATGGGCATCTCTCTTTTAGACTGTATCGACGAGAATATAGATAAGGCCTGCGACAAGGTGTACAGTAAAATCACCCGCTGTGCCAAAGAGCTTGTTCCCGTTTGTGAAAGAATAGAGCAAAAATATGGTATTCCCATTATAAATAAGCGTATTTCGGTAACCCCTATTGCTATTATTGCGGCGGCCTGCAAATCTAAAGACACCGTTAAATTTGCCCTTGCCCTTGAAAAGGCAGCCGGGGCGGTTGGTGTTAACTTTATAGGCGGTTATTCTGCACTTGTAGGTAAGGGCTTTGCCGCAGGCGACAGAGAGCTTATCGAGAGCATTCCCGAAGCACTTAGCGTTACCGAACATATTTGTTCCTCTGTAAATATTGGCTCAACCAAAGCAGGTATCAATATGGATGCCGTTAAGCTTATGGGCGAAACCGTTAAAAAGGCGGCCGAGCTTACCGCCGACCGCAACTGTATTGGTGCGGCAAAGCTTGTTGTATTTTGTAACGCTCCCGAAGATAACCCCTTTATGGCAGGCGCCTTCCTTGGCGTTGGCGAGCCCGACTGTGTTATAAACGTTGGTGTTTCGGGCCCCGGTGTTGTACGTGCGGCACTTACCAAAATCCCCGATGCCGATATTACAAGCGTTGCCGATTTGGTTAAGCGTACCGCCTTTAAAATTACCCGCGTAGGCCAGCTTGTTGCTAAAGAAGCGGCAAATGCACTTGGCGTTCCATTTGGCATTGTTGATTTATCTCTTGCACCCACCCCCGCAGTTGGTGATTCGGTTGCCCATATTTTAGAAGAAATGGGGCTTGAAACCTGCGGCGCTTGTGGTACTACAGCCGCTCTTGCCTTACTTAACGATGCCGTTAAAAAGGGTGGCGTAATGGCCTCCTCCCACGTTGGCGGTCTTTCGGGCGCATTTATCCCCGTTACTGAGGATGCAGGTATGATCGCCGCCGCTCGAAGCGGTGTGCTGACCATTGAAAAGCTGGAGGCAATGACCGCCGTTTGTTCGGTAGGTCTTGATATGATAAATATCCCCGGTGATACCCCTGCAGAGGTTATTTCTGCCATTATTGCCGATGAAGCCGCTATTGGTATGATTAACTCCAAAACCACCGCAGTTCGTGTTATCCCCGCCATTGGTAAAACGGTTGGTGATGAACTTGAATTCGGCGGTCTGCTTGGAAGCGGCCCTGTAATGAGGGTAAATACCTCCTCCCCCGCCAAATTTATAAACCGTGGCGGACGTATCCCCGCCCCCATCCAGAGTCTTAAAAACTAAAAGATAAAATAAAAATCGCAGGGAGCTTCCCTGCGATTTTTTATTACCATTTTAAATTTTAAACAGGTAGCCCAAATGCATAACCGACTGCAATACCAATTAGTGCAGAAGCCGAAATAATTATAATTGGGTGCACCTTTTTAAAGGACGCCACCACCATTACAAGGCAAATGGCAAGAGAAATATAAAAGCTTGGTGTGGCAAAAAGAAGCGCCGAAATTCCGTTTGGTATTAAAACCGTTGCTGCGACCGACAAAACCGCCGCCGCAATAAGACCTACTACAGCGGGCTTTAGCCCCGACATGGCGCCTTGCACCAAACTGCTGCTTTTAAACCTTTCGAAGCATTTGGCCACAATTAAAATAACTATAAAAGAGGGTAGCACTACACCAAGCGTAGCAAAAAAAGCGCCAAGTATACTAGCCCATATTCCAAACCCACTGCAAACGTTGGAGCCAAGATAGGTTGCCATATTTATGGCAAAGGGCCCCGGTGTGCTTTCACTAACCGCTATAAAATTTATAAGCTCGGCTTCACTTGCCCAGCCCTTTGCAATGGTTTCCTCCTGAATAAGGGGGAGCATTGCATATCCGCCGCCAAAGGTGAAAAGTCCTATTTTGAAAAAGGTAAGGAAAAGCTCTAGGCATTTTAGTAACATATCTATCATTTTACCTTCCTCCTTGCCGCAAAAGAGTAGATAATTCCCAAAGCCGCGGAGAAGGCAATAACCGCTAAAACAGGCACATTCAAAAATGCGGTAAGCACAAATGCAAGACACATTAAAATATATGCCACCGCACCCTTTTTAACCTTTTTAAACATGGTATAAACCGATTTTATAAGCAGCGCCAAAACACCTGCACGAATACCGTAAAAAGCGTATTTTACCGCAGTAATATTTTGAAACTCCTTTAAAACCAAGGATATAAGAAGAATTATAACAAAGGATGGAAGCACTACGCCCAGAGTTGCAAAAAATGAGCCGAAAAATCCCGCAATCTTGTAGCCAATAAAGGTTGCAGAATTTATTGCAATAGGACCGGGTGTGGATTCCGCAATAGCAATAATCTCCAAAATATCGTCATCGCTCACCCACTTTTTATTATCAACAACCTCACGCTGGATAAGGGGAATCATAGCATATCCCCCGCCAAAGGTAAAGGCACCTATTTTAAAAAAGGTCCAAAAAAGCTCTAGTTTTTTTAAAAAACCTTTTTTTGCCACGAAACCACCCCTTTTTTTACATACTATTTTGATTATACTATATTATAACAATTCTTTCAATGAAATTTTTTATAGAAAGATTTTTTGTAAAAATCATTTAAAATTTAAACTGAAAAGGATAATATTTTTTGCATTTTTAAAAACTTTGTTGCTATAAATGTGTTGAAAATAAAGATAAAATGTTTTATAATATTTCTATATTTATTTTAAAGTGAAATTCTGCTTTAAAATAGTGTTATACTTTTGACCTTTGGGGAGGAATTTTAATGGATATTAGTAAACGCCCTGATACAATGGAGCGCATTACAACCAAAGCCCTTGCGGACCGGTTTATTAATGAACAGGTAGCTGAAGTTCGTGCTCAGGTTGGCAATAAAAAGGTTTTGCTTGCCCTTTCGGGCGGTGTTGACTCTTCAGTTGTTGCCGCACTGCTAATTAAGGCCATTGGAAAACAGCTTGTATGTGTTCACGTTAACCACGGCCTTATGCGTAAGGACGAATCCGAAAACGTTATTAAGCTTTTCGGAGAGGGACTTGACGCTAACCTTATTTACGTTGATGCAACCGATAGGTTTTTAGATTTGCTTGCAGGTGTTTCCGACCCCGAACAGAAGAGAAAAATTATTGGTAAAGAGTTCATAAACGTTTTTGCCGATGAGGCAAGAAAGCTCGAAGGTGTTTCCTTCCTGGCCCAAGGCACCATCTACCCCGATATTTTGGAAAGTATTAAGCAGGCCGAGGGTAAAAAGGCCGTTAAGTCCCACCATAACGTTGGCGGACTTCCCGAGGATTTGCAGTTTGAACTTGTTGAGCCACTAAAGCTTCTTTTCAAGGATGAGGTTAGGGTGGTTGGTGAGGCTCTTGGCCTCCCCCACGCTATGGTTTACCGTCAACCCTTCCCTGGCCCCGGCCTTGGTGTTCGTTGCCTTGGCGCAATTACAAGGGATAGACTAAACGCACTTCGTGAGGCCGATGCAATTCTCCGCGATGAATTTGATAAAAACGGTCTATCGGAAAAGGTTTGGCAGTATTTTATTGCTGTGCCTGACATTAAAAGCGTTGGTGTAAAGGATGAGAGCCGCTATGAAGGTTGGCCGGCAATTATCCGCGCCGTAAATACCAAAGATGCTATGACCGCAACCATTGAGGAAATCCCCTACCCCGTTCTCCACAAAATTACCGCCCGCATCACAAATGAGGTTGAGGGCATAAACCGAGTTCTTTTTGACCTCACACCAAAACCAACGGGAACTATCGAGTGGGAATAATATCTACTATTTCAGGGTAACCCCACATATCCTCAAAAGGGTAAAATGTGATATCCTGAGAGAACCCAAGAAAAAATAAGAAATCAACGACCTTGTGTAACACACAGTTACGTGTTACA